>NZ_CP070982.1:0-300000 GCF_018417595.1 Pseudomonas entomophila
GTGTCAGTGGAACTTTGGCAGCAGTGCGTGGAGCTTCTGCGCGATGAACTGCCTGCCCAGCAATTCAACACCTGGATCCGTCCGCTACAGGTCGAAGCCGAAGGCGACGAGTTGCGCGTCTATGCGCCCAACCGCTTCGTGCTCGACTGGGTTAATGAAAAGTACCTGGGTCGTCTGCTCGAGCTGCTGGGCGAACACGGCAATGGCCTCGCGCCCGCTCTGTCTCTATTAATAGGCAGCCGCCGCAGCTCGGCACCGCGCGCCGCCCCCAACGCGCCAGTCAGTGCGGCGGTCGCCGCGACCATGGCGCAGCAGACACAACAGGCCGCGCAGGTCGTGGTTCCGAGTGAACCTATCGTCGTGCCGGTGGCTGAGCCTGTGCTGAACGAGGTAGAAGAGCCGTCCAGCCGGGACAGCTTCGACAGCATGAGCGATACGGGTTCGGCGCCAGCGGCCAGCGGCCGTGCCGAACAGCGCACCGTGCAGGTCGAAGGGGCGCTCAAGCACACCAGCTACCTGAACCGCACCTTCACCTTCGAAACCTTCGTGGAAGGCAAGTCGAACCAACTGGCGCGCGCCGCCGCCTGGCAGGTCGCCGACAACCCCAAGCACGGTTACAACCCGCTCTTCCTTTATGGCGGTGTCGGCTTGGGTAAGACCCACTTGATGCACGCTGTGGGTAACCACCTGCTCAAGAAGAACCCGAACGCAAAGGTGGTCTACCTGCATTCCGAGCGTTTCGTCGCCGACATGGTCAAGGCGCTGCAGCTCAACGCCATCAACGAGTTCAAGCGCTTCTACCGCTCGGTCGACGCACTGCTCATCGATGACATCCAGTTCTTCGCCCGCAAGGAGCGTTCGCAGGAGGAGTTTTTCCACACCTTCAACGCCCTGCTCGAAGGTGGCCAGCAGGTGATCCTCACCAGCGACCGCTACCCGAAGGAAATCGAAGGCCTGGAAGAGCGCCTGAAGTCGCGTTTCGGCTGGGGACTGACGGTGGCCGTCGAGCCGCCGGAACTGGAAACCCGCGTGGCGATCTTGATGAAGAAGGCCGACCAGGCCAAGGTCGAGCTGCCGCATGATGCCGCGTTCTTCATCGCCCAGCGCATCCGCTCCAACGTGCGTGAACTCGAAGGTGCCCTGAAGCGGGTAATTGCCCACTCGCACTTCATGGGCCGCGATATCACCATCGAGCTGATCCGCGAATCGCTCAAGGATCTGCTGGCGCTGCAGGACAAGCTGGTCAGTGTGGATAACATTCAGCGCACCGTGGCCGAGTACTACAAGATCAAGATCTCCGATCTGCTGTCCAAGCGTCGGTCGCGCTCCGTGGCGCGACCACGCCAGGTGGCCATGGCGTTGTCGAAAGAGCTGACCAACCACAGTCTGCCTGAGATCGGCGACATGTTCGGCGGCCGCGACCACACCACCGTGCTGCACGCCTGCCGCAAGATCAATGAATTGAAGGAATCCGACGCGGACATCCGCGAGGACTACAAGAACCTGCTGCGCACGCTGACGACCTGATGGCCGTCTGCGCAGCTAATTGAAGGCAAGGGACTAGACCATGCATTTCACCATTCAACGCGAAGCCCTGTTGAAACCCCTGCAACTGGTCGCCGGCGTCGTCGAGCGCCGCCAGACCTTGCCGGTCCTGTCCAACGTCCTGCTGGTCGTGCAAGGCCAGCAGTTGTCGTTGACCGGTACCGACCTGGAAGTCGAACTGGTTGGCCGCGTTCAACTGGAAGAGCCTGCGGAGCCGGGCGAAATCACCGTTCCGGCGCGCAAGCTGATGGACATTTGCAAAAGCCTGCCCAGCGATGCGCTGATCGATATCAAGGTCGATGAGCAGAAGCTGCTGGTCAAGGCCGGTCGCAGCCGTTTCACCCTGTCCACCCTGCCGGCCAATGACTTCCCGACTGTCGAAGAAGGCCCCGGCTCGCTGACCTGCCAGCTGGAGCAGAGCAAACTACGCCGCCTGATCGAGCGCACCAGCTTTGCCATGGCTCAGCAAGACGTGCGTTACTACCTCAACGGCATGTTGCTGGAAGTGTCCCCCGGCACCCTGCGTGCCGTGGCCACCGATGGCCACCGCCTGGCGCTGTGTGCCATGCAGGCACCAATCGACCAGGCTGATCGTCATCAGGTCATCGTGCCACGCAAAGGTATCCTCGAGCTGGCGCGTCTGCTGACCGATCCGGAAGGCACGGTCAGCATCGTCCTGGGCCAGCACCACATTCGTGCCACCACCGGTGAGTTCACCTTCACCTCCAAGCTGGTCGATGGCAAGTTCCCGGACTATGAGCGCGTACTGCCCAAGGGCGGCGACAAGCTGGTAATCGGCGATCGTCAGGCGTTGCGTGAAGCGTTCAGCCGCACCGCGATCCTGTCCAACGAGAAGTACCGCGGTATCCGTCTGCAACTGGCTGCCGGCCAGCTGAAGATCCAGGCCAACAACCCGGAGCAGGAAGAAGCGGAAGAAGAAATCAGCGTCGACTACAACGGCAGCTCGCTGGAGATCGGTTTCAACGTCAGCTACCTGCTGGACGTGCTGGGCGTCATGACCACTGAACAGGTTCGCCTGATTCTGTCGGACTCCAACAGCAGTGCACTGCTGCAGGAAGCTGGCAATGACGACTCGTCCTACGTTGTCATGCCGATGCGTCTGTAACCCATAGCAGGCGACATGTCCCTTCGACGTCTTTCGGTCACCGCGGTGCGCAACCTGCACCCGGTGACCCTCTCACCCTCCCCCCGCATCAACATCCTTTACGGCGCCAATGGCAGCGGCAAGACCAGCGTGCTCGAAGCCGTGCACCTGCTTGGTCTTGCTCGATCATTTCGCAGCACCCGTTTGAATCCGGTCATCCAGTACGAGCAGCAAACCTGCACGGTATTTGGCCAGGTCGAGTTGGCTGAAGGTGGTACGAGCAATCTTGGGGTATCCCGGGAGCGTCAGGGGGAGTTCACTATCCGCATCGACGGACAGAATGCGCGCAGCGCAGCACAGCTGGCCGAAATGCTGCCTCTGCAGTTGATCAACCCAGACAGTTTCCGCCTGCTCGAGGGTGCCCCCAAAGTTCGTCGGCAGTTCCTCGATTGGGGTGTGTTCCACGTGGAACCACGTTTCATGGCGACTTGGCAGCGCCTGCAGAAGGCCCTGCGGCAGCGGAACTCATGGCTGCGGCATGGTACACTTGACGCCGTTTCGCAAGCCGCCTGGGATCGGGAGTTATGCCTCGCCAGTGCGGAGATAGATGAATACCGCCGCAATTACATCAAGGCCTTGAAGCCTGTCTTCGAGCGAACCCTGAGCGAGCTGGTCGAACTGGACGGGCTAACCCTGAGCTACTACCGAGGCTGGGACAAGGACCGGGAACTCTACGAAGTCCTCGCGACCTCTCTGCTTCGTGACCAGCAAATGGGGCACACCCAGGCAGGGCCTCAGCGTGCTGATCTGCGCCTTCGATTGGGTGCGAACAACGCGGCTGACATTCTCTCGCGGGGGCAGCAGAAGCTGGTGGTGTGTGCCCTGCGGATTGCCCAAGGGCACCTGGTCAGCCAGGTCCGCCGCGGTCAGTGTATTTATCTGGTGGATGACTTGCCGTCCGAGTTGGACGAACAGCATCGCCGCGCCCTGTGCCGCTTGCTTGAAGAATTGAACTGCCAGGTGTTCATCACCTGTGTAGACCACGAATTTCTGAGGGAAGGCTGGCAGACGGAAACGCCAGTCGCTTTGTTCCACGTGGAACAGGGCCGTATCACCCAGACCCACGACCATCGGGAGTGAAGGCATGAGCGAAAATCAAACGTACGACTCCTCCAGCATCAAGGTGCTGAAAGGGCTGGATGCCGTACGCAAGCGTCCCGGCATGTACATTGGCGACACCGATGACGGCAGCGGCCTGCACCACATGGTATTCGAGGTGGTCGACAACTCGATCGACGAAGCCCTGGCCGGGCACTGCGATGACATCACCGTCATCATTCACACCGACGAATCCATCAGCGTCCGTGACAACGGCCGTGGCATTCCGGTCGACGTGCATAAAGAAGAAGGCGTATCCGCAGCCGAGGTCATCATGACCGTGCTGCACGCCGGCGGTAAGTTCGACGACAACTCCTACAAGGTTTCCGGCGGCCTGCACGGTGTAGGTGTTTCGGTGGTGAACGCCCTGTCCGAGAAGTTGGTACTCACCGTTCGCCGCAGCGGCAAGATCTGGGAACAGACTTACGTTCATGGTGTTCCACAGGCACCGATGGCCGTGGTGGGTGAAAGCGAAACTACCGGCACCCACATTCACTTCAAGCCTTCGGCTGAAACCTTCAAGAACATTCACTTCAGCTGGGACATCCTCGCCAAGCGCATCCGCGAGCTGTCGTTCCTGAACTCCGGTGTCGGCATCCTGCTGAAGGATGAGCGCAGCGGCAAGGAAGAGTTCTTCAAGTATGAAGGCGGCCTACGTGCTTTCGTTGAATACCTGAACACCAACAAGACCCCGGTCAACTCCCAGGTCTTCCACTTCAACGTCCAGCGTGACGATGGCGTGGGTGTCGAAGTCGCCCTGCAATGGAACGACAGCTTCAACGAAAACCTGCTGTGCTTCACCAACAACATTCCCCAGCGCGACGGTGGTACTCACCTGGTCGGCTTCCGTTCCTCGCTCACCCGCAGCCTGAACAGCTACATCGAGCAGGAAGGCCTGGCGAAGAAGAACAAGGTCGCCACCACCGGTGACGACGCGCGTGAAGGCTTGACCGCGATCATTTCGGTCAAGGTGCCGGACCCCAAGTTCAGCTCGCAGACCAAGGATAAGCTGGTTTCCTCGGAGGTGAAAACCGCCGTGGAACAGGAGATGAACAAGTACTTCGCCGACTTCCTGTTGGAGAACCCCAACGAAGCCAAGGCCGTGGTCGGCAAGATGATCGACGCTGCCCGCGCCCGTGAAGCGGCGCGTAAAGCACGCGAGATGACCCGCCGCAAAGGTGCCCTGGACATCGCCGGCCTGCCAGGCAAACTGGCCGACTGCCAGGAGAAGGACCCTGCCCTTTCCGAACTGTACCTGGTGGAGGGTGACTCCGCGGGTGGTTCGGCCAAGCAAGGTCGTAACCGCCGTACCCAGGCGATTCTGCCGCTCAAGGGCAAGATCCTCAACGTCGAGAAGGCACGCTTCGACAAGATGATCTCCTCGCAGGAGGTCGGTACGCTGATCACCGCGCTGGGCTGTGGCATTGGTCGCGAAGAGTACAACATCGACAAGCTGCGTTATCACAACATCATCATCATGACCGATGCTGACGTCGACGGTTCGCACATCCGTACCCTGCTGCTGACCTTCTTCTTCCGTCAGTTGCCGGAGCTGGTCGAGCGTGGCTACATCTATATCGCCCAGCCGCCGCTGTACAAGGTGAAGAAGGGCAAGCAGGAGCAGTACATCAAGGACGACGAGGCCATGGAAGAATACATGACCCAGTCGGCCCTGGAAGATGCCAGCCTGCACCTGGATGAGTCTGCGCCAGCCGTTTCGGGCGTGCAGCTCGAGGCGTTGGTGAACGAGTTCCGTGCCGTGATGAAGACGCTGAAGCGTCTGTCGCGCCTGTACCCGGAAGAGCTCACCGAGCACTTCATCTACCTGCCGGAAGTCACCCTGGAGCAATTGGCCAACCAGGCCACCATGCAGGGCTGGCTGACCAAGTTCCAGGAGCGCCTGAACAACAGCCAGAAGTCCGGCCTCAGCTATGTGGCCAGCCTGCGCGAAGACAAGGAGCGCAACATCTGGCTGCCTGAAGTGGAGATCACCTCCCACGGCCTGGCCAGCTATGTCACCTTCAACCGAGAGTTCTTCGGCAGCAACGACTACCGCTCGGTGGTCAACCTGGGCGCCAAGCTTGGCACTTTGCTTGGAGAGGGTGCCTACGTTCAGCGTGGCGAGCGTCGCAAGGCGGTCACCGAGTTCAAGGAAGGCCTTGACTGGCTGATGAACGAGAGCACCAAGCGTCATACCATCCAGCGATACAAAGGGCTGGGTGAGATGAACCCGGACCAGCTGTGGGAAACCACCATGGACCCGACCGTGCGCCGCATGCTCAAGGTGACCATCGAGGACGCGATCGCCGCCGACCAGCTGTTCAACACCCTGATGGGTGATGCGGTGGAGCCACGCCGCGACTTCATCGAGAGCAACGCATTGTCGGTGTCCAACCTGGACTTCTGATTAGCGGGCAGTACAAAAAAGCCAATCCCCAGGGATTGGCTTTTTTTTGCCTGCACAAATGTTCCACGTGGAACTATGAGATTCCCAGTGCCTTCAGCCGACGGTACAACGTGCGTTCGCTCATCCCCAGATGATCGGCCAACTCGCTACGGGAGCCATTGAAGGTTTCCAAGGCATGGGCCAGGTCGGCCATCTCATGCTTGCCCCGCCCCCGTGAACCTACTGGCTTTGCTGGCGGGTACATGTCCTCTGGAAGATGCTCAGGACGGATCAGCCCGTCATCCGCGAACAACCGGGCACGCTCCAGGATGTTCCTGAGCTCGCGTATGTTGCCTGGGAAGGTGTGCAGGTTCAGCCGCTCAAGCGCCTCAGGCGTAACCTTTGGCGGGTGTTTGCCAGCCATTCGTTGCAGCAGACTTTCACAGAGCAATGGCAAATCTTCGACCCGTTCGCGCAGTGATGGCAGGCGGATCGGGAACCCGCTGATACGGTAATAGAGGTCTTCGCGGAAGGTCCCTTCAGCAGCCATTTCTTTCAGTGGCTTGTGCGTGGCCGAGACCAGGCGAAAGTCCGAATGGACCGTACGTGTGCTGCCCACCGGACGAAAGCTGCCGGATTCGATCAGGCGCAGTAGCTTCACCTGCATGGCCAGCGGCACTTCCCCAATTTCGTCGAGGAACAGGGTACCGCCATGGGCAGCTTCGGCCAGGCCGATCTTGCGTTGGGTCGCACCGGTGAAGGCGCCCTTCTCATAGCCGAACAACTCACTCTCGAACAATGACTCGGTCAACCCGGTGCAGTCCACCACCACCAGGGGACCATTGGCGCGTGGGCTGCCCAGGTGCAAGGCACGGGCGAACAGTTCCTTGCCGGTACCAGACTCGCCCTGAAGCAATACTGGGATCTGAGCAGGCGCCGCACGCTGCAAACTGGCCACGGCGGCCTTGAAGGCAGGTGCTCGACCAACCAGGCCCTGTTGTTGCGGTTGAGCTGATGCCAGGGTGACGCTGGTCAGGCGCTCGACGAACGCCACCACCCTGCCCTCGTCGTCGAGGATCGGGCGCAGTTCCACATCGACATGTTCCGGGCCGCGGGGGGTGTGATGGATGTGCAGCACGCGCTCGGGCATCTTGCTGTCCAGCGATTTACGCAGCGGGCAGTGTTCACCGGCCTGGTCGCAGGGTACGGCATAGTGGTGCGAGACCCGATGACACTTGTCGCCAATCGGCGCGTGCTCCTCGTTGCCGAACTGGCGACGGTAGGCGGCATTGGCGGCCAGGATGTTGTAGTCGGTGTCCAGCACAATGCTGGGGAGCACATCGTGTTCGAGGTAGGACACCAGCGCGAGGATCGCGGGATGGGAAGCAGCTAGCATGACAGCACCAGATGAAGGACCTGGCGAGGGTAGCAAGGACTGCCAAACACTGCCATCGGCTGACAGTCGACTGCCAGGAACTGTCACCTTTGGCTGACAGACCGGGGGCTGCTGCGCAGCCCATCGCGGCTCAAGGCCGCACCTACAGGGGGCAGCGGTCGTCGAAAAGGTATGGCATGCATCTTGATAACGCACCCTTCACTGCCTATGCCTTCAAGGAGGCCCGGTGGATAACTGGAGAGTGCAATGATCATCGGTAACAACCTTCACGTCGAAGCGTTCTTCGACAAAGCGACCTGGACCATCAGCTACCTGGTCATGGATGGCGAGACGCGCCAGTGCGCGCTGATCGACAGCGTGCTGGACTACGATCCAAAGTCCGGACGCACCTGCAGCCGTTCAGCGGACCAGTTGATTGCCCGCGTCGAGGCGCTAGGCGCCAAGGTGCAATGGCTGCTTGACACCCATGTGCACGCCGACCATCTGTCTGCGGCGGCCTACCTCAAGCAGAAGCTTGGCGGCAGCATCGCCATCGGTGCGCAGATCACCCAGGTGCAGAAAGTCTTCGGGACCTTGTTCAATGCCGGGCCTGGCTTTGCCCGGGACGGCAGTCAGTTTGATGTCCTGTTCGAAGATGAAGAGGGGTTTCGCATCGGCAACCTGCATGCGCGAGCACTGCACACCCCTGGCCATACACCGGCTTGCATGAGCTACATGGTCGAGGACGCAGGCGAGATCGCCGTTTTCGTAGGCGACACCTTGTTCACACCCGACTATGGCACCGCGCGTTGCGACTTCCCTGGCGCCAGCGCGAGAACCCTGTACCGGTCGATCCGTCGCCTGCTCGCCTTCCCTGACCACACTCGCCTGTTCATGTGCCACGACTACCTGCCCGGTGGTCGCGAGCTGCGCTATGAAACCACCGTGGCCGAGCAACGCGCCGCCAACATTCATATCCATGAAGGTGTCAGTGAAGAGAGCTTTGTCGAGATGCGCGAAGCCCGCGACAAAACTCTCGACATGCCGGTGCTGATCCTGCCCTCGGTGCAGATCAACATGCGCAGCGGCCAATTCCCCGAACCTGAAGCGAACGGCGTGAGCTACCTGAAGATCCCGCTGAACAAGCTGTAAGCGTCGCCGCACCTATAACGAAGATCCAAAGGAACATCGCCATGCCTGCCTTGCTGTCCCCTGCCGATACCTCCCGTGCCGACCACCACAAAGTGGTGATCGTCGGCGCCGGTGCCGCCGGCATCGCCACCGCCTCCAGCCTGATCGCCCGTGACCCGTCGTTGGATATCGCCTTGATCGACCCTGCCGAAGTCCACTACTACCAGCCGGGCTGGACCATGGTCGGCGCGGGTGTGTTCAAGGCACCGAGCACAGCCCACACCATGGCTGCGACCCTGCCCCGTGGCGTGCGCTGGATCAAGGCACGGGTCGAAGGTTTCGACCCCCATGGGCAACTGGTGATGCTCGATGATGGCCGTGCCGTCAGCTATGAACAACTGGTGGTCTGCCCAGGGCTGAAGCTTGATTGGAATGCCATCGAAGGCTTGAGCGAAACATTGGGGCGCAACGGCGTCACCTCCAATTACCGGTACGACCTGGCGCCCTACACTTGGCAACTGGTGCAGAAGCTGAAGCACGGCCGCGCCCTCTTCACCCAACCACCGATGCCGATCAAGTGCGCGGGAGCACCGCAGAAAGCGTTGTACCTGTCCTGCGACCACTGGTTGCGCAATGGCCATCTTGGCAATGTCAGGGCCAGTTTCTTCAATGCTGGTGCCGTGCTGTTCGGGGTAGCGGATTATGTCCCGGCCCTGATGAGCTACATCGACAAGTACGCGGTCGACCTCAACTACCAGCATCGCCTGGTGGCGGTGGACGGCCCGAACAAGCGCGCCACCTTCATGCGTACCCTTCCCGATGGCAGCACCGAGACCCGCGTCGAGGCGTTCGACATGCTGCATGTGGTACCGCCGCAAGTGGCTCCGGATTTCATCCGCCAGAGCCCGCTGGCCGACGCCGCCGGCTGGGTGGACGTCGATCCACATACCCTGCGCCATCGCCAGTTCGGCAATGTCCACGCGCTAGGCGACGTGGCCAATACCACCAACGCCAAGACCGCCGCCGCCGCGCGCAAGCAGGCACCGGTGGTGGCCAATAATGTGCTGGTGGCGCTCGGCCGCTTGTCGGCCCTGGCGCAGTACGACGGCTACGGCTCATGCCCGCTGACGGTGGAGCGCGGCAAGATCGTCCTCGCTGAGTTCACCTACGGTGGCAAGGTGGCGCCGAGTTTCCCACGCTGGCTGCTCGACGGACGCAAACCGACTCGCCTCGCCTGGCTGCTCAAGGCCCGGATCCTGCCGCCGCTGTACTGGAAGGCGATGCTCAAGGGCCGTGAATGGCTGGCGCGCCCGCAACCCCTGGTGGTCGAGGCGCAGCAGTGATCGAGCATCAATTGCTGGGGGCTGGGCTCGGCGCGATCATTGGGGCGGTACTGGCCTTGACCGGTGCTGGCGGTGGCATCCTCGCGGTGCCGTTGCTGGTCTTCGGGCTTGGGCTGAGCATGGTCGAGGCGGCGCCGATCGGCTTGCTGGCCGTGGGGTTGGCGGCGGCGGTCGGTGGTGTGTTGGGTTTGCGCCAGGGCCTGGTACGCTACCGTGCGGCATTGTTCATTGCCGTGATCGGTATCGCCTGCGCACCGTTTGGCCTGATGCTCGCGCACCGTTTGCCCAACGCACCGCTGGCGCTGGTGTTCGCCGGAGTGCTGGTCTATGCCTGCCTGCGCATCTGGCGTAAAGCGGTCCGCGAGTTGCGCGGTGAATCGCCCTGCGGTGATCGGCAGATCATGCCCTGCGTGCTCAACCCGCTGCAGGGGCGGCTGCGCTGGACCCTGCCCTGCGCCCGGGCATTGGCGTTCACCGGTATGTTGTCGGGGCTGCTGTCCGGCCTGTTGGGTGTTGGTGGCGGCTTCGTGATCATTCCGGCATTGAACCGCTACACCAACCTGAACATGAAGAGCATCGTCGCCACTTCGCTGGCGGTGATTGCCCTGGTGTCCACCGGCAGTGTGGTCAGCGCCAGCGTGGCGGGCTTGATGCATTGGCGGGTCGGGGCACCGTTTGCCGTGGGCGCGGTAGTGGGCTTGCTGCTGGCGCGGCCATTGGCGAGCAAGCTGGCCGGCCCGCGCCTGCAACAGCTGTTCGCCGTGGTGGGATGTGGCGCCGCGGTGCTGCTGGCCGGCAAGGCACTACTCGGCTAGCAATTCGTCCTGCTCGGCGGCGCACAGCGCCAGCAGGTAGTCCCACACCACCCGCAGGCGTACCGACTTGTGCAGTTCACGACGGGTGCAGATCCAGTAGCTGCGCTGGATGGTTTCGCTGGGCAGCACGCGCACCAGCTTCGGGTCGTGCCTGGCCATGTAGTTGGGCAGCACGGCGATGCCCAACCCGGCCTGGGCGGCGTGCTGCTGGGCGATCACGCTGGTGCTGCGGAACACCACGTTGGGGGCCCGGCAGAAGCTGTTGAGGAACAGCAGCTCCTGGCTGAACAGCAAGTCGTCGACGTAACCTATCCAGCTGTGCCGGGCCAGGTCCTCGCGACTGTGCAGCGGCGGTGCACGGTCCAGGTAGTCCTGGCTGGCGTAGAGCGCCAGGCGGTAGTCCGTGAGCTTGCGGGTGATCAGCAGGTCGGCGTTGGGGCGTTCCAGGTGAATGCTGATCTCGGCTTCGCGGTTGAGGATGCTGACGAAGCGCGGCACGGCCACCAGTTCCACTTCAAGCCCCGGGTAGCGCTGGAACAAGGCTTTCATGCGCGGGGTGAAGAACATGATGCCGATGCCTTCGGTCACCCCCAGGCGAATCTTGCCCAGCGGCGTGATGGCCTGGGTGATCTCCTCCTGCGCCAGCAAGGCAACGTTCTCCATTGCCTCGGCGTGCTTGAGCAGAGCCTGGCCGGAGGGGGTGAGTTCGTAGCCCTGGGCATGCTGGACGAACAGTGCGGTGCCCAGGTGCTTCTCGATGCTCTCGATATGCCGGGCCACGGTGCTGTGGGTGGTATTGAGGCGCTTGGCGGCGCTGAGCAGGCGGCCGCTGCGCTGCAACTCGAGGAAAAACCGCAGATCGTTCCAGTCGAACATGCTGATCCTTGTGCCGTTCATCGGGCCCTTTCGCTGTAGGAACGGCTTTAGCCGCGATCATCCGCGAAGCAGATGGCAGGCACCGCGGAGGCTGCATCGCGGCTGAAGCCGCTCCTACAGGATTAGCGCCGATCATGGGTGCGGCGCTGTGCTAAAACGCACAACGGCTGCGCGAAATCTCGTGTTTCCTCGGCGAAATTAATCAATAAGATGGAGCGGGACAAGAATAATAATCAGGCGCGAGGTTGCACATGCCATCAGCCGATTCTGTCTACGACTACGTGGTCGTGGGTGCCGGACCCGCCGGTTGCCTGCTGGCCAATCGTTTGTCCGCCGACCCTTCGTGTCGCGTATTGCTGCTCGAGGCGGGTGGGCGCGACAACTATCCCTGGATTCACATCCCTGTCGGTTACCTCTACTGCATCGGCAATCCACGCACCGACTGGTGCTTCAAGACCGAGACCCAGCCCGGCCTGAACGGTCGCAGCCTGGGTTATCCACGGGGTAAGGTGCTGGGGGGCTGCTCGTCGATCAACGGCATGATCTACATGCGTGGCCAGGCCGCCGACTACGACCGCTGGGCCGAGCAAGGCAACGACGGCTGGGCGTGGAAGGATGTGCTGCCGTTGTTCATGGCCAGCGAGAACCACTTCGCCGGCGCCAGCGACAGCCACGGCGCCGCAGGGGAATGGCGGGTCGAACAGCAGCGCTACAGCTGGCCGATCCTCGATGCCTTCCGCGATGCCGCCGAGCAGAGTGGCATCGCCAAGGTGGCTGACTTCAACACAGGCGACAACGCAGGCTGTGGATACTTTCAGGTCAACCAGCGCAGCGGTGTGCGCTGGAACTCGGCCAAGGCGTTTCTCAGGCCTGTCCTCAAGCGATCGAACCTCACCGTCTTGACCGGTGTTCAGGTCGACCAGGTGCTGCTCGACAACACCCGCGCCCGGGCCGTGAAGGCCTTGTGGCAAGGCGCCTGGCATGAGTTCGCGGCTCGCCGCGAAATCATCCTGTGTGCGGGCTCCGTCGGCTCGCCCGGCATTCTCCAGCGCTCCGGTATCGGCCCGCGCAAGCTGCTCGAGGAGCTGGGCATCGGTGTGCGCCACGACATGCCAGGTGTCGGCGGCAACCTCCAGGACCACCTGCAGTTGCGCCTGATCTACCAGATCCAGGGTACCCGCACCCTCAACCAGATGGCCAACAGCCTGTGGGGCAAGCTGGGGATGGGCCTTCGCTATGCCTATGACCGCAGTGGGCCGTTGGCCATGGCGCCCAGCCAGTTGGGTGCCTTCGCGCGTTCGAGCCCCGAGCAGGTGACGGCCAACCTGCAATATCACGTGCAGCCATTGTCGCTGGACCGCTTCGGCGAACCGCTGCACCCGTTCCCGGCCTTCACCGCCTCGGTGTGCAACCTGCGCCCGGCCAGCCGTGGTCGAATCGATATCCGTTCGGCGGACATGAACACCGCGCCGCTGATCGACCCCAATTACCTCAGTGCTCCCGAGGACCTGCGCGTCGCCGCCGATGCCATCCGCCTCACCCGGCGTATCGTCCAGGCCCCTGCCCTCGCCGCCTTCGCCCCCCGTGAATACCTGCCTGGCCCTGCCCTGCAGAGCGAGGAGGATTTGCACCAGGCAGCCGGCCAGATCGGCACCACCATCTTCCACCCGGTGGGCACCTGCCGCATGGGCAGTGGGCCGCTGGATGTTGTGGATAACCAGCTGCGCGTTCACGGCATCCCGGGCCTGCGCGTGGCCGACGCCTCGATCATGCCGCAGATCGTCTCAGGCAATACCTGCTCACCCACGTTGATGATCGCCGAGAAGGCGGCACAACTGATCCTCAAGGGGGCCAATACCCAGACCAACCTCAGCGACGCCAGCGCGATACCGACGCCCTGACCCGGGTGTTTGCAACAGCGGCGGCTTGTGAGCGGAGGTCGCCGGCAGTGGAACAACAAGAATAATCACTGTGGCCTGCGGGCCGAGGACAGCAACGATGTCGGATTACATCCAGGAACAGGGCGCGGCGGCGAGCAGCCCCAGCCGCCGTGAAGAGCGCAAGATCATTTTCGCGTCATCCCTCGGGACGGTGTTCGAGTGGTATGACTTTTTTCTCTATGGCGCGCTGGCTGCTGTCATCAGCAAGCAGTTCTTTGCCGGCGTCAATGACACCACCGCCTTCATCTTCGCCTTGATGGCCTTCGCCGCCGGCTTCCTGGTGCGTCCGTTCGGGGCGCTGGTGTTCGGCCGTCTGGGTGACATGATCGGACGCAAGTACACCTTCCTGGTGACCATCGTGCTGATGGGGTTGTCCACCTTTGCAGTGGGCTTGTTACCGACCTATGCCAGTATCGGCATCGCCGCGCCGATTATCCTGGTGGTGTTGCGCATGCTCCAGGGCCTGGCGCTGGGCGGTGAGTATGGTGGTGCGGCTACCTATGTCGCCGAGCACGCGCCTCACGGCAAACGGGGTTTCCACACCGGCTTCATCCAGTCCACCGCCACGCTGGGCTTGCTGTTGTCGCTGACCGTGGTCCTGGCCAGCCGCTATATCAGCGGTGACCAGTTCGAAACCTGGGGCTGGCGCCTGCCGTTCCTGCTGTCGATCGTGTTGCTGGCGATTTCCACCTGGATCCGCATGAGCATGCACGAGTCGCCGGCCTTCGTGAAAATGAAGGCCCAGGGCAAGGTGAGCAAATCGCCGATCCGCGAGTCATTCACTTCCTGGCCCAACCTCAAGGTGGTGCTCACCGCGCTGTTCAGTATCAATGCCGGGCAGGCGGTGACTTTCTACACCGCGCAGTTCTACGTGCTGTTCTTCATGACCCAGATGCTCAAGATGGACCCGGCCCAGGCCAACACGCTGCTGATCATCAGCGTGGTGATCGGCGCGCCGTTCTTCGTGTTCTTCGGTTGGCTGTCGGACCGCGTGGGGCGCAAGCCGATCCTGATGCTCGGCCTGCTGCTGGCGACGGTGCTGTACTTCCCGCTGTTCAAGGCCCTGAGCCATTACGCCAACCCACAGATCGACGCCGCCAGCCGCCAGGCACCGATTATCGTCACCGCCGACCCCAAGGGCTGCACCTTCCAGTTCGACCCGGTGGGCAAGGCGCGCTTCGACAGCCCGTGCGACAAGGTCAAGACGTTCCTGGTCAAGCAGGGCTTGCCCTATAGCTCGGTGAATGTCGGCGGCAGCGAGGTGATCGTCAGCATCGGTGACAAGACCATCAATGGCTTCGACGAGACGGCCATGCGCAGCGCCATCGATGCGGCAGGTTATCCGGCCAAGGCAGACCCGGCGAACGTGAACCAGGTGATGGTGGTGCTGCTGATCGTCGTCATGATCCTGATCGCCACCATGACCTACGGGCCACTGGCGGCGGTGATGGTCGAGCTGTTCCCCACGCGTATTCGCTATACCTCGATGTCCCTGCCCTATCACATCGGTAACGGCTGGTTCGGAGGCTTCCTCCCGACGGTGTCGTTCGCGTTGGTGGTGTATACCGGGGATATCTTCTACGGGCTGTGGTACCCGGTGCTGATCACCGGGGTGAGCCTGGTGGTGGGGATCTTCTGCCTGAAAGAGACCCGGGATGTGGATATCGACAAGGTGTGAGGCCTGTTCGCCGGCAAGCCGGCTCCTGCAGGTATTCGCACGCCACTGATCCTGAGACACAAAAAAACCGGCGTAAAAGCCGGTTTTTTTATCGCGCAAAAAAACTTATGCACGATTTTCAGAAAAACGTCATACAGAGAAATAAATAGCTAATTCAACAGCTTAGCTATGTTCTGACACCCGTAATCCCAAAATTGCTAACAACTTATCCACAGAACGTCAGGCGTGCTGCTGTTCTGGATTTTCCGCCACCGGCGGCAGTGAACCCATGGCTCGCTGAGCCGCCTCGTTCCACGCCTGGGCGCGGTCGTTGAGCTCGGCAATGGCCCGTGGCCCCGTCCCTTCCGGGTACATCGGCGCGCCAATCACCACCTCGATGGTGCCCGGGCGCTTGCCCCAGCCTTCACGGGGCCAGAACTTGCCGGCGTTGTGGGCGATTGGCAGCACCGGCAGGCCGGCATTCACTGCCAGCGCGGTACCACCGCGGGAGAACTTGCCCATCTGGCCGTGGGGCACGCGGGTGCCTTCGGGGAAGATCAGCACCCAGGTGCCCTGCTTGAGCAACTCGTCACCCTGGCTGGCAACCTGGCGCAAGGCCTCCTTCGGGTTCTTCCGGTCGATGGCGATCGGCCGCAGCATGGCCATGGCCCAGCCGAAGAACGGCACGTACAGCAGCTCGCGCTTGAGCACCTGGCTCAGTGGCGAGAAGTATGCCGACAGGAAGAACGTCTCCCAGGTGCTCTGGTGGTTCGACAGGATCACGCACGGCACATCAGGCACATGCTCGGCACCGGTGATCTTGTAGTCGATCCCCAGGATCGTCTTCACCAGGAACAGCGCGCAGCGGCACCAGTACACGTTGATGAACTTGTAGCGCTTGGGGAACGGCAGGAAAGGCGCGACGAAGAAGCTCAGCGAGCACCACAGCAGCGAACTGGTGCCCAACAGCAGGTAAAAAAGAAAGATTCTGATCGCCTGCAGGATCGACATAGTGGCATATACCGTTGCGGGGCGTGCCCGCCTAATGAAAAGTGCGCCGTTCCTGGCGCACTCATTTAAATAAGTTCTCTGGCGATGGCTGCCAGATCGTCGAAAATCAGTGTAGTTTCCGGGACACCTTTTTCCAGGGTCCTTTCGCCCTTGCCGGTTTTTACCAGCACGGGTTGTGCATCGACGGCCAGGGCCGCCTCCAGGTCACCTTTGCTGTCACCGACGAACCATACGCCGGGCAAAGGCACCTGGTAGTGCTCGGCGATCGCCCGCAGCATGCCGGGCTTGGGTTTGCGGCAATCGCAGCCTTCGTCCGGGCCGTGCGGGCAATGCACGATCAAGCCGACCTCGCCACCCTGCTCGGCCACCAGCGCGCGCAGGCGCGCATGCATGGCCTCCAGCGTGGCCAGCGGGTAGTAGCCGCGGGCAATGCCGGACTGGTTGGTGGCAACAGTCACCGTCCAGCCCGCCTTGCTCAACTGCGCGATGGCCTCGATCGAGCCGGGAATGGGGACCCACTCCTCCAGCGACTTGATGTAGGCGTCGGAGTCGTGGTTGATCACTCCGTCTCGATCAAGAATCAGCAGTTTCAACGACTTACCCCAGCAGCGAGATATCGGCCACGCCCAGGAACAGGCCGCGCAGGCGGCTGAGCAGGGCATAACGGTTGGCGCGCACCTTGGCGTCCTCGGCGTTGACCAGTACCGCTTCGAAGAAGGCGTCTACCGGGTCGCGCAGGGCAGCCAGGCGGGCCAAGGCTTCGTTGTACTGACGCGCGGAGGCCATCGGTTGCACGGCCTGGTCGGCCTGCTGGATGGCCGAGTACAGCGAGAACTCGTTGGCGTTGTCGAAGTACTTGGGCTCGACCTGGTCGGCGATGGCGCCTTCGGCCTTGCCCAGCAGGTTCGACACGCGCTTGTTCGCCGCCGCCAGGGCGTTGGCTTCCGGCAGCTTGCGGAAGGCCTGCACGGCCTGTACGCGCTGGTCGAAGTCCAGGGCCGAGCCTGGTTTCAGGGCACGCACCGACAGGTAGGTGGCGACGTCGATGCCCTCGTCTTCATAACGCGCGCGCAGGCGGTCGAAGATGAACTCCAGCACTTGTTCGGACAGGCCGGCGGCCTTGACCTTGGTGCCGAACTGCTTGACCGCGAAGTCGACTGCGGTGGTCAGGTCGAGGTCCAGCTGTTTCTCGATCAGGATACGCAGCACACCCAGGGCGGCGCGACGCAGGGCGTACGGGTCCTTGCTGCCGGTGGGCAGCATGCCGATACCGAAGATGCCGACCAGGGTGTCGAGCTTGTCGGCGATGGCCACGGCGGCACCGGTGAGGGTCTGCGGCAGCTCGGCGCCAGCACCGCGCGGCATGTACTGCTCGTTCAGCGCCAGGGCGACGTCTTGCGGCTCGCCGTCGTTGAGGGCGTAGTAGTAGCCGGCGATACCCTGCATTTCAGGGAATTCACCGACCATCTCCGAGGCCAGGTCGCATTTGGACAGCAGGCCGGCACGGCCAGCGTTATTTGCGCTGCCGCCGATGTACGGGGCAATGAAGGCGGCCAGTTTCGACACGCGCTCGGCCTTGTCGAACACGGTGCCCAACTGAGCCTGGAACACCACGTTCTTCAGGCGCTCGTTGAAGCTTTCCAGCGGCTGCTTCTTGTCTTGCTTGAAGAAGAACTCGGCGTCGGTCAGGCGTGGGCGCACGACTTTCTCGTTGCCCTGCACGATCTGCTTCGGATCGCGGCTCTCGACGTTGGCCACGGTGATGAAGCGCGGCAGCAGCTTGCCTTCGCTGTCCAGCAGGCAGAAGTACTTCTGGTTGTCCTGCATGGTGGTGATCAGGGCTTCCTGCGGCACCTCGAGGAAACGCTCCTCGAACGAGCACACCAGCGGCACCGGCCACTCGACCAGGGCGGTCACTTCGTCCAGCAGCGCCGGCGGCACGATGGCCGAGCCTTCTTGCTGCATGGCCAGTTCCGCGGTGCGCTTGCTGATCAGCTCGCGACGCTCGGCGAAGTCGGCCAGCACGTAGGCTTTGCGCAGGTCTTCGACGTAGTTGGCCGGGGTGGTGATGACCACGTTTTCCGGGTGGTGGAAGCGGTGGCCACGGGATTCACGGCCAGCTTTTTGCGCGAGGATGGTGCAGTCGACCACCTGGTCGCCGAGCAGCATCACCAGCCATTGCGTCGGGCGCACGAACTCTTCACGGCTGGCGCCCCAGTGCATGCGCTTGGGGATCGGCAGGTCGTTGAGCGAGTCTTCGACGATGGTGGGCAGCAGGCTGGCGGTAGCTTTACCCGGGATGTGCTGCGAGAAACGCAGTTTCGCGCCGCTCTGGTCGATGTCCGACAGCTCCACGCCGCACTTCTTGGCGAAGCCCAGGGCAGCTTGAGTCGGGTTGCCTTCGGCGTCGAAGGCGGCCTGGCGGGGCGGGCCGTCGATGTTGATGCTGCGGTCAGGCTGTTGCACATCCAGCTGGCGAAGCAGCACGGCCAGGCGGCGCGGCGCGGCGTACACCTGCTTGCCGGTGTAGTTCAGGCCGGCGGCCTGCAGGCCTTTCTCGATGCCGGCGAGGAACGCGTCGCCCAGCGAGGCCAGGGCCTTCGGTGGCAGCTCTTCGGTGCCCAGTTCAACCAGGAAATCTTGAGCACTCATTGTGCAGCCTCCAGCTTAGCCAACACTTCGTCACGCAGTTCAGGAGAAGCCATCGGGAAGCCCAGGCGTGCGCGGGCTTGCAGGTAGCTTTGCGCCACGTCACGGGCGAGCGTGCGTACGCGCAGGATGTAGCGCTGGCGCTCGGTCACCGAGATGGCGCGGCGGGCGTCCAGCAGGTTGAAGGTGTGCGAGGCCTTCAGGACCATTTCGTAGGTGGGCAGCGGCAGGTCCAGCTTGATCAGGCGGTTCGCTTCGCTTTCGTAGAAGTCGAACAGCTCGAACAGTTTCTCGACGTTGGCGTGCTCGAAGTTGTAGGTCGACTGTTCCACTTCGTTCTGGTGGAACACGTCGCCGTAGGTGACCTTGCCGAACGGGCCGTCGGCCCACACCAGGTCGTAGACCGAGTCGACGCCCTGCAGGTACATGGCCAGGCGCTCCAGGCCGTAGGTGATCTCACCGGTGACCGGGTAGCACTCGATGCCGCCGACCTGCTGGAAGTAGGTGAACTGGGTCACCTCCATGCCGTTCAGCCAGATTTCCCAGCCCAGGCCCCAGGCGCCCAGGGTTGGCGATTCCCAGTTGTCTTCGACGAAACGGATGTCGTGAACCAGCGGGTCCAGGCCGATGGCTTTCAGCGAGCCGAGGTACAGCTCCTGGAAGTTGGCCGGGTTCGGCTTGAGCACCACCTGGAACTGGTAGTAGTGCTGCAGGCGGTTGGGGTTTTCACCATACCGTCCGTCGGCGGGGCGACGGCTTGGCTGCACATAGGCGGCGTTCCACGTCTCCGGGCCCACGGCGCGCAGGAAGGTGGCAGTGTGGAAAGTGCCGGCGCCTACTTCCATATCGTAGGGCTGAAGCACCACACAACCTTGCTCGGCCCAGTAGTTCTGCAGGGCGAGGATCAGGTCTTGGAAGGTACGCACGGCTGGCGTAGGCTGGCTCACGAAATTCACCTGTATCTGGGGATGCGGATGTAAAGAGCGGGAGTATAACCCGATTCGCCTCGCCCTCTACGTAATTGGAGCCTTATGCCACGCTGCTTTTGGTGTTCCGACGATCCGTTGTACGCGGCCTATCACGACCACGAATGGGGAACGCCGCAGCGCGACCCGGCGTTGCTCTTCGAGATGCTTTTGCTCGAAGGGTTCCAGGCGGGGCTGTCGTGGATCACCGTATTGAAGAAACGTGAGCGCTATCGTGAGGTGCTGCACGGGTTCGACCCGGTGAAACTGGCGCGCTTGAGCGACGAACGCATCGAGGAGTTGATGCTCGACGCTGGCATCATCCGCAACCGCCTGAAGCTCAAGGCCGTGCGCCGCAATGCAGAAGCCTGGCTGGCTGTGGATAACCCCGCCGAGTGGCTGTGGTCGTTCGTCGGCGGGCAACCGAAGATCAACCACTTCGCTTCCCGCGCCGATGTGCCGGCGGTGACCGACGAAGCCAAGGCCATGAGCAAGGCCCTGCAGAAGGCCGGCTTCACGTTCGTCGGCCCGACCATCTGCTACGCCTTCATGCAGGCTACCGGCATGGTCATGGACCACACCACCGACTGCGATCGCTACGCCGCGCTGGCGCGTTGACGGGGTACAATGCGCGCCTTGCTGAAATAAGGAATTCGCCTGTGGAAAAGTTCAAGGGCGCCCTGATGGTCGGGGTGCTGCGCCTGTTTGCCAAGCTGCCCTGGGGCGCTGTGCAGCGTGTCGGCGCCGGTATCGGCTGGTTGATGTGGAAAATCCCCAATGGCTCGCGCAATGTCGTGCGCATCAACCTGGCCAAGTGTTTCCCGGAAATGGACCCGGTCGAGCGCGAGCAACTGGTGGGCCGTGCGTTGAAGGATATCGGCAAGTCGTTCGTCGAGAGCGCCTGCGCCTGGATCTGGCCGCCGCAGCGCTCGCTGGAGCTGGTCAAGGAAGTGCACGGCCTGGAAGTGCTGGAGCAGGCCCTGGCCTCGGGCAAGGGCGTGGTGGGCATCACCAGCCATCTGGGTAACTGGGAGGTGCTCAACCACTTTTATTGCAACCAGTGCAAACCGATCATCTTCTACCGCCCGCCCAAGCTGAAGGCCGTGGATGACTTGCTGCGTGAACAGCGCGTGCAGATGGGCAACCGCGTAGCGCCTTCGACCAAGGAAGGCATTCTCAGCGTGATCAAGGAAGTGCGCCGGGGTGGCCAGGTGGGCATTCCCGCCGACCCGGAGCCGGCCGAGTCGGCTGGGGTGTTCGTGCCGTTCCTGGGTACCCAGGCGCTGACCAGCAAGTTCGTGCCGAACATGCTGGCCGGTGGCAAGGCGGTGGGTGTTTTCCTGCATGCCCTGCGGCTGCCGGACGGTTCGGGCTTCAAGGTGTTCCTGGAGGCGGCGCCGGAAGAAATGTACAGCGAGGATGTGACGGTGTCGGCGGCGGCCATGAGCAAGGTGGTCGAGCGTTATGTGCGCGAGTACCCGAGCCAGTACATGTGGAGCATGAAGCGTTTCAAGAAGCGCCCGGCGGGCGAAGCGCGCTGGTATTGAGGTTTCCACCATCTTCTGTGGGAGCGGGTTTACCCGCGAATGCGTCAGCAAATCCACCATCGCATTCGCGGGTAAACCCGCTCCCACAGGGACTGCATCAGCCTGACGTTTTATTGAGCTTCTTCAGGAACACGGTCATCTCTTTCTCGGCCTGCTTGTCGCCATGGGCCTGCGCCGCGACGATCCCCTCTTCCCAGGCCTTGTGTGCGCCAGCCAGATCGCCGCTGAGCTGATACGCCTTCCCCAGCAGCTTCCACGCCGCCGAGTACTTCGGATCCTGGAGCACACAAGCCGCCAGGTGCACCGCCGCTTCAGCCCCATTGCCCTCGTCCAGCCAGGCCTTGCCCAGCCCGAACCGCAGCAGCGGGTTATCCACACCCTTGGCCAGCATCTTTTCCAGCGATTCACGCATCTCGTCTCTCCCTAGAAGAAACTCAGGCCCACATGGAACAGCTTCTCCACGTCCCGAATCTGCTTTTTATCCACAACGAACAGGATCACATGGTCGCCCGATGCGATCACCGTGTCGTCGTGGGCGATCAGCACTTCCTCGTCGCGGATGATCGCACCAATGGTGGTGCCTGGCGGCAGCGAGATGTCCTCGATGGCCTTGCCCACCACCTTGCTCGACTTCGAATCGCCATGGGCCACCGCCTCGATTGCCTCGGCCGCGCCGCGGCGCAGCGAGTGCACGCTGACGATATCGCCGCGGCGTACGTGGGCCAGCAGGGTGCCGATGGTGGCCAGCTGCGGGCTGATGGCGATGTCGATCTCGCCGCCCTGCACCAGGTCGACATAGGCCGGGTTGTTGATGATGGTCATCACCTTGCGCGCACCCAGGCGCTTGGCCAGCAGCGACGACATGATGTTGGCCTCGTCGTCGTTGGTCAGGGCCAGGAAGATGTCGGCGTCGGCGATGTTTTCTTCGAGCATCAGGTCTCGATCGGACGCGCTGCCCTGCAGCACCACGGTGCTCTCGAGGTTTTCCGAGAGGTGGCGGCAGCGTGCCGGGTTCATCTCGATGATCTTCACCTGGTAGCGGCTCTCGATGGCCTCGGCCAGGCGCTCGCCGATCTGCCCGCCGCCGGCGATGACCACGCGTTTGTTGGTTTCGTCGATGCGGCGCAACTCGCCCATCACTGCGCGGATGTCCTTCTTCGCGGCGATGAAGAACACTTCGTCGTCGGCCTCGATCACCGTGTCGCCCTGCGGGGTGATCGGCCGGTCGCGACGGAAGATCGCCGCCACGCGGGTGTCGACGTTGGGCATGTGGGCACGGATCTGGCGCAGTTGCTGGCCCACCAGCGGGCCGCCGTAGTAGGCCCGGACCGCCACCAGTTGGGCCTTGCCCTCGGCGAAGTCGATCACCTGCAGCGAACCTGGGTGCTCGATCAGGCGCTTGATGTAGTTGGTCACCACCTGCTCGGGGCTGATCAGCACGTCCACCGGGATGTGGTCGTTGTCGAACAGCTCTTCACGGGTGAGGTAGGCCGACTCGCGCACCCGGGCGATCTTGGTCGGGGTGTGGAACAGCGAGTAGGCGACCTGGCAGGCGACCATGTTGGTCTCGTCACTGTTGGTTACCGCCACCAGCATGTCGGCGTCGTCGGCGCCGGCTTGGCGCAGTACCGTCGGCAGCGAGGCGCGGCCCTGCACGGTGCGGATGTCCAGGCGGTCGCCCAGGTCGCGCAGGCGCTCGCTGTCGGTATCGACCACGGTGATGTCGTTGGCTTCGCTGGCCAGGTGTTCCGCCAGCGTGCCGCCCACCTGCCCTGCGCCGAGGATGATGATCTTCATCCGCTACTCCCTACCCTTTTTGTTCTTACCCGCGCGAAGCGGCGATCTTGATCAGTTTGGCGTAATAGAACCCGTCATGGCCGCCCTCCTGGGCCAGCAGCTGCCGGCCGTGGGGCTGGCGCAGGCCGGCTTCGGTGGCCAGGTCCAGCTCGCGGGCGCCGGGGGTGCGGGCGAGGAAGGCGTCGATCACTTCGGTGTTCTCGGTCGGCAGGCTCGAGCAGGTGGCATAGAGCAGCATGCCGCCCACTTCCAGGGTCGGCCACAGGGCATCGAGCAGCTCGCCTTGCAGCGTGGCCAGGGCCGGAATGTCCTCGGCCTGGCGGGTCAGCTTGATGTCCGGGTGACGACGAATCACGCCGGTGGCCGAGCATGGCGCGTCGAGCAGGATGCGCTGGAACTGTTTGCCATCCCACCAGCTGGCGGTGTCGCGGGCGTCGCAGGCGATAAGCTCGGCGTCGAGCTTGAGGCGGTCAAGGTTTTCGCGCACACGGGCCAGGCGCTTGGCTTCCAGGTCGATGGCGACCATGTGGGCCAGGCCAGGTTCGGCTTCCAGCAGGTGGCAGGTCTTGCCGCCCGGGGCGCAGCAGGCATCGAGCACGCGCTGGCCGGGGGCCAGTTCCAGCAGGTCGGCGGACAACTGCGCGGCTTCGTCCTGCACGCTGACCCAACCGTCGGCGAAGCCCGGCAGGCCGCGCACGTCGCAGGCTTCAGCCAGGACGATACCGTCGCGGCTGAACTGGCAGGCGTTGGCCTGAATGCCGGCCTCAGCCAGCAGAGCCAGGTAGGCGTCGCGGCCGTGATGGCGACGGTTGACCCGCAGGATCATCGGCGGGTGGGCGTTGTTGGCGGCGCAGATGGCTTCCCATTGCTCAGGCCAGAAGGCTTTCAGCGACTTCTGTAGCCAGCGAGGGTGGGCGGTACGCACCACCGGGTCGCGCTCCATGCCGGCAAGAAGCTCCTCGCCTTCACGCTGGGCGCGGCGCAGCACGGCATTGAGCAGGCCCTTGGCCCACGGCTTCTTGAGTTTGTCGGCGCAACCCACGGTCTCGCCGATGGCGGCGTGGGCCGGGATGCGCGTGTAGAACAGTTGGTACAGGCCGACCAGCAGCAGTGCCTGTACATCGGCGTCTGCGGCCTTGAACGGCTTTTGCAGCAGTTGCGCGGCCAGTAGGTCCAGACGCGGCTGCCAGCGGGCGGTGCCAAAGGCCAGGTCTTGAGTGAGGCCACGGTCGCGCTCGTCGACCTTGTCCAATTGCGCCGGCAGCGAGCTGTTCAGCGAAGCCTTGCCGCTGAGCACAGCGGCGAGTGCACGGGCGGCGGCCAGGCGTGGGTTCATTGGCCGAGCACCTTGCCACTGGCGAACTTCTCGCGGCGGCTGTTGAACAGGTCGCTGAAGGCCAGCGCCTTGCCACCGGGCAGTTGCAGGCGGGTCAGGCTCAGGGCGCCATCACCGCAGGCGACGACCAGGCCGTCCTTGCTGGCGGAGAGGATCTCACCAGGGGTGCCCTTGCCTGTGGACAAGTTAGCGGCCAGCACCTTCACGCTTTCGCCGTCGAGGGTGCTGTGGCACACCGGCCACGGGTTGAAGGCACGGATCAGGCGCTCCAGCTCCACGGCTGGGCGGCTCCAGTCGATGCGCGCCTCGTCCTTGTTCAGCTTGTGTGCATAAGTGGCCAGGGCATCGTCCTGCACTTCACCTTGCAGGCTGCCATCGGCCAGGCCGACAATGGCCTGCACCACGGCGCCCGGGCCCATGGCGGCGAGGCGGTCGTGCAGGGTGCCGCCGGTGTCCTCGGCGCTGATCGGGGTGATCACCTTGAGCAGCATCGGGCCGGTATCCAGGCCCGCTTCCATACGCATCACGGTGACGCCGCTCT
This sequence comes from Pseudomonas entomophila, assembly GCF_018417595.1. Lineage (NCBI taxonomy): Bacteria > Pseudomonadati > Pseudomonadota > Gammaproteobacteria > Pseudomonadales > Pseudomonadaceae > Pseudomonas > Pseudomonas entomophila. Next base: position 25,178 of record NZ_CP070982.1, read on the forward strand.
CGGCGTCACCGGCTTCAACGGCGCGCTGGATCGGCGCCGCACCGCGCCAGCGCGGCAGCAGGGAGGCGTGGCTGTTGATGCAACCCAGACGCGGAATATCCAGCACCACTTGCGGCAGGATCAGGCCGTAGGCGACCACCACCATCAGGTCTGGCTTGAGCGCGGCGAGTTCGGCTTGCGCCTCGGCATTGCGCAACGTCTGCGGCTGGTACACCGGGATGTCATGGGCCACGGCCAGCGCCTTCACTGCGCTCGGCATGAGCTTCTGGCCACGGCCGGCCGGGCGGTCGGGCTGGGTGTAGACGGCCACGATCTCGTACGGGCTGTCGAGCAGAGCCTTGAGGTGTTCGGCGGCAAACTCTGGAGTGCCTGCGAAGACGATGCGCATGGAGTTCTCGCTTCCTTGAAAAAGAAAAAGGCTTGCCGGAGCAAGCCTTCTGGAAGGTGGGGATCAGGCTTGCTGGCGGTGCTGCTTTTCCAGCTTCTTCTTGATCCGGTCGCGTTTGAGCTGGGACAGGTAGTCGACGAACAGCTTGCCGTTGAGGTGGTCGAACTCGTGCTGCACGCACACGGCCAGCAGGCCTTCGGCTTCGAGTTCATAGGGCTTGCCGTCGCGGTCCTGGGCCTTGACCCGCACGCGCAGCGGGCGGTCTACGTTTTCGTAGAAACCGGGCACCGACAGGCAGCCTTCCTGGTACTGGCCCATGTCGTGGGTCAGTTCCTCGACCGTGGGGTTGATGAAGACGCGCGGTTCGCTGCGGTCTTCGCTCAGGTCCATCACCACGACCTGCTTGTGCACGTTCACCTGGGTGGCCGCCAGGCCGATGCCGGGGGCTTCGTACATGGTTTCAAACATGTCGTCGATCAGCTGACGCAGGGCGTCGTCGAACTCCGTCACCGGTTTGGCGATGGTGCGCAGGCGCGGGTCAGGGAATTCGAGAATGTTCAAGATGGCCATAGGGGTCAGGCAGTCACTGTGCGGTCGGTTGAAAACTGAGCACACATAATAAAGGGAAATGGGGCGTTCGGCACCTGTGAAGCTTGGCTAGGGTGTGAATGGGCGCTGGAAAGCCCATTTCATGGACAGCTTGTCAAAGTATTATCAACAAAGTTATCCACAGGTTGTGCCACGCCGTTGGCCCCTGTCGATCAAGGAAGATCCTCTATGACCGAACCCCGTTCGTCGCCTTGTTCGCCTGCCGAACTCGAGGCGCGGTTGCGTCTGCATCGCCTTCCCGATGCCGGGCTGCGTCGTTTTCACACCCTTATCGAAGCCTTCGGCAGCGCCTCGTCGGCGCTCAGTGCGCCAGCCAGTGCCTGGCGTGCGTTGGGGCTGCCGGCAGCCAGCGTCGATGCCCGGCGCAGCCCTGAAGTGCGCGATGGGGCATTGGCCGCAATGGCCTGGCTAGAGCGGCCGGGCCAGTATTTACTGATGTGGGACGGGCCTGGCTATCCGGCATTGTTGGCCGAGATAGACGACCCGCCGCCCTTGCTGTTCGTCGCTGGAAACCCCGCTTTGCTGGAGCGGCCGCAACTTGCGATCGTGGGCAGCAGGCGTGCTTCACCTCCGGCGCTGGATACGGCGGGCGCGTTTTCCCGTTGTCTTTCCCTGGCGGGGTTCACCATCACCAGTGGGCTGGCGCTGGGTGTCGACGGCGCCGCTCATCGGGCCGCGCTGAAGGCCGGTGGGCACACGATCGGGGTGCTGGGCACGGGGTTGCAAAAATGTTATCCACAGCGCCATCGAGACTTGGCCAGGATGATGATCGACAGCGGTAGCGCGCTGGTTTCCGAGTACCCGCTGGACGCCGGGCCGCTGGCGGGCAACTTCCCACGGCGCAATCGGATCATCAGTGGCTTGTCGCTGGGTGTTCTGGTGGTCGAGGCGAGCCTGGCCAGCGGCTCGTTGATCACTGCACGGCTTGCTGCCGAACAGGGGCGGGAGGTGTATGCGATACCCGGCTCCATCCACCACCCCGGCGCCAAGGGTTGTCACCAGTTGATCCGTGATGGCGCCCTGTTGGTGGAAAGCGTGGAGCAGATCCTCGACAGCCTGGGCGGCTGGCAAAACCTGCCACCCGCCGTTGTGGATAAACCTGGGCATCCCCTTCTCGCCCTGCTCCATGCCGCGCCCCAGACCAGCGAGGGCCTGGCCCATAGCAGCGGCCTGCCGTTGGCCCAGGTGCTGGCCAGCCTGACCGAGCTGGAGCTCGAAGGCCGGGTCAGCAATGAAGCCGGGCGTTGGTTTGCCCGTGCCGGCTAAGTACACTGCGCGCACGGCGTTTATGCGGAGAGACGGAAAATGGTGAGCAGTTGGCGTGTGCAACAAGCCGCGCGCGAGGTGAAGGCGGGTGCGGTGATCGCCTATCCGACGGAAGCGGTCTGGGGCCTGGGCTGCGACCCGTGGAACGAGGACGCGGTGTATCGCCTGCTGGCGCTCAAGTCGCGGCCTGTGGATAAAGGGCTGATCCTGATCGCCGACAACATTCGCCAGTTCGACTTTCTGTTCGAGGATTTCCCGCAGGACTGGATCGACCGCATGAGCGCTACTTGGCCGGGGCCGAACACCTGGCTGGTGCCGCACCAGGACCTGCTGCCCGAATGGGTGACCGGGCAGCACGACACCGTGGCGCTGCGGGTCAGCGATCATCCACAGGTGCGGGAGTTGTGCGCGCTGGTGGGGCCGTTGATCTCCACCTCCTGCAACCCGGCCGGGCGGCCGGCGGCCAAGAGCCGGTTGCGGGTGGAGCAGTATTTCCACAATGAGTTGGACATGGTGCTGGGTGGGGCGCTGGGTGGGCGGAAGAACCCGAGCCTGATTCGCGACCTGGTGACCGGTGAGGTTGTGCGCCCGGGCTGATACCGCTGGCGAGGGCTTCGCCCTCGTTTCGCGACACAAGGCCGCTCCCACAGGTACAGCGCAGCTCTCAGGCTTGGCGCTGTAACCTGTGGGAGCGGCCTTGTGTCGCGAAAGGGCCGCAAAGCGGCCCCAGAATTCCGCGCCGATTTTTCTGATTTTCACCCAGATGGCTGCCCATTCTGAATTCAGAGAAATATCCTACGCAGTCTGTCGACTGCCATTACCTTCTCAGTGGGAACGCCTGCCTCTAGGCTCCAGACCGTCGCCGAATAACTTGGTGACCGGGTGTGGTAGCCCGGATGCATTCTTTCCATGACAGCCTATGGCGGCTGTGCGCGGGAGGCTTTCGAGCCTGCCTGGATTGGAAAATGCCCGGGTCTACCACCTCGCGTACAGCCGCCACCCATTCACGTGGTAGTGATTGGCAGTGGCTTAGAGGAGCATTTTCCAATGACTAGAAAAATTGTCCCCGATCCACCACTCCCCAATACCACCACCCACCCCTTCGGCCGCTGCGACGCCGGCCACCCTCCACTCTTCACCGTAAACCCCAACATCGAAGCCCACGACGCCCTGGTACACGTAGCGCTCTACCTGCGCTGTGCCTATGACACCGGCATCAAGGCCCTCGACCACCTGCGCGACGAGGGGCGTGTCATGTACTGGTCGAGTCTGCATTCGCTGGAAATGGCGGAGGGGTTGGTGGAGGCGATGCTCGATGGCATCGAGTCAGCGCCAGCACCTGGGAATTCACGGCAGGGCGGTTGATCACGTGTTGGCGGGCAAGTGCAGGGCGATAGTTTTGCAGGGCTCTTGAGATCGAGCGCCGCCCGCGCGGCGCTCGATCTCATAGGCGCCGCAACGCTCACGGCGAACACCCCGCAGGGCTGACCGTCAAGGCAGCAATACCGTCGAGCCAACGGTCCGCCGCGCCGACAACTCCGCCTGCGCCTTGGCCGCCTCGCTCAACGGATACCGCTGCTGGATATCCACAACCAGCTTGCCGCTGGCGATCATCGCGAACAGGTCGTCAGCCATGGCCTGGGTGTTCTCGGCGTTGTTGGCGTAGCTCCCCAGCGTCGGCCGGGTGACATACAACGACCCCTTCTGCGACAAAATCCCCAAGTTGACCCCGCTCACCGCCCCGGACGCATTGCCAAAGCTCACCATCAAACCGCGCGGCCTCAGGCAATCCAGCGAAGTCAGCCAGGTATCCGCCCCCACGCCGTCATACACCACTGCGCACTTTTGACCGTCGGTCAGCTCCAGCACACGCTTGGCCACGTCTTCATGGCTGTAGTCGATGGTCGCCCAGGCGCCGAGGGCCTTGGCCCGTTCGGCTTTCTCAGCAGAGCTGACGGTGCCGATCAGCTTCGCCCCCAGTGCCTTGGCCCACTGGCACGCCAGCGACCCCACACCGCCGGCGGCGGCATGGAACAGCACGAAGTCCCCCGGCTGCACAGCATAGGTCTGCTTGAGCAAGTACTGCGTGGTCAGCCCCTTGAGCATCACCGCTGCCGCCTGTTCGAAGCTGATCGCCTCCGGCAGCTTCACCAGGTTGGCCTCCGGCAGTGTATGCACCTCGCTGTAGGCCCCCAGCGGCCCACCGGCATAGGCCACGCGGTCGCCGACCTTGATCCGGCTGACACCCTCGCCCACCGCCTCGACCACGCCGGCCGCTTCGGTGCCCAGCCCGGAAGGGAGCGCAGGCGGCGCATACAGCCCACTGCGGAAATAGGTGTCGATGAAATTCAAGCCAATCGCATGGTTACGCACCCGCACCTGCTGCGGGCCGGGCGGTGCCGGGTCGAACTCCACCAGTTGCAGGACTTCCGGGCCGCCATGCTGGCTGAACTGAATACGCTTGGCCATCACACACTCCTGTCGTCGAGGGTCGCAAAGGCCTTCTATCGGACGCCTTTGCTTGACCGCCGTCAACTGCGACGCGGCGTCGGCCGGTGGTATGCTACGCGGCGAATTTTCCCGCTCCTTCCAGGTGACCCGATGACCAGCCGCACCGAGGCCGTAAAAGCCTACCTGCTCGACCTGCAAGACCGCATCTGCTCTGCCCTCGAAACCGAAGACGGCGGCGCCCGCTTCGTCGAGGATGCCTGGGTGCGCGATGCCGGTGGCGGCGGGCGCACGCGGGTGATCGGCGACGGCAAGGTGATCGAGAAAGGCGGGGTGAACTTCTCCCATGTGTTCGGCGCAGGCCTGCCGCCATCGGCCAGTGCCCACCGCCCGGAGCTGGCGGGCCGTGGCTTCGAGGCCCTGGGCGTGTCGCTGGTGATCCACCCGCACAACCCGCACGTACCGACTTCCCACGCCAACGTGCGCTTCTTCATCGCCGAGAAAGAGGGTGAAGAGGCGGTGTGGTGGTTCGGCGGCGGCTTCGACCTGACCCCGTACTACGGCAACGAGGAAGATTGCGTGCACTGGCACCGCGTCGCCGAGCAGGCCTGCGCGCCATTCGGCGCCGACGTCTACCCGCGCTACAAGGCCTGGTGCGACCGCTACTTCCACCTCAAGCACCGTGGCGAGCCACGCGGCATCGGCGGCCTGTTCTTCGACGACCTGAACGAGTGGGACTTCGACACCTGCTTCGCCTTCATGCGCGCCATCGGCGACGCCTACGTCGACGCCTATCTGCCGATCATCCAGCGCCGCAAGGGCACGCCGTACACCGCCAAGCAGCGTGAATTCCAGGAATACCGCCGCGGCCGCTATGTCGAGTTCAACCTGGTCTACGACCGTGGCACGTTGTTCGGTTTGCAGTCGGGCGGTCGCACCGAGTCGATCCTGATGTCGCTGCCGCCGCAGGTACGCTGGGGTTACGATTGGAAGGCGGAGCCTGGCAGCGAGGAAGCGCGCCTGACCGACTACTTCCTGCAGGACCGCGACTGGCTCGCCCAGTAAGCCTGTGGATAACCGAGGAGCCCCCATGGACCAGTACGTCGTATTCGGCAACCCCATCGGCCACAGCAAGTCGCCGCTGATCCACCGCCTGTTCGCCGACCAGACCGGCCAGGACCTGGAGTACGCCACCCTGCTGGCGCCGCTGGACGAATTCAGCGACTGTGCCCGTGGCTTTTTCAAGCAAGGCAGCGGCGCCAACGTCACCGTGCCGTTCAAGGAAGAGGCCTATCGCTTGTGCGACAGCCTTACCCCGCGTGCACAACGTGCTGGCGCGGTGAACACCCTGACCAAGCTGGCCGACGGCACCCTGCAGGGTGACAACACCGACGGTGCCGGGCTGGTGCGTGACCTGACGGTGAATGCCGGGGTCACGCTGGCTGGCAAGCGCATCCTCATCCTCGGTGCCGGTGGCGCGGTACGCGGTGTGCTCGAGCCGATCCTGGCGCACAAGCCGCAATCGCTGGTGATCGCCAACCGTACCGTTGAGAAAGCCGAGCAACTGGCGCGGGAGTTCGATGAGCTGGGACCGGTGGTGGCCAGTGGTTTCAGCTGGTTGCAGGAGCCGGTGGACGTGATTATCAACGCCACGTCGGCGAGCCTGTCGGGCGAGCTGCCGCCGATTGCCGATAGCCTGGTCGAGGCAGGGCGTACCGTTTGCTACGACATGATGTATGGCAAGGCGCCGACGCCGTTCTGCCAATGGGCCAGCAAGCTGGGCGCGGCCAAGGTGCTGGATGGGCTGGGCATGCTGGCCGAACAGGCGGCCGAGGCGTTCTTCATCTGGCGTGGGGTACGGCCGCAAACCGGGCCGGTGCTGGATGAGCTGCGTCGACAACTCGCTCGTAGCTGAGAATGTCGGGGCTGCAAAGCAGCCCCAGGATCTGGAAGGTCAATCATCGAACCGGATCGGACACAGCTCCACTCCTTCAAGCTTCTGTAATTCCTCGATCACCTGCGGCCGTGCCCGGTGCAGCGTCAGGCTGCCGCCAAGGCGCATCAGTCGTCGCGCCTCGCGGTGCAACATATCCACACCCGAGTAATCGATGAAGTTCACCTGTCGCGCATCGATCACCACATGCGGCCCCTGGCAGCGCTGTAAACGCACCTGCAGGTAATGCGCCGCGCCGAAAAAGATCGACCCGCCCACCCGCAACACGTCCGCCTCCCCTTCCCGGCTCTGCTGCACCCGCGGCCGCGAAGTGCGCTTGAGGTAGAAGAACAGCGATGCCAGCACCCCGGCGTAGATCGCCGTCTGCAGTTCCAGCAGCAGCGTCGCGGCGGCGGTCAGCGCCATTACCAGAAACTCCGGGCGGCTTACCCGAAACAACGCACGGATGCCGCGATGGTCCACCAGCCCCCAGCAGATCAACAGGATGCTGCCCGCCATCGCCGGGATCGGCAGATGGGCGATCAGCCCGGCACCAGCGACCGCGAACAGCGCCACCCACAGCGCCGAGAACACCCCGGCCAATGGCGAGCGGGCGCCTGCGTCGTAGCTGAGCCCGGAGCGGGTAAAGGAGCCGGAGGACAGGTAGCCGGAGAACAGTGCCCCCACGATGTTCGACAGGCCCTGGGCGCGGATCTCCTGGTTGGCGTCGATCAATTGCTCGGAGCGCGCGGACAGGGAACGGGCGATGGACAGGCTGGTGACCAGGCCGAGCATGCCGACAGCCACGGCACTGGGCAACAGGCGCAGCATCAGTTCCACATCGAGTAACGGCAGTGGGCTGAGCGGTGGCAACTGGCCGATGAAAGCGGGCACGCGTGGTACATGGCCGAACACGCGGGGCAACAGCCAGGCCGCCAGGCTCACCAGCAGCAGACTTATCAACAGCCCCGGCCAGCGTGGGCGCCACAGCTTCAACACCACTCCGATCACCAGGGTGCTCAGCCCCAGAATCAGCGATGGCATGTCCACCTCGCCCACATGGCCGGCCAGTTCCTGCACGGTCTTCAGGGCCGTGGCTTGGCTTGGCAGGCCCAGGCCCAGCAGGTTGGGCAGTTGCCCCAGCGCGATGACGACGGCGGCACCGAGGGTGAAGCCCAGCACTACCGAATGGGAGACGAAGTTGACCAGTGCGCCGAAGCGCAGCAGCCCCAGCAAGAGTTGGAAGATACCGCCGAGAAAGGTCAGCAGCAGCACCAAGGTCACGTAGTCGGCGCTGCCGGCCACGGCCAGTGGGCTGATGCTGGCATAGAGGACGATGGAGATGGCTGCGGTGGGGCCGCAGATCAGGTGCCAGGACGAGCCCCACAGGCAAGCCACCAGCACCGGCGCGATGGCGGCGTACAGGCCGTATTCGGCGGGCAGGCCGGCGATCAGGGCGTAGGCGATCGATTGCGGCAGGGCGAGGATGGCGCCGCTCAGACCCACCAGCAGGTCCTGGCGCAGGCTGCGGCCCGATTGGCGGGGGAGCCAGGTGAGGAAGGGCAGCAGGTGGGTCAGGCGGGGCATGGGGTGTCCTTGATAATGCACGATCTCTGTAGGAGCGGCTTCAGCCGCGATGCAGGCAACGCGGTGTCTGGCACCCACTGCGTGGGTGATCGCGGCTGAAGCTGCTCCTACAGGTGTTGTGGTCGCTTGTTAAGTCATAGTTTGGCCTTTATAGCCTCTTGTGCGTCACGACCGGATTTAGCGGTCACTCCGGCCAGCCATCCTTCCAGTACCTGCGGATGGTCCTTTAGCCAAGCCTTGGCCGCCTCGTCAAAGCTCACTTTCTTATCCACAACCTCGGCCATGATGCTGTTCTCCATACCCAGCGTGAACGTCAGGTTGGCCAGCAGCTTCGCTGCATTCGGGCACGCCTGTGGATATCCCTTGCGGGTCAGCGTGTACACATCGCCTTTGCTCCCAAACCATTTTTCGCCACCCGTGAGGTAGTGCATCTTCAACTTCACGTTCATCGGGTGCGGGGTCCAGCCCAGGAAGGTGATGAACTGCTGCTTCTTCACCGCCCGATCCACCTGGGCCAGCATCGCCTGCTCGCTGGATTCGACCAGTTTCCACTGCCCGAGCTCGAAGTCGTTCTTGTCGATGATCTCCTTCAGCGACAGGTTGGCCGGTGCGCCGGAGCCGATGCCGTAAAGCTTCTTGTCGAACTTGTCGGCGTACTTGTGCAGGTCGGCGAAGTCCTTCACGCCGGTCTCCCACACATAATCGGGCACCGCGAGGGTGAATTCAGTGCCCTCCAGGTTGCGCGCCAGCTGCCGCACGTCGCCATTGGCGATGAACTTGTCATGAAAGCCCTGCTGCGCCGGCATCCAGTTGCCGAGGAAGGCATCCACCCGGCCATCCTTCAAGCCTCCATAGATGATCGGCACGGCCAGGCTGTCGATTTTCACCTGGTAGCCCAGGCTTTCCAGGAGCAGGCGGGCGACGGCATTGGTGCTGGCGATATCGCTCCAGCCGGGGTCGGCCAGTTTCACGGTGCCGCATTGCGCGTCGTTGTCGGTGGCGTGGGCCGTGCCCAGGCTCAGGGCCAGGGCGAGCACGGCGGTGGAGAACTTCTGCATGGCGGCCTCTCTTCTCAATCCAGGGGGGCGGGCTGTGGATAACGTGCCTTGCGCTCGAGGTCGTCGAGATCGATGTGGTTGCGCATGTACTGTTGGCTAGCGTCCACCAGGGGTTGGTGGTCCCAGCTTTTCAGCGTGCCGATGGACAGCGCCTCGGCCACCAGGCGGCGGCGGCGCTGGCTGGCCAGCACTTGCTGGCGCAGGCTGGGGATATCCCAGCGCTGCTTCGCTTCATCGACCCATGCCTGCAGCAGCGCCTGGTGGTCCGGGCTGCCGGTGAGGTTCTCCCGCTCGTACGGGTCGCGGCTCAGATCGTAGAGTAAACAGGGGTCGTCCTCGCTGTACACGAACTTGTAGGCGCCGCGGCGGATCATCATCAGTGGGCCGACCGTGCCTTCGGCCATGTACTCGCCGATCACCTCGTCATGCCCGCCCTGCCCTTGCAGGTGCCCGAGCAGCGAGCGGCCATCCAGGTGCAGGTCTCTATCCACAGTGCCGCCGGCCAGTTCGACCAGGGTTGGCAGCAGGTCGCAGGTGGAAACGCTGGCGTTGATGCGCGCCGGTGCGAAGTGCTTGGGCGCATGGATCAGCAACGGTACCCGGGCCGACATCTCGAACCAGTGCATCTTGTACCAGAGCCCCCGCTCGCCAAGCATGTCGCCGTGGTCGCCGGAGAAGACGATCAGGGTGTCGTCGGTCAGGCCGCAGTCTTCCAGCGTCTGCAGAAGCAGGCCGATATTGTCGTCGATGTAGCTGCAGGCGCCGAAGTAGGCACGACGGGCGTCGCGGATCTTGTTCTCAGGCAGGGGTTTGTCCCACAGGTCGTAGACCTTGAGCAGGCGTTGTGAATGAGGGTCTTGCTGGTCCTGGGCGATCTCGTCGCGGGGCAGCGGGATATCCACAGCCTGGTAGAGATCCCAATAGCGTTTGGGAATGGTGTATGGGTCATGCGGGTGGGTCATCGACACGGTCAGGCAGAAGGGCCGGTCATCGTCTTCGCGGACATGGTCGTAGAGGTACTGGCGTGCCTTGAACACCACCTCCTCGTCGAAATCCAGCTGGTTGGTGCGCACGCACGGCCCGGCCTGCAGCACCGAGGACATGTTGTGGTACCAGCTCGGGCGTTCGTCAGGCGCGTCCCAGTTCACCGCCCAGCCGTAGTCGGCCGGGTAGATGTCGCTGGTCAGGCGCTCCTCGTAGCCGTGCAGCTGGTCCGGGCCGCAGAAGTGCATCTTGCCCGACAGCGCGGTGCGGTAGCCGAGACGACGCAGGTAGTGGGCGTAGGTCGGAATGTCGGCGGGGAATTCAGCGGCGTTGTCGTAGGCGCCGATGCGGCTGGGCAACTGGCCGCTGACCAGGGTGAAGCGCGAGGGCGCGCACAGCGGGCTGTTGCAGTAGGCGGCATCGAACACCACGGCCTGCTCGGCGAGGCGCGCCAGGTTGGGCATCTTGATCGGCGACGGGCTGTAGATCGGCAACAGCGGCGCGGCCATCTGGTCGGCCATGATGAACAGGATGTTGGGTTGCTTCATGGTGCCCTTCCATCGTCGAGGGTTATGGTGAACGCTTGCAATCCAGCATGGTGCTGTGGATAACCTTGGTAAAGCCCACGTCGGGCAATGACTGGGATTAGCCAAGCTTATGTTTGAGCACCTTGCCGACCTGTCCCTCGATGCCTTGCGCGTGTTCGAGGCCGCCGCACGCTTGCGTAGCTTCACGGCTGCGGCCCTTGAGCTGGGCACAACCCAGCCGGCTGTGAGCCAGCAGGTCAAGCGCCTGGAGGCGCAACTGGGGACGCGGTTGTTCGACCGTATCTACCGGGGCATCGAGCTGACCGAAGCGGGCCAGCTGCTGTTCGAGCAGGTACATCAAGGGCTTCAGGCCATGGACGATGGTGTTGCCTTGGCCAGCGGGCGTGGTCAGCGCGAGGTATTGCAGGTGGCCTCTGACTTCGCGTTTGCCGCGTTCTGGTTGATGCCGCGTCTGCAGCGTTTCCATGAGGCTTATCCACAGGTGGATGTAAGCCTGGTGACCGGCGAGCGCAGCCAGGGGATGTTGCGCCCGGACATCGATGTGGCGGTGCTGTTTGGCGATGGGCGCTTCCATCAGGGCGAGAGTCGCTGGTTGTTCGACGAGGAGGTCTTCCCGGTCTGCAGCCCACGGCTGACTCATGGCAAACCCTTGTCAGCCGTGGCTTTGCAACGATTGCCGTTGCTGCATCTGAAGGGTGAGCAGGCTAGTCGCTGGTTCGATTGGGCGGGAGTGTTTCGTGGTCTTGGTGTGGACAGCCCGCCTCCGTCCGGGCAGTTGCGATTCGATAACTACACGCTGCTGATCCAGGCCGCGATTGCCGGGCAAGGAGTGGCGATTGGCTGGGCGCATCTGGTCGATGGGCTGGTCGAGCAAGGATTGTTGTGTCGGCCTATGGAAGGCAGTTTGCGGTCGGCGCGCGGGTATTACGTGGTGCTGCCGCCGCGCAAACGGCGCGGGGCGTTGATCCAGCGGTTCGTAGACTGGCTGGAGCAGGAGCGGTTGTAGGAGCGGCCTTGTGCCGCGAAAGGGCTGCAACGCAGCCCCTACAATGTTTCAGGAATGCTTAAATCTGGGGGCCGCTTCGCGCCCCTTTCGCGGCACAAGGCCGCTCCTGCACGGATGGCGTAGACTTCAAGATGTTCGCATTACCGCAATCAGGAGCTGCCGTGCAAAGGATCAAGGGCTATCACGCCCACGTGTACTACGACGCATCGACCATGGAACAGGCCCGTGAGCTGTGCGAGGAGGCGACGCGCCTGTTCCCCGTGACCATGGGGCGCATGCACCAGAAACCGGTCGGCCCGCACCCGGACTGGAGCTGCCAGCTGGCCTTCGGGCCGGAGGTGGTGGGTGTGGTGCTGCCGTGGCTGGCGCTGTATCGCAAGGGGCTGGTGGTGTTCCTGCATCCTGAGACCGGCGATGAGCTGGCGGATCACCGCGATCATGCGATCTGGATGGGGGCAGTAAGGCCGTTGGATCTGTCGATTTTTCAAGGTTGAACACTGCAAGAGAGTGGTGGCAGGCAGTGCCTGCCACCACTCTTTCGCTATTTTTTATGCACCAAGTTCAAACCGCCAACGACCTCGACATACTGGCAGATGGTGGAACCGTTGACGACTTTCGGGTTTGGGTTTTCGTCGGTTGTCGGTGCCAAGATAAGGTTGGAGACCTTCTGAATGCCTTTGGTACCTTTTTCATCCTCATTAGGTACAAAGCCGTTCCAGCCCGGACCAGCCGTGTATGCATAGCCTGAAAAGTTGTGATCATCAGTGGTAGCCGTGCTGGCCTCAACGATATCCTTCGTAGATGGGCAGTTTGCCGCAACCGCGTTGCCCATCATGAAAAGAGCCAATAGAGTAGTTCCGATCAATCGCATGACTGCTATTCCTTTTGCAGGGTTGGAAGGCTCATCATGCAATGTGAGGGTGTCAGAAATTTTGTGTTCGGGCATAACATGAGTAAGAGGTGCATGTATGCCAACCAAAAAGAAACCCTTGCGTGACCTGCCCAAAATCCCCAAAGAGCTGCTGGAGCAGTTCGGTGAGGGCCTGATGACCGCAGAAGCTATCGAGGATGCCTCTGCGGCGTTCAAGAAGGCCCTGATCGAACGCGCTCTGCATGCCGAGCTTGGCCACCACCTGGGCTATCCGCCGGGCGCGCAGCGCCCAGAGGATGAAACCAACCAGCGTAACGGCAAGAGTGGCAAGACGGTTTTAACGGGGGATGGCCCACTGCGGCTGGAAATTCCTCGCGATCGAGACGGCAGTTTTTCGCCCATTCTGATCCCCAAGCACGAGCGGCGGTACACCGGTTTCGATGACAAGATCATCGCCATGTACGCCCGTGGAATGACGGTCAGAGAGATCCGAGCCTTTTTGTCCGAGCAGTATGGAACAGAGGTCTCACCCGACTTCATCAGCTCTGTGACAGACGAGGTCATGGACGAGATTGGCGCGTGGCAACAGCGGCCACTGGAGCCGATGTACCCGGTCATTTTCTTCGATGCACTGCGGGTGAAGATCCGCGAAGAGGGCCTGGTGCGCAACAAGGCCATTTACCTGGCCCTGGGCGTCCTCCCCGACGGGACGCGGGATATCCTGGGCATCTGGATCGAGAACACCGAGGGCGCGAAGTTTTGGATGAAGGTCTTTAACGATCTCAAGACGCGCGGTGTCGAAGATGTGCTGATTGCCGTGACCGATGGCCTCAAAGGTATGCCAGAGGCTCTCAGTGCCGTGTTTCCAGAGACGACGTTGCAAACGTGCATCGTGCACCTGATCCGCAACAGCCTCGACTTCGCGGCCTGGGACAAGCGGCGGGCTCTGGCCAAGGAGCTGAAGCCGATTTACCAAGCCATTAATGCTGAAGCGGCTGAGCAAGCACTCGATGAGTTTGAGAACGGGCCGTGGGGCGAGAAATATCCAACGGTGGTGGCTGCCTGGAGACGCGCCTGGGATCGAGTGATTCCATTTTTCGTCTTCCCACCGGCCATCAGAAAGGTGATTTACACCACCAACGCCATCGAGAGCATCAACGCCCAGCTACGCAAGGTCATCAAGACTCGCGGGCATTTCCCGAATGATGACGCAGCGACCAAACTGATTTGGCTGGGATTGCGCAACATAACAGCCAATTGGGGAAAACCGGCCCATGATTGGAAAAGCGCGATGAATCAATTTGCGATTCTGTACGGAGATCGGTTCATCAGGCCGACCTGGTGAGAATCAGGGCCTGCCTGACGGCAGGCCGTTACCGGCCCGCACACAAAAAATCTGACAGTCCCTGCAATGTGGAATTTTCCCTACACAACTAGCAAAAATGCTAGGTCACGTCCGCACGTTTTCAGCGACGAGCGCTGCGCACACCCTCAGCCAGCTGCGAGCACAGGCTCAGCACATCTTTCACCGCCTGACCGGCATCCTTGGCCTGGGCGATCTTGTCGACCAGCGCCGAACCGACCACCACACCATCAGCCAGACGGGCGATAGCTGCAGCCTGTTCAGGCGTACGGATACCGAAACCAACACTGATCGGCAGATTGGTATGCCGGCGCAGGCGGGCAATGGCCTCGGTCACATGCTCGGTAGTCGCCGAACCCGCGCCCGTCACACCTGCAACCGACACGTAGTAGACGAACCCGGAGCTGCGCTCCAGCACGCGCGGCAGGCGCGCATCGTCGGTGGTCGGGGTGGTCAGGCGGATGAAGTCGATGCCTGCGGCCTGGGCCGGGGTGGCCAGCTCGGCGTCGTGCTCCGGTGGCAGGTCGACGATGATCAGGCCATCGACGCCGGCCTCTTTCGCCTCGGCGACGAACTGCGCCACACCGAAACGGTGGATCGGGTTGTAGTAACCCATCAGCACGATCGGCGTGGTCTGGTTATCGACACGGAATTCGCGAACCATTTGCAGGGTCTTGGCCAGGGTCTGGCCGGCTTCCAGGGCGCGCAGGGTGGCGAGCTGGATAGCCACGCCGTCGGCCATCGGGTCGGTGAACGGCATGCCCAGCTCGATCACGTCGGCACCAGCCGCTGGCAGGCCCTTGAGGATCTGCAACGAAGCGTCGTAGCCCGGGTCGCCAGCGGTGACGAAGGTGACCAGGGCGGAGCGGCCTTCGGCCTTGAGTTCGGCGAAGCGTTGTTCGAGACGGCTCATGCCTGTTTCTCCTGGGCGGCCATGTGGTTCATCACGGTTTGCATGTCCTTGTCGCCACGACCGGACAGGCAGATCACCATCAGGTGGTCCTTGGGCAGCTTCGGCGCGCGCTTGATCGCTTCGGCCAGGGCGTGGGAGCTTTCCAGCGCCGGGATGATGCCTTCCAGGCGGCAGGTGGCGTGGAAGGCGTCCAGGGCTTCGTCGTCGGTGATGCTGACGTACTCCACGCGCTTCACTTCGTGCAGGTAGGCGTGCTCCGGGCCGATGCCGGGGTAGTCGAGGCCTGCGGAGATCGAGTGGGCGTCGGTGATCTGGCCGTCGTCGTCCTGCAGCAGGTAGGTGCGGTTGCCGTGCAGCACGCCCGGCACGCCGCCGTTCAGGCTGGCCGCGTGCTTGTCGGTGTGCACGCCGTGGCCGCCGGCTTCGACACCGATGATCTGCACGCTGGCATCATCGAGGAAGTCGTGGAACAGGCCCATGGCGTTGGAGCCGCCGCCGACGCAGGCGATCAGGCTGTCGGGCAGGCGCCCTTCCTTCTCCTGCAGCTGGGCGCGGGTTTCCTTGCCGATGATCGACTGGAAGTCACGGACCATCGCCGGGTACGGGTGGGGACCTGCCACGGTGCCGATCAGGTAGAAGGTGTCGTCGACGTTGGTGACCCAGTCGCGCAGGGCCTCGTTCATGGCGTCCTTGAGCGTGCCGGTACCGGCAGTGACCGGGACGATCTCGGCGCCCAGCAGCTTCATGCGGAACACGTTGGCCTGCTGGCGCTCGATGTCGGTGGCGCCCATGTAGATCACGCAGGGCAGGCCGAAGCGCGCGGCGACGGTGGCGGTGGCCACGCCGTGCATGCCGGCGCCGGTCTCGGCGATCAGGCGTTTCTTGCCCATGCGCTTGGCCAGCAGCACCTGGCCGATGCAGTTGTTCACCTTGTGCGCGCCGGTGTGGTTGAGCTCTTCACGCTTGAAGAAGATCTTCGCGCCGCCGCAGTGTTCGGTCAGGCGCTCGGCGAAGTACAGCGGGTTGGGGCGGCCGATGTAGTCGCGCTGGAAGTAGGCGAGTTCTTCGAGGAACTTGGGGTCGGCCTTGGCGGCTTCGTACTCGCGGGCAAGATCCAGCACCAGGGGCATCAGGGTTTCGGCCACGTAGCGGCCGCCGAACGAGCCGAACAGGCCGTTGGCATCGGGGCCGGCGCGGTATTGGGTCTGGGTCATGGGGCGCTCCATAGGCGGTGTAGAGGTTGGGATCGTGTTGGCTTCTTCGCGGGTAAACCCGCTCCCACAGGTACGGTGTGGCGCTCGGCATCTGTGGGAGCGGGTTTACCCGCGAAGGGACCGGCACTGGTCGATGGGCTTTACTCTACCCACGACATGCCCCGCTGAAAACCGATAAGATTGCGCAAACCTGTCAGGAAAACTCACAAGTAAAATGGCCCATGACCTTCCTCCCCTCAACGCCCTGCGGGCCTTCGAGGCGACCGCCCGGCTCAATAGCGTCAGCCAGGCGGCCGAGGCGCTTCATGTGACTCACGGCGCTGTAAGCCGACAGATCAAGGTGCTCGAGGAGCATTTGGGCGTGGCGTTGTTCGTCAAGGATGGTCGTGGCGTCAAACTCACAGATGCCGGTGTACGCTTGCGCGATGCGAGCTTCGAAGCGTTTGACCGTTTGCGCAGTGTCTGCACCGAGCTTTCCCGCGACGCTGACGAGGCGCCGTTCGTTCTTGGCTGCTCCGGCAGCCTGCTGGCGCGCTGGTTCATCCCGCGCCTGGGACGTTTGAAAGCCGACCTGCCAGAGTTGCGCCTGCACCTGTCGGCGGGCGAAGGCGATCTCGACCCTCGCCGCCCGGGGTTGGACGCACTGCTGGTGTATGCCGAGCCGCCGTGGCCGGCGGACATGCAGGTGCACGTGCTCGCCGAAGAGCGCATCGGCCCGGTGATGAGCCCGCACTTCGAAGGCTTCGATCGTTTGAAAGCCGCGCCAGCCGTGGCTTTGCAACGAGAGGCAGTGCTCCACACCACCTCGCGTCCACAGGCCTGGCCGACCTGGGCGCAGCAGCATGGCATCGAGCCTGGCGCGCTGAGTTACGGCCAGGCATTCGAGCATCTGTACTACCTGTTGGAGGCGGCAGTCGCGGGGCTTGGCGTGGCCATCGCGCCACAACCGCTGGTGGCGGACGACCTGAAAGCCGGACGGCTGGCCGCGCCATGGGGTTTCTCCCCCACCCGCGCGGCGCTGGCCTTGTGGGTGCCCCGGCGCGCCGCCGACGGGCGCGCCGAGCAGCTGGCGCAGTGGCTGCGCCGGGCGTTGCAGCAGCAGGCGGGTTAGTCGCGACGGCACATCAGGTAGGCGGCCAGCAGGCCCAAGGCGCCGATGGCCACGCCAGCGGTGGTCCAGGGGTGTTGCTGGGCGTAATCGCGGGTGGCGACGCCGGTCTGGCGGGTGCGGGTCTTTACCTGCGAGTAGGCATCGCTGAGCAGGTTGCGCGAATGCTTGAGGGCGTTCTCGGCATTGCCGCGCAGCGCCTTCATGGTTTTGTGTGATTCTTCCGAGGCATCGTGCTTGAGGTGCTCCAGCGTCTTGAGCAGGCTCTCGATCTCCGCTTCCATGCTTTCCAGCGAGGCGTTGCGCAGCGAGTTGTGGGCCATGGTGACTCTCCTTCGCGGTGGTGGGCTGTAAGAGTTGCGACTGCGCAAGCCGGCGAAAGTGCGATCGGATTTTGCGCTGCTAGGCTCAGTTGACACTTCACCGTTAGGAGAACACTGATGTCCGATCATCACACCTACAAGAAGATCGAGCTGGTCGGGTCCTCGCCCACCAGCATCGAAGAGGCGATCAACAATGCCCTGGCCGAGGCTGGCAAGAGCATCAAGCACCTGGAGTGGTTCGAGGTGGTCGATACCCGCGGGCATATCCGCGACAACAAGGCTGCGCACTTCCAGGTTACGTTGAAGGTTGGGTTCCGGATCGCCAACAGCTGAAACCAGGCTGGGCTAGGCTTGCCCGGCGTGATGGAGTAAACAAGGTGCCAGGGCGCGGGCTTCGCGCCCTTTTCGTCTTTGATCTGTACAAGGAAAGCGATCGATGAAGAAGTTGATGCTGGCTGTGGGGCTGATGGTGTTGGCCGGTGGCGCGATGGCGGCGGGCAAGCCGTGCGAGGAGCTCAAGGCGGAGATTGCAGCGAAACTGGATGCCAAGGGTGTGAAGGGTTACACGCTGGAGATCGTCAAGAAGGGCGAGCCGGCGGGCAAGGTGGTTGGCACCTGCGAGGCTGGGCGCAAGGAGATTGTCTACCGGCGTGGTTGATGTGGTGGATGCTTCGCGGCTAAAGCCGCTCCTACAAAGACACTGCCGTCTGTAGGAGCGGCTTTAGCCGCGATGTAAGCGACGCGGTGATTGGCACCGGCTATGCCGGTGTTCGCGGCTGAAGCCGCTCCTACAGGGCCTGCGCCATCAGTTCATAGGACCTGACCCGGTCGGCATGCTCATACAGGTCGCAGGTGAAGATCAGCTCGTCCGCCCCGGTCTGCTCCAGCAGCACCTCCACCTTGGCCCGCACCTTTTGCGGGCTGCCAATCATCGCCAACCCCAGGAAGCTGCTCACCGCATCGCGCTCATGGGGCAGCCACAATCCGTTCATGCTCTCGACCGGCGGGCGCTGCATCAGGCTCTGGCCACGGATCAGCGCGAGGATGCGCTGGTACACCGAGGTCGCCAGGTACTCGGCTTTCTCGTCGGTTTCGGCCACCACCATCGGGATGCCCAGCATCACGTAGGGCTTGTCCAGCGTCGTCGAGGGTTTGAAGTGGTCGCGGTAGATGCGGATCGCCTCGTGCATGTAGCGCGGCGCGAAGTGCGACGCGAAGGCATAGGGCATGCCGCGCATGCCGGCCAGCTGCGCGCTGAACAGGCTGGAGCCGAGCAGCCACATCGGCACTTCGGTGTCGTGGCCCGGTACGGCGATGACCTTTTGGTCGTCGGTGCGCGGCCCCAGGTAGCGCGACAGCTCCTCCACATCATCCGGGAAGTCGTCGGCGCTGCCGGAGCGTTCGCGGCGCAGGGCGCGGGCGGTCATCTGGTCGGAACCGGGGGCGCGACCCAAGCCTAGGTCGATGCGGCCCGGATAAAGGCTGGCCAGGGTGCCGAACTGCTCGGCGATCACCAACGGTGCGTGGTTGGGTAGCATTACCCCACCGGAGCCGATGCGAATGGTCGATGTGCCACCGGCCAGGTAGCCGATCAGCACGGCGGTGGCCGAGCTGGCGATACCATCCATGTTGTGGTGTTCGGCCACCCAGAAACGGTTGTAACCGAAACGCTCGACATGCTGTGCCAGGTCCAGCGAGTTACGCAGCGACTGCGCCGGGCCGCCGTCGGCGCGCACGGGCACGAGGTCGAGGGTGGATATCTTCAGGTCACGCAGGTGCGTCATCGGAGCCTCCGCAATAAGGGGTTGGCCAGGGGCCTTTGGGACTCTGTATGGGCAGATTCGAAGGATTCAATGCCTGCGTGCATTTGCCCCGAGGCGCAACGGCGGCGGTTTCCTGTAGTCTAACCAGCGTTGGCAGCGTGTCTGCCCTGTCAGGAGCCGTTCCATGATCCGCGTAGCAATCGCCGTGCTGGTATCCCTTCTGGCCACGGCCGCACTGGCAGCCCCCAAGCCGTGCGAAGAACTGAAGGCCGAGATCGAGGCGAAGATCCAGGCGCGCGGGGTCACCTCCTACACGCTGGAGATCGTGCCCAACAGCGAGGTCAGCGACCCGAACATGGTCGTGGGCAGCTGCGATGGCGGGACGAAGAAGATCATCTACCAGAAGAACGATCGGTAGTCCGGTTCGCCGGCAAGCCGGCCCCTACAAAGATGCGTCGTATCCGTAGGGGCCGGTTTTCACGGAATGCAGAACACTTCGCTTGGCTCGTTCACCACCACTTTGCGACTGGCGTCATACAGCAGCACCTGCGGCTGCATCACCGGCGCCCGTGCTTCCAGCCGGTAGCGTTCGCCGGCCTTGAAGTCGTTGAAACGCACGGTGAGGTAGCAGGTGCGTTCGCTGGGATCGGTGGTGAAAAGACCGGAGGACACTTCGAAGTCGAAGCGCACCACCAGTTCGTGCTTGCCGGGCGTCACCTGGAAGTAGCGACCGTCATCCAGGCGCTTGCCATCGAGTCGGTCGGCCATGATGGTGCGGCCAGGGGTGATGGTGTAGAGGTCGACCCAGGCCTTGGACGGGTCGACCGGTGGCAAGGGGCTGGCGCAGGCCCCGAGTGCGCTGATGGCGAACAGCATCATGGGCTGGCGCATGGCGAAACTCCCGCTCGCGGTTCACAGCAAACAAGCATAGCGCCATTTACGGGGTTCAGCTGCGTTGGCAACCTGCCGGTTCGCCTTGGCCGAGCAGTTTCTGCTGCTGGTCGTAGAGCTTGATCCAGGGGCGAAAGCCAATGCTGCCCGCCTGCATCTGGTAGCGCTGGCCGGCTGCGAAGTCCTTGAACGTCAGGTTGAGCTGGCAGTCGCGCCACAGCGGTTCGTCCACCGCGCCGATATTGCTGGGCGTCACGGGGAACTGGTAGCGCACGGTCAGCTCGTGATTGCCGGGCTGCACCTCGAAGTAGCGGGTGTCGGCCCAGTCGCGTTCGTCCACCTGCACCGCGTGCAGCGAATCGTTGTTGCCCGGGGCCAGGTCGATCCAGGCCTGTTTCGGGTCGGGGTCTGGCAACGTGGAACAGCCTGAAAGCAGCACGAGCGTGCTGGCGGCAAACAGAGTACGCATGGCGAAGCTTCCCCTTGGCGAGATAGTCTTGGTCGCATTCGGCCGACGAGCGAGATAGACAGCCTCGATGTTTGGACTTTTTCTTTTCATGCGCTGCAGCCGTCGGGCTCTGGACCGTGTTTTCATCCGGTTTGTTCCCATGGCGGCCGCGTTCCTGCTGAACGGTTGTTCCAGCGTGGGCTACTACGGGCAGCTGGCCGAGGGTCAATGGCAGTTGTTGCGGGCGCGACAGCCAGTGGCGCAGGTGATCGCCGACCCGGCCACACAGCCTGTGTTGCGCCAGCATCTGCAGTTCGCCGAGCAGGCCCGGGTATTCGCCAGCGAGCACTTGAAGCTGCCGGAGAATGGCAGTTACCGGGTCTATGCCGACCTGAGGCGGCCCTACGTGGTGTGGAATGTGTTCGCCACCCCGGAGCTTTCCTTGCAGCCGGTGACCCATTGCTTCCCCATCGCCGGTTGCGTGGCCTATCGCGGCTATTACCGGCAGGGTGATGCCCGTGGCGCAGCGGCGTTGATGCGCCAGGAGGGGCTGGATGTCTACGTGGGCGGCGTGGAGGCTTACTCGACGCTGGGCTGGTTCGATGACCCGATCCTTTCGAGCATGGTCGGCTGGGGGGATGAACGACTGGCCACGGTGATCTTCCACGAACTGGCGCACCAGCGCTTCTACGTGCAGGACGACACCGAGTTCAACGAGTCGTTTGCTACCTTCGTTGAGCAGGAAGGATCGCGGCAATGGCGCATGGCGCGTGGGCTTGCAGCGGTCGAGGACGGGAGCGTGAAACAACGCGAGCAGTTCACCCGGCTGATATTGGCCAGCCGTGAGCGGTTGCAGGCGATTTATGCCGGGCCACTGGACGAGGTGGGCAAGCGGGCGGCCAAGCAGGCAGAGTTCGAGCGGTTGCGCCGGGAATACCGCGAGGTGCGGGATCGGGACTGGGGCGGGAATCGACGGTTCGATGCCTGGGTCTTTGCGCCGTTGAACAATGCCAAGCTGCTGCCTTTTGGGCTTTATGACCAGTGGGTTCCGGCGTTTTCGCAGTTGTTCAAGGATGTTGCTGGGGATTGGGCACTGTTCTATGAGCGGGTCGAGGCGCTGGGGCGGATGCCGATCGAACAGCGCAAGACGGCGCTTGGACGGTTGATGGCAAGGCCTTGAGATAAAGGGGCTGCAAAGCAGCCCCAATAGATGTCAGCCTGTGATGAACGCTTGATGCAGTTCGGCCAGCGTCTCGAAATGGAACGCTGGCGCCTCGGCCTCCAGTTCCTCCCGGCTGCCGAACCCGTAGCCCACCGCTACTGCCTGCAACCCATTGCTGCGCGCGCCGATCAGGTCGTGCTTGCGGTCGCCGATCATCAGGGTCTGCGCCGGGTCCAGCCGTTCTTCATCCAGCAGGTGACGAATCAGCTCGACCTTGTTGGTGCGGGTGCCGTCCAGTTCGCTGCCGTAGATCACCTTGAAGTGCTGGTCGAAGGCAAAGTGCCGGGCGATCTCGCGGGCATATTCCCACGGTTTGGAGGTGGCGATGTACAGGGTGCGGCCTTGGCCGTTGAGGGCTTGCAGCAGCTCCGGCACACCGTCGAAGACCAGGTTCTCGTAAAGCCCGGTCACCTTGAAGCGTTCGCGGTAGAAGTTCACCGCCTGCCACGCCTTGGCTTCGTCGAAACCGTAGAACTGCATGAAGGCCTGCAGCAACGGTGGGCCGATGAAGTGTTCGAGGCGGGCGAGGTCGGGCTCGTCGATGCCCAGCTTGGCCAGGGCGTACTGGATCGAACGGGTGATCCCTGAGCGCGGGTCGGTCAGGGTGCCGTCGAGGTCGAAGAGGATGTTCTGCTGGTGCATGTCGGTGGTTCCACTCGAATCTTGGGTCGACTGCTTCGCGGGTAAACCCGCTCCTACAGGGCCTGGACAAGCCTGTGGGGGCGGGCTTGCCCGCGAATGGGTCATTCCGGTTGGTCGTAGCCTTCGGCCAGGTGCTGGTCCTTGAGCTTCACGTAGTTGCCGGCGCTGTAGGGGAAGAACGCGTGCTCCTGCTCGCTCAGCAGGCGCACCTGCTTCACCGGGCTGCCCATGTACAGGTAGCCGCTGACCAGGCGCTTGCCCGGTGGTACCAGGCTGCCGGCGCCGATGATCACCTCGTCCTCGACGATGGCGCCGTCCATGATCGTGCTGCCCATGCCCACCAGGATGCGGTTGCCCAGGGTGCAGCCATGCAGCATGACCTTGTGACCGATGGTCACCTCGTCGCCGATGATCAGCGGGAAACCGTCGGGGTTGAAGGGCCCGGCGTGGGTGATGTGCAGCACGCTGCCGTCCTGCACGCTGGTGCGCGCGCCGATGCGGATGCGGTGCATGTCGCCGCGCACCACGGTCAGCGGCCAGATCGAGCTGTCCTCGCCGATATCGACGTCGCCGATGACCACCGCCGAACGGTCGACGAAGGCCCGTGCTCCCACTTTCGGCGAGTGTTGCTGGAAGGTCCGGAGGGCCATGATAGTGTTCCTCTGCAATGCCGATAGGCAGGCTGCCTGCTGCGGTCGGCGTCGATTGTAATTAAGATGGTCCCGTGTTTCTCCTGCCAAGGTACCCGAACCGTGAGTGCGAACAACCCGCTGCTGCAGTCCCATGATCTGCCGCCCTTCTCGGCAATCCGCGCCGAGCATGTGCTGCCGGCGATCGAGCAGATCCTCGCCGACAACCGCAAGGCCATCGCCGACATCCTCGAACAGCAGGGCAAGAACCCGACCTGGGCCGGCCTGGTGCTGGCGATGGACGAGCTCAACGACCGCCTGGGCGCCGCCTGGAGCCCGGTCAGCCACCTCAATGCGGTGTGCAACAGCAAGGAGCTGCGCGAGGCCTACGAGTCGTGCCTGCCTGCCCTGAGCGCCTATTCCACCGAGCTGGGCCAGAACCGTGCCCTGTTCGAAGCCTATGAAGCCCTGGCTGCCAGCCCCGAAGCCGCCGGCTTCGACGTGGCGCAGAAGACCATCATCGACCACGCCCTGCGCGACTTCCGCCTGTCGGGCATCGACCTGCCGGCCGACAAGCAGCAGCGCTACGCCGAGGTGCAGAGCAAGCTCAGCGAGCTGGGCAGCCGCTTCTCCAACCAGTTGCTCGACGCCACCCAAGCCTGGACCAAGCACGTCACCGACGAAGCGGCCCTGGCCGGCCTGACCGACTCGGCCAAGGCGCAGATGGCCGCCGCCGCCCAGGCCAAGGGCCTCGACGGCTGGCTGATCACCCTGGAGTTCCCCAGCTACTACGCGGTGATGACCTACGCCAGCGACCGCGCCCTGCGTGAAGAGCTGTACGCCGCCTACTGCACCCGCGCCTCCGACCAGGGCCCGAATGCCGGCCAGTTCGACAACGGCCCGGTGATGGAAGAGATCCTCGACCTGCGTCAGGAATTGGCCAAGTTGCTGGGCTACAAGAACTACGCCGAACTGAGCCTGGCCACCAAGATGGCCGAGTCCAGCGACCAGGTGCTGAGCTTCCTGCGTGACCTGGCCAAGCGGTCCAAACCGTTCGCCGCCCAGGACCTGGAGCAGCTCAAGGCTTATGCCGCCGAGCAAGGCACCCCGGAGCTGGCCAGCTGGGACGCCGGCTACTTCGGCGAGAAGCTGCGCGAGCAGCGCTACAGCGTGTCCCAGGAAGCCCTGCGCGCCTACTTCCCGATCGACAAGGTGCTGTCGGGCCTGTTCGCCATCGTCCAGCGCCTGTACGGCATCGAGATCAACGAGCTCAAAGGCTTCGACAGCTGGCACCCGGACGTGCGCCTGTTCGAGATCAAGGAGAACGGCCAGCACGTCGGTCGCTTCTTCTTCGACCTCTATGCCCGCGCCAACAAGCGTGGTGGTGCCTGGATGGACGGCGCCCGCGACCGTCGCCGCACTGCCGCCGGCAGCCTGCAGAGCCCGGTGGCCAACCTGGTGTGCAACTTCACCCCGGCCGCGCCCGGCAAGCCTGCGCTGCTGACCCATGACGAAGTCACCACCCTGTTCCATGAGTTCGGCCACGGCCTGCACCACCTGCTGACCCGCATCGAGCATGCCGGCGTATCCGGCATCAACGGCGTGGCGTGGGACGCGGTGGAACTGCCGAGCCAGTTCATGGAGAACTGGTGCTGGGAGCCCGAGGGCCTGGCGCTGATTTCCGGCCACTACCAGACCGGCGAACCGCTGCCCCAGGACTTGCTGGACAAGATGCTGGCGGCGAAGAACTTCCAGTCTGGCATGATGATGGTGCGCCAGCTGGAGTTCTCGTTGTTCGACTTCGAACTGCACACCACCCACGGCGACGGCCGCGGCGTGCTGCAGGTGCTCGAAGGCGTGCGCGACGAGGTCTCGGTGATGCGCCCGCCGGCGTACAACCGCTTCCCCAACAGCTTCGCGCACATCTTCGCCGGCGGTTACGCGGCGGGCTACTACAGCTACAAGTGGGCCGAAGTGCTGTCGGCCGACGCCTTCTCGCGCTTCGAGGAAGAAGGCGTGCTGAATGCCGAAACCGGTCGCGCGTTCCGCGAAGCCATCCTGGCCCGTGGCGGTTCGCGCGAGCCGATGGTGCTGTTCGTCGACTTCCGTGGCCGTGAGCCCTCCATCGATGCATTGTTGCGCCACAGCGGCCTCACCGAGGACGCGGCGGCATGAGCGAGGTAGCCGTGAGCAAGAGCAAGCGTCGCTTCATCGCCGGGGCGGTATGCCCGGCGTGCAGCGAGATGGACAAGCTGATGATGTGGAACGATGACGGCGTGCCGCATCGCGAGTGCGTGGCCTGCGGATTCACCGATACCCTCAACGAGCAAGGGTTGTCGGTGCCTTCGGAACTGGGCACGCGGGTCAACCACCTGGCGCCGAAGGCGCCGCCGGCAAAGGTGCAGACCGTGCAGTTCTTCCCCAATCCGAAGCTGAAGAAACCGGCCGAGTAAGGCCGTCATGCGGCCCGGGTGTGGTGCCCGGGCCGCCTGTTCCGCGGCACCGGGTAGTAGGTGTGCAACGCACCCAGCGCCAGGTGGCCGTCCATGCTCGCCAGACCTTCAACTGAGCGAGATGGCCCCCATGTCTTCCGATAACCCCCTCTTGCAACCCAGCGCCACGCCTGTCGACTACGCCGTGGTGACCCTGGCCAATGCCCGCGAGGCGTTTGCCCATGCCCTCACGGCCCACCGCGAAGGCATTGCCCGGATCATCGAGCAGCAGCGTGAACTGCCGACCTGGGATGACCTGGTGCTGGCGATAGATGAGCTGGATGCACAGCTCAATGCCGTGCTGCTGGCGGCATCGCCCCTGGCCTACCAAGGCGACGATTGGGTGAACCTGCTCAACCAATCCTATGGGCAGTTGCTCAGCCGATTCGATGAAAAACTGGCCAGCGCGCAATTGTGCGACCTGTATCAGCAACTGGCAGAGCGCATGGGCATGAACCTCGATGCCCATGAGCGTGCCACCTTGCAGTGGTACCGCGATGCCTTCGTCAGGCACGGCGCGCTGCTGGATGAAGCAGGTAAGCGGAAACTTGCGCAGATCAACGAAAAAATCCAGGAAATTGCCGGCATGTTTGGCGAAAACATGCAGCTGCAAGGCACTCATGTCAGCGATCCCGCCTTGCTGGCGGGGCTGCCTGTCAGGATGCGCGAAGCCTTGGCGGAGCAGGCCAGGCATCATGGCCGGTCGGGTTGGCTGATTGGCGCCGATGTCAGCTCGACCCACGCGCTGCTCGATCAAGCGGCCGACCGCAGCCTGCGCGAGGCGGTCTATCGTCGTCACCATCAGCGCGGCGTCAGCAGCGATGCGCAGCAGGACAATGGCACCCACCTGCTCAACCTGGCCCTGCAGCGTGAAAAGAAGGCGCACTTGTTGGGCTTTACCGACTACCCGGCGCTGAGCTTGCGCGCCAAGAGCGCCGGCAACCCGAAGCAGGTGCGGCGCTTCCTGCATGACCTGGCGGCGCGCATGAAACCGTTGATGATCAAGCGGCGCGAGGCATTGCAAGCGCAGGCAGAGCAGCATGGGCTCGGCGCCTTGCAACCCTGGGATCGGCGCTACGTGCAAACCCTCGATCGGCAGGCCAGACAGCTGCTCACCCTGGATACCTTCCGGGAGTTCTTCCCGTTGCCGAAAGTGATCGACGCGCTGGTCGAGCTGGTGCAGAAGCTGTTCGGGCTGAGGCTGGTCGCCGACGAAACGCCCGGCACAATGGCGGTATGGCACCCAAGCGTCAGAGCATTCGAAGTGTGGCTCGATCATGCGCTGATAGGCTATTTCTACCTGGACGCCGAGCAGTATCCCGGCAAGCAGCCCGACCTGGTGGCGACCCGTTACGTGCGTAACCGACGGGTCGATGCGGAGGGCCGCTTCCACCCCGCGGTAGTGATGGCCTTCAGCGACATCCCGCAGGGCAGCCCTGCCCTGCTCGCACCTACCGACCTGCTCAAGCTGTTCCATGAGTTCGGCCATGCCATGCATCATCTGCTGGTGCGCACCACCACCCATGTGGCTTCGGGGGTGAGCAACCTGGGCGCGGACGGGGTCGAGGTCTTCAGCAAGCTGTTCGAACGCTGGGCGTGGGATACGGACTACCTGGCGGGAATCTCGGCGCACAAGGACGACGGCCGGCCAATCGAGCGCGAGCCTCTGCAAGCCTTGCTCGCCAGTTTGCGCGGCGCGGCGCTCGAGCAAACCGCCAACGACCTGGCCCTGGCCTTGTTCGACCTTGACCTGCACGCCACGCCCAGTGATGGCAGAAGCCTGCGCCAGCGTCTGGACGAAGCGCGTGAGCGTTGCGGCTTCTGGCGGCTGGAGGAACATGAGCACCCGGCGCATGCCTTCGACCATCTGTTAAGTTACTACGACGCCGGGTACTACGCCTATGTCTGGTCGGATGTGCATGCTTTCGATCTGTTCACCCGGTTCCAGCGCAATGGCCTGCTGGATGGCACCAGCGGTGCGGCCTTGCAAGTGGCGCTACTCGACAGCGGTGCTGCCCGTCCGCTGCGCGAAGGTATGCGCGCATTCCTTGGCCGCGAGCCGAACCCTGATGCCTTCCTCGCTTGGCATGGCCTGAGCTGACCGAAGGCGCTGGCCGTTTGCTTGGGCCCCTTGTACTGTATAAAAAAACAGTACAAGGGGCCGCACATGATTCTGCCAGCACCGCAACGAGGCCGTGGCACGGTTCACAACCCGCACAACCGCTTCGCTCCACGCCTGTCGCTGGTGGAGGACGACGGCTGGCACCAGGAAGTTCCGTCCACCCAGGGCACCGAAGTGCGAGTCGAAACGGCCAGGACCATCATCAGCCGCAACACCTCTCCCGACCTGCCTTTCGACCGCGCCATCAATCCCTACCGTGGCTGCGAGCATGGCTGCATCTACTGCTACGCCCGTCCCAGCCACGCCTACTGGGATCTCTCCCCCGGCCTGGACTTCGAGACCAAGTTGATCGCCAAGACCAACGCCGCCGAAGTGCTCGAGCAGCAACTGAGCAAGCCGGGTTATGTCTGCGCGCCGATCAACCTGGGTTCCAACACTGACCCCTACCAGCCCATCGAGCGTGAACAGCAGCTTACCCGACGTCTGCTCGAAGTGCTGCTGCGCTACCGCCACCCGGTAACCATCGTCACCAAGGGCTCGTTGGTACTGCGCGACCTCGACCTGCTGGCCGAACTGGCCAACCAGCGCCTGGCGCGGGTGATGATCAGCCTGACTACCCTCGACGACGAACTCAAGCGCACCTTGGAGCCACGGGCGGCGGCGCCCAAGGCGCGCCTGCGGGCGATCCGCGTGCTGCGCGAGGCTGGGGTGCCGGTGGGCGTGCTGTGTTCGCCGTTGATCCCGATGATCAACGACAGCGAGCTGGAGCATCTCCTGGAGGCGGCCAGGGAGGCCGGGGCGCAGAGTGCGGCGTACATGCTGCTGCGCCTGCCGCTGGAGGTGGCGCCGCTGTTCGAGCAGTGGCTGCAGGACCACTATCCACAGCGCGCCGCTCATGTGCTGAGCCTGATCCGCCAGAGCCGCGGTGGTGAGCTGTACGACAGTCGGTTTGGTGCGCGGATGCGCGGTGAAGGGGTGTTCGCCGAATTGCTGGCACAGCGCTTTCGCAAGGCAGCCAGGCGGCTGGGGTTCGAAGGGCGGGAGGAGTTGGAGCTGGATTGCAGCGCATTCTGCCCGCCAGGCGGGCAGATGGCGTTGTTTTGATCAGGGTGCCAGTTACCTGGAGGCTTGCAAGCCTCCAGGCATCAAGCGTTAGCGCCAGTTGGCAGCGAGCACCGGCTGCAAGGCTTGCGCCTGCGCCGCGTCAAAGCTGGTGGCTGCCGCGCCGGGCGGCGCGAACGCCGCCATGGCCTGGACCAGTTGCTCGACATCGCGGTCCGACAGGCGCTGGCCGTTACCGGCAACAATGTTGCCGGCCCGGGCAGGCGAGCTGGCGTACCAGTCATCCAGGGTGACCTGCTGTTCACTGCCGATATGGCTGATCAGCAGGTCATCGCCCTGGTGCTGGAACCACAGCTGTTCGGGCAGCACGGGCTTGCCGAAGGTCAGGGTGCTCATGTTGCCTTTGAACGCGACTTCGGTACGGCCCTCGCCGACCTTCACGTTGCTCATGCTGCCTGTGACGACCAGGTCGTTGTGGCCCTTGCCCAAGGTGATGTCGGCAAACGAGGAGGATGACACGATGTGGTTGTCGCCATCGCCGACCACCAGTTTGCGCACCGCACCTTTGACGCTGTTGCGGCCGTTACCCAGTGTGATCTCGGCGAACGAACCCGAACTTTCGATCTGGTTGTTGCCATCGCCAACCTGCAGATTGCCGACCTCGCCTTTGACGGTGTTGTGGCCGTTGCCCAGGGTGATCTTGGCGGATGAGCCCGAACTTTCGATGTGGTTGTCGCCATTGCCGGCCACCAGCTTGTCGATCTTGCCCTTGATGGTGTTCTGGCCATTGCCCAGCGTGAGGTTGGAGAACGAGGCCGTGGTTTCGACGAGGTTGTCGCCATGGCCGGCCACCAGCTTGTCGACGCCGCCCTTGACCGTGTTGTTGCCGTCGCCCAAGGTCACCTCGGCCCTGGAGCCTGCGGCGAAGACCTGCTGGTCTTCCTTGCCGAGCAAGGTGGCCGTGGTGCCGTTACCAACCAGCACCAGGTGACGCCCGCCGTTGGCGGTCACCTGGGTGAACGAGTTGCTCAGGTTCACCGCGTACTGGTCGTCGGTCAGGGTCACGCTGTCGAATGTCGGCACGGTCAGCAGCGTCGGCTGGACCATCAGGTGCAGCACGGCGCTGGCTTCGCTGCCGGCATCGACCTTGATGTCGTAGGTCGCGCCGAGGCCGGCCAACGGTATCCCCGTCAACGAAGCCTGGGCGGGATCGAAGCTCATCCAGGCAGGCAGCGGCGAGCCGTCGGCCAGGCTGACCTGGTAAACCGGTGCCTGGTCTTTCAGCTCTTTGCCGAACAGCCCGCTCAAGGCGCCAGCACTCCAAGCCTGGCCGGCGGCGATCAGCTGATAGGCCTGGGCCGGTGAGGCGCTGGCTTGCGGCTTCGGCGCCGGGGTGGAGTCGGAGGACGTGGGGCGCTTGAGGTAGTCGCTGGCACTGATGTCCGGCACCTTGACTTCGAGGTCGCGGTGGTCGATGACCGTCGGCTTGATGTCGGGGATCTCGACAGGCCGGGTCGGAACGCTCGGATGGTCATCGAGGCGCTTGCGCAATTCCTCCATGCGGCGGTCGCTTTCCGCCATGATCTGCTCGCGCCGGCGCCTCGCTTCTTCGAAGATCGCGTCGATATCGGTGCTTGGGCGCAGGTCGACCGCAGGTCGGTCAGGGATTCTGACCTCCGGGGTTTCGATGGGCGTTGGCCGAATGTCAGGGATCTCGACCGGCCGGGTCGGTACGCTCGGGTGGTCATCGAAGCGCTTGCGCCAGTCGTCCGTGCCGCGATTGAGCAGGTCGTTCAGATCCGGGATCCGGTGGTCCGGAATGCTGAAGTCCGGAACCCGGGTATCGGGAATCTTGATATCAGGCCGCTCGATGATCGGCGTGAGCCGGTCGGGGATCTCGATAGGCTTGACCCGGTCCGGCAGCGACAGGTCGATCCCCGGCAGGCGGGTCGGCGGCAGCGCGGGCTGGCCGGTCTCCACCGGCAGGTGGGCGCTGGCGAAGATGAAGTCGCCGGCATCGAGCTGGGCCACTTCGATGGCGTCCAGGTAGGCCAGGTTGACCGGCTGAGCCGCGCCACGCAGCACGTTGGTGCTCAGTTCCACGCCATGGATCTGCGACAGGCCATTGATGGTGCCGCGGTTCTTCTGGACGATGCTCAGCTCTTCGAAACGGGTGACGCCGACCTGGCTCAGGTCGATCTTGTCGATGCCATGGCGGAAGCCGCGCAAGGCATTGTGGTAGTCACTGGCATTGAGCTGGTGGCTGATGACGAAGCGGTCCGAGGTGGCGCTGTCGTGGCTGTACACCTTGCCGGCCAGCGCGGCGACCAGTTGGCCGTCGGCGCCGCTGCTGAAGCTTACGCCCTGGCCACCGCCGTTGAGCACCACGGTACCGGCGCCGGTGCCGGTGTCCGCGTTGGGCCGGCTGCTGTCGACATAGTTGGCCGGGGCGACGAAGCGGTCCTGGAACTGGAAGTTCGCCGCACTGATGTTGCCCAGCGACTGCCCGCTCAGCAGGATGTGCTGGCCGTTGCCCAGGTCGACGCGGACATCCGCGCCCTGCTGCTGCAGGGCCAGGTCGGCGAAGGTCTTGCCGGTGAAGCCGACCAGGTCGATGACCTCCCCTTTCGCTGCCTCGAAGCGGTGCACGGTGTCCTGGCCGCCCTCGCGGCGATGGACCACGAAGAAGTCCTTGCCGCTGCCGCCGGTCAGGCTGTTGTTGCCTCGGCCACCGTCGAGCAGGGCATCGGCGTTGCCGGCCACCAGGGTGTCGTTGCCGTCACCGCTGATGAGGTTGTGCACACCGTTCGGGTTGCGCAAGGTCAGCGCCGCGCCGCCGATGCTGGCGACGCCGGTGGCCAGGTTGACCTGGACATCGCCGCTGACCGCTGCGGCGTTGAGGGTGTTGCGCCCGCCCGCGATGCCGTTGCCGGCGTCATCCAGCACGCCACGGCTGGCCTGGCCCTGCACCGCCTTGAGGTACTCGTCGGTGTAGAAGTAGCTGTCGTCCGCGCCAGCCTTGCTGCCATACAGGCGCAGGGCCCAGTTGTTGAGGGTCACCGGCTGGCCGTTGCTGGCGTCCTTGACCTCGAGGGTCCAGGTGCCGGCCGAGCGTTCGCCCCAGTCGCGAGTACTCATGAAGCTGTACTTGAAGGCGCCGGAGCGTGTGCTGCCCATGTCGGCGTCGCTGGCGCCGGACATCCCCTGCGGCACCTTGCCGGTGCGGTCGAGCAGGATGCTGCGGGTGCCATCGGGCGATACCAGGGTGACCGTGAGGTCGCCAAGGCGACCGACGCTGGCGTCCAGGTCGATCTCCACGTGCTCCACGTTCAGCCCGGCATCCATCTGCAGCGAGGTGCTCAGGCTGCCACCACCGCTCAGGGTCTTGCCCAGGGCACCGCTGCTGGCGCTGAACACGCTTTCGTCGGCGCCGGTGCTGCGGGTCATCCAGCTTTCGGCCAGGCGCACCGCGGCGCGGGCGTCCACTTCGCCAAAACCGTAGTCGTGGCTGGTGTGCATGCCGCCGCCGTTCCAGTTGCGCGCACCGTTGTCGTCCCAGCGGGTGGCACTGTCGTTGACCCGGCGGGCCGACAGCGCAAGGATCTGCTGCACGTCGCGGTAGCCCAGGTTGGGGTTGGCTTCGAGCATCAGTGCGGCCACGCCGGAGACGATCGGCGCGGCGAAGCTGGTGCCTTGCATGCTGGTGTAGTCGTTGCCGAAGGTCGAGCCGCGCTCGGTCTCCACCAGGCGGCTGGTGGACAGCACGTTGCTGCCCGGGGCCGAGACCAGCAGGCTGGCGCCGGGGTTGGAGAACGGCGTCGAGCCGATCTGCAGGGTCGACAGGTCGCCCTGGGCGTTGATCGCGCCCACTTCGATCGAGAAGCGGTTGTTGTTGGTCAGCGAGCCTTGGGCGCTGCCGCCGTGGGCGCGCTGGTTGCCGCCTGCGGTGACGATCACCGTGCCAAGGCCGCCGCGACCGTTGTGCGCGGCATAGCGGGCGTTGGCCGCCAGGGCGCTGGCGGTGTCGATGGCGCCGTTCTGCAGGTTGCTGATGGCGAAGTCGTTCTGGAAGCCCCAGCTGTGGTTGGCGACGTCGTAGTTGACCATGTTGCCCAGGCCGGTCAGGTCGTCGCCCTTGTTGGCCAGGTAGAAGCCACTGAGCTTGGCGTCATAGGCCACGCCCACGCCGCCCTGGTCGTTGCGCCCGGCCACCATCACCCCGGCGACCATGGTCGCGTGGTTGGAGGCCAGCTCCGGCAGCACGCCCTTGTCGCGCTGGGTCTTGAGCCAGGCCTGGTCGACGTTGGCGGCCAGGTCCGGGTGCTGGATGTCGAAGATTTCCGGCGCCGTGGCGAACTCGCCACCGGGCTCGAACATGGCGATGCGCACGCCCTTGCCGGTGTAGTCGTGCCACACCGGCAGCACGTTGGTGTCGCTCAGGTACCACTGCTGGGCGGCCAGCGGGTCGTTTGGCATGCCGGCATCGAGCAGGGTCACGCTGGCGCGCATCGGCGCGGTCTGGCCGCTGCCCAGGTCGACCACCGAGGCCGACTTGTTGCCCTGGGCATCGATGATGCCGTACTTGAAGCCCATCATGCCGGTGTAGCCGGCCAGCGGGGTGAACAGCACGTCACCTTGGGCGGTGAGGCTGACCGAGCCGCCGGTGGCATCGCCGACGTTGTCGATGCGCAGGCCGCCCTTGCTGTCGAGCAGCAGATCGTTGGCCAGCAGGCTGGAGGCGGCGATCAGGTGCGTGCGCTGGCGGTCGAAACGCAGGCCGTCCTTGTCCAGGCGCAGCACGTCGGCCACCGGCATGGCATTGGGGTTGGACAGGTCGACGGCGGAGATATCGGCGAAGTTGAGCTTCTGGATATTGCGCAGTTGCACGGTACCGTCGCGACCGGTCACGTTGTCGGCTACCTGGTAGCCGTTGCTGGTATGGGTGATGCGGTACTCACCGTACTTGCCGTGCAGGGTGACCAGGTTGGTGCCGCCGCCGCCGTCGATCTGTGCGTTGCCGTGACCGACCTCGATCACATCGTCAGCCGCACCGCCGTGGATGACATCGTTGCCGCCACCGGCGTGGATGATGCTGCCGCCTGCGGACGCGTAGATCAGGTCGCCGTTGGGCCCTGCATAGATCACCGCCTTGCCACTGCCGCCGATGAGCGTGTTATGGCCGCTACCGCCGACCAGTACATCGTTGCCGGCGCCGCCGATCAGGGTGGCATTGCCCTCCCCGCCCTTGATGAACACGCCGGCGCCACCGCCGCTGCGGATCACATCGTCGCCGCGACCACCCTGGGCAATGGTCAGCCCGGCCTTGGCCATGTTCAGCTCCACGCCCTGGTCACCGACGATCAGCGCCGTGTCGCGGCCACCGTTGCCGTGGATGTTCTGTGGGTTGTCGCTGGCGCTGATGACGAAGACGTCGTCGCCGGCACCGCCGATGTAGGTATTGCTGCCAGCACCACCGACCAGCCAGCTGCCGCCGGCCGCCGCAGTGAGTTGGTCATTGCCGCTGCCGCCATACAGGTTGTTCACCCCAAGGGTCGTGGCGTCCAGCTGTTCGCCCTGGTTGCTGGTGCTGCTGTAGGCGATGGTGGTGGCGCCGTCGCTGCTGGAGACCACGCGGATGCCATCGCCCTGGCGGGTGGTGGTGCTGCTTACCGGGTCGCCCAGGAAGTCCACGGCCAACGCTTCCCGGCTGGCGCCGCCGATCGTGAACGAACCCCGGGCCAGCACACGGCTGCCATCGCGGGTCTCGCCCGGCGTGCCAGAGGCGCGCACGTTGATCTGGGTGATGCCCAGTTCGGCCAGGGTCTTCAGCTCACCGCCGTCGACACGGGCGTCATGGCTGGCATCCACCCACACACGCAGCTGGTTCCAGATCGGGTCGCGGGCATCGATGATGCCATCGCCGTTGCCATCCTCGCTGGCCAGCGCGGCAAAGCCGTCTTTGAAGCGGGCCTCGCCAGCCGCGCCGTTCACGCCGGCCTTACCCTTGTAGTACTCGGAGAACATCTGGCTGACGTCCTTGACCTGGCCGCTGCCGTCGTCGATCACCAGCATGCCGGTCTTGCGGTCAGCCCAGGCGCTGCGCTTGAGCGTGCCGCTGTGGTCGGTGTCGAACAGTACCGCGTCGCTCAAGTCGGTCATGCGCACGCCTTCGCCACCCAGGTCGAGCAGCAGTGGGTCGACGTAGGTGTTGCGGGTGGTCATGGCCGACAGGCCGTTGAGGGTCACCGCGTTGCGCAGGCTGAAATCGAAGCTGCTGGTGCTGGGCTGGTCGAGGTAGAACTTCGACAGGTGGCTGTTGGGGCGGGCGTTCGGGTCCAGTTGCATTTCGCCAGGGCGGATGCCGCCGGAGGTCAGGCTGGCCATTTGCGTGGAGGCGAAGTCGGTCTTGTTGAGAATGCCGCCGAGGGCGAACACGTTGTGGGTCGCGGCGTTCTGCACATAGCCGTTGCTCACGTCCTGGCGTGCCTGGTCTTCGCCCTGGATGTGTTGCTGTGGCTTGGGCGAGGCGTCGATCTGGATCTGGATCGATTGGTTGGTGGCGGGTTGGGTGGGGGTGTCCTCACCGACGCCGAACCATTGGAAGACTTTATAGCGATTATCGGCGGCGTAGCGCTCCAGCTCTCGGGCGTACTTCCAGGTGGGAAGCATGTCCAGCTCCGTGAAACTGGACAGATACCGACTGAGCCCTGCGGCATTCTGCATGACGGCAATGGTGATGTTTTTCGCATACTCCGCGCCGTCGCCTGGAATTTGCACGAAGTCGCGACCTAGGCCGAATGCTTTAATGGGGAGTAGGTCAGCTATGGTACCGGCCCAGTTCCAGTCTTTGAGTTTCAGGTTGTGAACTGCCGATTGGACGTCAGCCTGAATGATCTCGTTGACCTCGGGGAATCCGCGCTTTTTGATAATGTGTGTGGCTACATCAATTGCCAATTGATCGGATGCTTTTTGGAAGTCGGCATCTGTCAGTGGCCGGCCGTTGGTCGCGGCAGCAAAGGCCATGGAACCACGCACCATCTCATTGAACATGGAGCCATCATTAGAATTTATCTGGCTCGCGGTTTTCAGCCAGTTGGCGGCGATCGTAAAATCTTCTTTAAGTTGCAAATCACTCGTCGCTGCCTTCTCCTGATCGACAATTGACTTCAGGTAGAGGTACATGGCGGGAAACTTACCCGTATCTCTTAGGCGTTGTACTTCAGCCAACTGGCTCTCGGAAAGATTGATTACGCTCATGCTCAGTCCTTATGTATGAGGATGCGTTCTACGAAAACTCGGACGAACTCATCGATTTCCTTGAAATTGGAAAATCTTTCATCGTACTGATACATAATCAATACGCCGTTCTGCATTCGATGCGCTAGCCACGTATAGCCCCGCTTTCGAACAATTACCCTTGAATTGTCACTGCCGTTGAAGACGTAGTTATCTTCGTTGGCGATGTTGTATACATCGTAATTTTTATCGCTTCTGCGATAACTGTTACTGTCAATCTGTGCATTGAAATCGTACCGCTCGGTCACGTAGTAGAGCCGCACATCAATAATTTCCCCTTTCCATCCAGAACCCACCGCCTGCCCCTGTGGATAGCTCAGCTGGATAGGAATTATGAGCCCGCTGATATACGAAATCGTGCGGCATTGGTCATCTGGCAAGTTGAGGTGGTAGGTAAAATCGTTTCTAGAGTCGTGCAGTGTGCAAGAAAGACAGCTATTCACCCACGCTATTGCTAAGGCGGGTATCAACCTATGAAAAAGCGTCATGGCGCGCCCTCTTTATAAAACGTGCTGCTCAAAATGATATTGGCCAGTTCTAAGCTCTAAGTTAGTGATTTGGCGTGAAACGCTGTATCCGTTTTCCAGTGTGCAAGTGCACCGATAAGTCGAAACAAGAAATTCGACAGCGTGGCTGAGACAGGCTTCGCTCACTTTGTTCCTCGTGTTCGACCATTACCGTTCCCGCAAACTCTCTTGCGCATGCTGTTGCAACGGGCTCAGGAAGTAATCGATCACCGTCCGCTGATCGGTCTTGATCTCGGCGCTCACCGCCATGCCCGGTGTCAGCGCCACGGCCTGGCCGTTGACCTGCAGGTGGTCGCTGGCCAGGCGGATGCGGCTGCTGTACACCAGCCCGCGGCGTTCGTCCTCGATGGCGTCGCGCGACACGCTCAGCACTTCGCCCTGTACCGTGCCGTAGCGGGTGTAGGTGAAGGTCTCGACCTTGACCGTCACGGCCTGCCCGACCTGGACGAAGCCGACGTCCTTGTTCTCCAGCAGTGCCTCGACCTCCACCGGCTGATCGCCGGGCACGATGACCATCAGTGCCTGGGCAGGGGTTACCACGCCGCCGACGGTGTGCACCGCCAGTTGCTGGACAGTGCCGTCGACCGGGGCCAGCAGTTGTGTGCGGGCTTCCTGGTAGCGCGCCTTGGCCAGCTCCTGGCGCAGGCTGGCAACTTTCTGCCCGGCGGTCTGCTGCAGGTCGAGCAGGCTGCGCCGGGCCTGGGCCACCACGCCTTCGCGGCGGCGGCGGGCCTCTGACTGCGCGGCGGTCGACTGCAGCACGCTGGCTTGCTGCACCTGCAGTTGGCGCTCCAGGTCGAGGCGGGCCTGTTCCTTGTCGAGGTATTCGTGGCGGGCCACGTACTGCTGCTCCAGCAGGCTCTGGTAGTCCCGGGCCAGCTGTGTGGCGATCGGCAGGGTCTTGCGCAGGCTCGCCACCTGCACCTGGGCGGCCTGGATTTCGGCGCCGCGCTGCTGGATCTCGGCATCGACCTGGTCGAGGTTGTTGCGGTATTCCTGGTACTGCCCCTGCAACCAGCGTTCGGCATCCTGCACCTGCAGCGCATCGGCATGCTCGATGTCGCCTTGCAGCCCCTGCGGTGGCTGGCCGCTGGCGATGGCCTGGAGCATCGCGCTGCTGCGCGCCACGTCGATGCGCGCGGCCAACAGTTCGCTTTCGCTGCGACGCACATCGGCGTCGGCGGTGGTCGGGTCGAGTTCGAGCAGCAACTCGCCGGCCTTCACGCGCTGGCCATCGCTGACGTGGATGGCCTTGACCACTGCTGTCTCACTGGGCTGGACCAGCTTGGTGCGCCCGCTCGGCACCACCTTGCCCGTGGCCACCGCGACCACGTCGATATGACCGAGGCAGGCCCACAGCAGGGCCAGGGCGGCAAAGCTCATGATGCTCCAGACGAACACCCGCGGCGCCGGATGCGGTGGGCGCTCTTGCAAGGCCAGGGCGGCGGGCAGGAATTCGATTTCGTGGGCGGCACGCGCAGGCGCATCGAGCGCCTTGCGTTGACGCCAGGCGTGCTGCCAGGCCTCGCGGTAGCGCTGCCAGAGGCTGGAATAGGCGGACATGGCCTCTCCTTGGTATGGGGTGGTGAGAGGATCAGCCCTGTTGCAGGCGGTGCAGCCTGGCGTAGTGCCCGGCCTGGTGCGCGAGCAGTTCGGCGTGGCTGCCTTGTTCGACGATCTGGCCGCGGTCCACCACGACGATGCGGTTGGCATCGCGCACGGCGGACAGGCGGTGGGCGATGATGATCACCGTGCGCCCCTGGCAGATCGAACGCATGTTCTGCTGGATGATGCGTTCGGACTCGTAGTCCAGCGCGCTGGTGGCTTCGTCGAAGATCAGGATGCGTGGGTCGCCGATCAGCGCCCGGGCAATGGCGATGCGCTGGCGTTGCCCGCCCGAGAGCGAGGCGCCGTGCTCGCCCACCATCGTGTCGTAGCCTTCGGCGAGTTCGAGGATGAAGTCGTGGGCACCGGCCAGGCGCGCCGCCTGCATGACGGTTTCCAGCGGGGTGCCGGGGTCACTGAGGGCGATGTTCTCGCGGATGCTGCGGTTGAACAGCAGGTTGTCCTGCTGCACCACGCCGATCTGCCGGCGCAGCGAGGACGCATCGGCCAGGGCCAGGTCCATGCCGTCGACCAGCACCCGGCCGCGTTCGGGCACATACAGCCGCTGCAGCAGGCGGGTCAGGGTGCTCTTGCCGGAGCCGGAGCGGCCGACCACGCCGATCACTTCGCCCGGCGCGATGCGCAGGCTGACCCCGCGCAGGATCTCCGAGCCATCGGCACGGTAGCGGAAATGCACTTGGTCGAACTCGATGCCACCTTGCAACGGCGGCAGTGCGCTGCGGGCCGAGGATGACAGCTCGGTGCGGGTGTTGAGGATATCGCCCAGGCGCTGCACCGACACGCCGGTCTGCTGGAAGCTGGTCCACAGCTGGGCCAGGCGCATGATCGGCTGGGCCACGCGCCCGGCCAGCATGTTGAAGGCGATCAGCTCGCCGACCGTGAGCTGGCCGTCGATTACCAGGCGCGCGCCGAGCCAGAGGGTGGCGACGGTCACCAGCTTGCCGATCAGGCCGACGCTTTCGTTGGCCAGGGTGGACAGGGT
The DNA here is from genome assembly GCF_018417595.1 of Pseudomonas entomophila. NCBI lineage: Bacteria > Pseudomonadati > Pseudomonadota > Gammaproteobacteria > Pseudomonadales > Pseudomonadaceae > Pseudomonas > Pseudomonas entomophila. Next base: position 64,499 of record NZ_CP070982.1, read on the forward strand.
CTGGGTCTTGAAGCCCGCGGCGACATAGGCCGCCAGCTGGTTGTCCCAGCGCCGCAGGACTTGCGGCTCGACGGCCATCGACTTGAGGGTGTCGATGCCGTTGACCGTCTCGACCAGGAACGCCTGGTTTTCGGCGCCACGGTTGAAGCTGTCCTGCAGGCGCTGGCGCAGCACCGGTGTGATCAGCAGCGAAACCAGCGCGTAGAGCGGCAGCGACGCCACCACCACCAAGGTCAGCCAGCCGCTGTAGTAGAACATCACGGCGATGAACACCACCGAGAACAGCACGTCCATCACCAGGGTGATGGCGTTGCCGGTGAGGAAGTTGCGGATGTTCTCCAGCTCGCGCACCCGCGCCACCGAGTCACCGACCCGGCGCGCCTGGAAGTAGGCCAGCGGCAGGTGGATCAGGTGGTGGAACAGGCGTGAGCCCAGTTCGACGTCGATGCGGCTGGCGGTGTGGGCGAAGACGAAGCTGCGCAGGCCGCTCAGGGCGGTTTCGAACAGCATGATGCCCAGCAGGCCGATGGCGATCACGTCCAGGGTGGTCAGGCCGTGGTGCACCAGGACCTTGTCCATCACCACCTGGAAGAACAACGGTGTCAGCAGGGCGAAGATCTGCAGCACGAAGGACACCAGGGTCACCTCGCCGAGCAGCTTGCGGTGCTTGACGATGGCCGGGATGAACCAGGTGAAGTCGAAGCGCGAGGTTTCGCCGGCTACCGAGGCTTCGCTGCGAACCAGCAGCAGCTCGCCGTTCCAGCGTTGCTCCAGGGCGGCCAGGTCGATGACCTGGGGCCGTTCGGCACGCGGATCCTGGATCAGCACCTTGCCTTGGTCCATGCGGGCGATGATGAAGAAGCCGCCGTCTCGGTCCGCGGCGATTGCCGGCAGTGGTGTCTGTGCCAGGCGTTGCGCATGGGTGTCGACGCGCTTGGCCTTGAGGCCGAGCTTGCGCGAAGCCAGCAGCAGTTGAGGGGTGGCGAAGGCTTGCTGGCCATCGGTGAATTCGTGGGCCAGTTGTTCGCCGGAAGCCGCCACGTTGTGGAAACGGGCCAGCATCAGCAGGCAGATCAGCCCGGTGTCCGGGGTGTCTGTTGGGTGTTCACTCATAACGCGTCCATGCAGGCCGGGCGGCCTGGTAAAGCTACCTATTTCAGTAGGTTAGCGTACTTGGTAAGAATTTGTAATCATTTTGCCATCATCTAATGATTAGTATTTCACTCGATTGTTTAACTGGCGGCGGGCTGCCGGGCCCTGGCCTCGGGTGGCAGGAAGTCACGGTCCGGGTCGTAGTCGCGGCTCAGGTAGTGCGACAGGTCGAGCAGGTCCTGGGGGGCCAGGCTGCCGGCAGCCTGCTTGAGCTTGAGCGAATCGATGATGTAGTCGTAGCGGGCGTCGTTGTACTCGCGCACGGCCCGGTACAGCTGGCGTTCGGCGTTGAGCACGTCGGCGGTGTTGCGCGAGCCGATAGCCCGGCCCACCTGGTTGGCCTTGAGCGATGCCTGGCTGGAGCGAATGCTCTGCTGGCGTGCCTGTACCTGCTCCACGTCGGCATTGACCGCGCGGTGAAGATTGCGGGTTTGCAGTACCACTTCGCGGCGGCGATCTTCACGCTCGTCCTCGCTCTGGGCCAGGCGCTCGCGCGTTTCGCGTACCTGCGAGCTGGTCAGCCCGCCGGCATAGAGCGGGATGTTCAATTCGAGGCCCAGGGTGCCCTGGGCGATGTCGTCGCGGTAGCCGTTGCGCCCGAAATCGGTGGGATTGCTGTAGCCGAAGCGATCGTTGTCGCCCTTGCGGTAGGACGCCACGGCATCGAGGGTCGGGGCATGCCCGGCCTTGCGCTGGCGGTTGGCCTGTTCGGCGGCATCGACTGCCTGGCCGCTGGCCAGCAGTGCGAGATTGCCTTGCACCGCCTGGTTGACCCAGGTGCTGGCGTCGTTGGGCAGCGGCGGCTGGACCGGCAATTGATGGGCAATGCCGGCGATTTGCGCATAATCCTGGCGCGTGAGGCGCTGGAGCGCCTCGAAGGCGTCCTCGACCTTGCGTTGCGCCAGCTTGCGGTTGGCGCTGGCGTTGTCGAAGGCGGCCTGCGCATCGAGTACATCGGTGATGCTCGAGGCGCCATTGTGCAATCGCCCTTGGGCCTGCTCCTGCTGGCGTGCGAGTGCTTTCTCCTCAGCTTTCGAGGCGGCCAGCGCGTCGAGTGCGCGCAGGGTGTCGAAATAGGCTTCGGCGGTTTGCAGGATCAGCGCCTGTTCCTTCGATGCCAGCTCCAGGCCTGCCTGGGCTGTGCCGGCCTCGGCGGCCTTGAGTGCGTACCAGCGATCCAGGCGCAGCAAGGGCTGGTTGAGGTTGGCCTGGTAGACCATGCCACTGCGGGTGCGGGTAAGGGCGGGCTCGTCACGCTGCAGGCGGGTGCTTTCGAAGGTGGCCCCGGCATTGAGGCTGGGTAGCAGGCCTGCCCGGGCTTGCGGCACGCGCTCACTCAGCGCCTGGTACTCGTGGCGAGCGGCGCTCAGGCGAGCGTCCTGCTCCACTGCATGGCGATAGACATCCAGCAGTTCGGCGCGGTGGGGGTCGGCGTGCAGTGCGGTGGAGCAGAACAGGCAGGTCAGTAGGGTGGCGCGGGCAAAGGCGGTACTGCGGGGCATGACGATCCGTGTCTGGCATTTGTAAAAGAGGGCGCATCCTATACTGGCAAAGTGCTTTAAATAAATCGGAAGAGCGACATGTTGTTTGTCTGAACACTCGTAGTAGAGCGGCTGAAAGCAGATTGGCCGGCCGTCGACCTGGTCACGCAAGAGCGCCCTCGCTATGTTCAGCCAGGCTAATCGACGCCATTATTTTCACTCATGCCTCTTGGCACCTGATGTAATTTTGCTATTATCGAAAGCCCGCCAAGATCTTCTGGAACGCCCGTTCTAGAGCCTCCGGAATTAAGTTTCAGTTAAGATTTCTCCGCTAGCGTAGGAATCCAGTCCACAGCGACTGTGATCATTTGCCTGTGCGTGTCATCTAAATCCCCGCATAGCCAGAATCTTTCCCCGGTAAACTGGAACTTACCTTCAAACCGTCAAGAGGATGAATCATGCCCATCAAGGACCCATCCAAGGTTGTCCCGGCCGCACCCGCCGAAAGCGCCGATGCCGCCCTGAAGCATATCGTCGACGGCTTCCTGCGGTTCCACACCGAAGTCTTCCCCGAGCAGCAGGAGCTGTTCAAGAAGCTGGCCACCGCGCAAAAGCCGCGGGCCATGTTCATCACCTGCGCCGACTCGCGCATCGTCCCCGAACTGATCACCCAGAGCTCGCCGGGCGACCTGTTCGTCACCCGTAACGTCGGTAACGTCGTGCCGCCGTATGGCCAGATGAACGGCGGTGTTTCCAGCGCCATCGAGTACGCCGTGCTGGCCCTGGGCGTGCACCACATCATCGTCTGCGGCCACTCCGACTGCGGCGCGATGCGCGCAGTGCTCAACCCGCACTCGCTGGACAAGATGCCGACCGTTTCCGCCTGGTTGCGCCATGCCGAAGTCGCGCGCACCGTGATCGAGGACAACTGCTCCTGCGGCAGCGAACATGAAAGCATGCAGCTGCTGACCAAAGAGAACGTCATCGCCCAGCTGCACCACCTGCGCACCCACCCTTCGGTCGCCTCGCGCCTGGCGGCCGGCCAGTTGCACATCCATGGCTGGATCTACGACATCGAAACCAGCCAGATCGAAGCCTACGATGCCGCCAGTGACCGCTTCCTGCCACTGACCGCAGGCGAGCCGATCCCCTCCGCTACTCCGAGAGGCCGCTACTAAGCGACCCGAACACGCTGAAACGACCTTGATAGCCGGCTGCACCCGATGGGTGCGGCGCGGTCTTCGCCTGCCTTGAATTTCCCTGGACACCTTGCCGGCAAGCCCGCTGGCGGCCCGCGCCTGCGCGCGATTCAGGGATCCCCGTGCCTGCGGCCAGAGGAATGGCCGTGAACTTGAGAAAGGAGCGTCATGGTGAACAAGACACAGATCAAAGCGGCATTGCCGCGTGAGTTGCTGGCCTCGGTGGTGGTATTCCTGGTGGCCCTGCCGTTGTGCATGGGTATTGCCATCGCCTCCGGCATGCCCCCGGCCAAAGGACTGATCACCGGCATCATCGGCGGCATTGTGGTGGGCTTCCTGGCGGGCTCGCCGTTGCAGGTGAGCGGCCCGGCGGCGGGCCTGGCGGTGCTGGTGTTCGAACTGGTACGCCAGCATGGCATGGCCATGCTCGGGCCGATCCTGTTGCTGGCGGGGTTGCTGCAATTGTTGGCCGGGCGCCTGCGACTGGGTTGCTGGTTCCGGGTAACGGCACCGGCAGTGGTGTACGGCATGCTTGCTGGCATCGGCGTGCTGATCGTGCTGTCCCAGATACATGTGATGTTCGACACGGCGCCGCAGCCGTCGGGTGTGGATAACCTGCTGGGCTTCCCGGCCACGCTGGCTTCGGCCGTACCGCTGGAAAGCGCGGGCAGTGGCTGGCAGGCCGGCGTGCTGGGCCTGGGCACTATCGCCATCATGTGGGGTTGGGAGCGGTTTCGCCCGCAACGCCTGCGCTTCATTCCTGGCGCCCTGCTCGGGGTCGCGACGATGACGGCCATCAGCTTGTGGCTGGCCCTGCCGGTCAATCGCGTGCAGGTGCCTGCCGACCTGTCTCAAGCCATCGACTGGCTGCGCCCCGACGATTTGCTCAAGCTGGCCGACCCCACGCTGCTGGTGGCAGCTTTCGCCCTCGCATTCATCGCCAGCGCCGAGACCCTGCTGTCCGCGGCCGCGGTGGACCGCATGCACAGCGGCCAGCGCTCGGACTTCGACCGTGAACTGTCGGCGCAGGGTATCGGCAACATGCTCTGCGGCGTGCTTGGCGCGCTGCCGATGACCGGGGTGATCGTGCGCAGCTCGGCCAATGTGCAGGCCGGCGCGCAGACCCGGGCTTCGGCGATTCTGCATGGCGTGTGGTTGCTGGCCTTCGTGGTCGCGTTGAGCAGCGTGCTGCAGCAGATCCCGGTGGCCAGCCTGGCGGGCGTGCTGGTGTACACCGGCGTGAAACTGGTGGACTTCAAGGCGTTCCGTGGCCTGGGCCGCTATGGACGGATGCCGATGTTCACCTATGCCGCCACGGCACTGGCAATCGTCTTCACCGACCTGCTGACCGGTGTGCTGCTGGGCTTTGCCCTCACCTTGCTGAAGCTGGCGTTCAAGGCGGCGCGGCTGAAGATCAACCTGGTGGCGCTGGAAACGCCAGGGCACATGGAACTGCGCCTGAGCGGGGCGGCGACGTTCCTCAAGGTGCCGGCACTGACCCAGGTGCTGGAGACCGTGCCGGAAGGGACGACGCTGCATGTGCCGTTGGGCAACCTGAGCTATATCGACCATTCCTGCCTGGAACTGCTGGAGGACTGGGGGCGTAGCGGCGCGGCCAAGGGCACGCGGCTGGTGTTGGAGCAGCGGCGGTTGAAGCGGCGGGTCGAGGGTCGGCTGCGAACTACGGCGGGCGTTGGGGCCTAGCCTGATCTGAGGGGCCTGGGGCTGCTGCGCAGCCCTTTCGCGACACAAGGCCGCTCCCACAGATACAGCGCAGAAATTGAATCATGCACTGAACCTGTGGGAGCGGCCTTGTGTCGCGAAAGGGCCGCATAGCGGCCCCGGCGATTTCGAATGTTACTCAGGCCGACTGGCTCAGCTCGACCCCGAGCTGGCGCGACAGGCACGGCCAGCGTTTCCACGCCGCGCCGGTTTCCGGGCTCGACAGCTTGTCGCGATAAGCCTCTACCGATTCAGCGGCAAAACTCTCGTCATCGAGCATTTCATCCACTGAATGATGCACCACCTCGTCCAGCTGGTTGGCGAAGGTCTCGCCGATCAACTGGTGGGCGATCAGGTTGGCCACCGTGGTATCCACCGGAATCAGCGGCTGCTGGAAATGGCGGATGTACAGGTCGTTGACCTCCTCGACCAGGCGATGCGCCAGGTAGGCCTCGTCCAGCAGGCAGTCGAGACCGACATGCCCGGCCATCACGCTGGGCGGCTGCAGGAAGTAGGCTTCGGCGATCTTCAGCACCGGTTTGATCTGCGACTCGATGCCGGCCTCGAGCGCCACGTTGTGCGCGGCCTCGAGCAGTTCCGGAACCTCGTTGATGTAGGCGCCGACGAAGCGCGCCAAGGTACCCTGGGCATCCTGCTGGGGTAGTTGGATCGAGGGATGCAGGTGTGGCAGTTGCAGTTCGAGGCGGGCTTTCAGTTGGCCTGTGCGGCTCTCATGTTGATGGGCGGTTTCGATCTGCTCGCGTACAGCAGCGATGTTCATGACAACTCCAGGGACAAGGCGTTACAAACGGAAGACACTAAGTTAGCTTGCTTACGAGAATGCCTAAGACGCATTTGTTATATCTCTGAGGCACGTGTAGGAAATTGGCTATATCAATGTGCCATCATTGTGCCCCGCCCCAGTGTCCATGCGTCTTCCAGCGCAAACGTTTGGATTGGTTAATATCATTTAAAACCCTTCATTGCGCACCATTGGTCGGTGTCTATACTCCGCTTGAAACGTGATTCGTTGATGAGGCCCGACTGCCGTTTGCAGGGGGCTCGGTCGTCGAAGCCAGGCAGTCTTGGCCACCGTTCCCCCCTATGTCGTAAGGTCGTCCGCGCCTCCGGGACTACAAGAACGATAAGGGGAACCCGCAATGATGCGACATCCACATGTCTGGATGGGCCTGTTGCTGTGGTCAATGTTTGGTCAGGCACAGGCGGCATGGACCGTGAACATGGCTCCCGGGGCGACGGACGTCTCCCACGCCGTGTTCGACCTGCACATGACCATCTTCTGGATCTGCGTGATCATCGGCATCGTGGTGTTCGGCGCGATGTTCTGGTCGATGGTCATCCACCGCCGCTCCACCGGCCAGCAGCCCGCGCATTTCCACGAGCACACCTGGGTGGAGATCCTCTGGACCGTCGTCCCCTTCCTGATCCTCGTGGCCATGGCCATCCCGGCCACCAAGACCCTGATCGACATCTACGACGCCAGTGAGTCCGACATCGACATCCAGGTCACCGGCTACCAGTGGAAGTGGCACTACAAGTACCTGGGCCAGGACGTGGAGTTCTTCAGCAACCTGGCCACCCCCGCCGACCAGATCCACAACAAGGCGCCCAAGGACGAGCACTACCTGCTCGAAGTCGACCAGCCGCTGGTGCTGCCGGTGGGGGCCAAGGTGCGCTTCCTGGTGACCGCCGCCGATGTCATCCATTCCTGGTGGGTGCCCGCCTTCGCGGTCAAGCGCGACGCCATCCCCGGCTTCGTCAACGAGGCATGGACCCGTATCGAGAAACCCGGCATCTACCGTGGCCAGTGCACCGAGCTGTGCGGCAAGGACCATGGCTTCATGCCGGTGGTGGTGGAGGTGAAGTCCAAGGCCGACTACGAGACCTGGCTGGGCGAGCGCAAGGCCGAGGCGGCCAAGCTCAAGGAACTGACCAGCAAGGACTGGACCCTGCAGGAACTGGTCGAGCGCGGCGACAAGGTCTACCACACCACCTGCGTGGCCTGTCACCAGGCCGAGGGCCAGGGCTTGCCGCCGATGTTCCCAGCGCTCAAGGGCTCGAAAGTCGCCACCGGGCCGAAGGAGGAGCACCTGAGCGTGGTCTTCCATGGCCGCCCCGGCACCGCCATGGCCGCCTTCGGCAAGCAGCTCTCGGAAGTCGACATCGCCGCGGTGGTCACCTACGAGCGCAACGCCTGGGGCAACAACAAGGGCGACATGGTCACGCCGAAGGACGTGCTGGCGCTCAAGCAGGCGCAAAGCAAATGAACCGGTGCCTTAGGGTTGCAGGAGACAGGACATGAGTGCAGTGATCGACGACCACGCCCACGGCCATGAACACGCCCACGGCCCGGCCAAGGGCCTGATGCGCTGGGTGCTGACCACCAACCACAAGGACATCGGCACGATGTACCTGTGGTTCGCCTTCACCATGTTCCTGCTCGGCGGCTCGTTCGCCATGGTGATCCGCGCCGAGCTGTTCCAGCCCGGGCTGCAGATCGTCGAGCCGGCGTTCTTCAACCAGATGACCACCATGCACGGGCTGATCATGGTGTTCGGCGCGGTGATGCCGGCGTTCGTCGGGCTGGCCAACTGGATGATCCCGTTGATGATCGGCGCCCCGGACATGGCCCTGCCGCGGATGAACAACTTCAGTTTCTGGTTGCTGCCGGCGGCGTTCCTGCTGCTGGTCTCGACCCTGTTCAGCCCCGGCGGCGGGCCCAACTTCGGCTGGACCTTCTACGCGCCGCTGTCGACCACCTACGCTCCGGCCAGCGTGACCTTCTTCATCTTCGCCATCCACCTGATGGGCATCAGCTCGATCATGGGCGCGATCAACGTGATCGCCACCATCCTCAACCTGCGCGCCCCGGGCATGACCCTGATGAAGATGCCGCTGTTCGTCTGGACCTGGCTGATCACCGCGTTCCTGCTGATCGCGGTGATGCCGGTGCTGGCCGGCGTGGTGACCATGATGCTGATGGACATCCACTTCGGCACCAGCTTCTTCAGTGCCGCCGGTGGCGGTGACCCGGTGCTGTTCCAGCACGTGTTCTGGTTCTTCGGCCACCCCGAGGTGTACATCATGATCCTGCCGGCTTTCGGCGCGGTCAGCTCGATCATCCCGGCATTCTCGCGCAAGCCGCTGTTCGGCTACACCTCGATGGTCTACGCCACCGGCGCGATCGCCTTCCTGTCGTTCATCGTCTGGGCCCACCACATGTTCGTGGTCGGTATCCCGGTGGTGGGCGAGCTGTTCTTCATGTACGCCACCATGTTGATCGCCGTGCCCACCGGGGTGAAGGTGTTCAACTGGGTCAGCACCATGTGGGAGGGCTCGCTGACCTTCGAGGCGCCGATGCTGTTCGCCATCGCCTTCGTCATCCTGTTCACCATCGGTGGGTTCTCCGGGCTGATGCTGGCCATCGCCCCGGCGGACTTCCAGTACCACGACACCTACTTCGTGGTGGCGCATTTCCACTACGTGCTGGTGCCTGGGGCGATCTTCGGCATCTTCGCCTCGGCGTACTACTGGCTGCCGAAGTGGACCGGCCACATGTACGACGAAACCCTGGCCAAGCTGCATTTCTGGCTGTCGTTCGTGGGCATGAACATGGCCTTCTTCCCCATGCACTTCGTCGGCCTGGCCGGCATGCCGCGGCGGATCCCCGACTACAACCTGCAGTTCGCCGACTTCAACATGGTGTCGTCGATCGGTGCGTTCATCTTCGGCGCCACCCAGGTGTTCTTCCTGTTCATCGTCATCAAGTGCATCCGCGGCGGCACGCCAGCCCCGGCCAAGCCCTGGGATGGCGCCGACGGGCTGGAGTGGACGGTGCCGTCGCCGGCGCCCTACCACACCTTCCAGACCCCGCCGGACGTGAAGTAGGAGCCCTGCAATGGACGGCCTTTCGCTCAAACGCCTGGTCACTCGCCTGCTGATGCTGACGGTGGTGATGTTCGCCTTCGGCTTCGCCCTGGTGCCGATCTACGACGTGATGTGCAAGGCCTTCGGCATCAACGGCAAGACCGGTGGGCAGTACGAGGGCAGCCAGGTCAGCGACCCGTCGCGCTCGGTGCGGGTGCAGTTCATGTCGACCAACGCCGGCGACATGAGCTGGGAGTTCCACTCCAGCGCCGACCAGCTCGAGGTCAACCCGGGGGCGGTGAACCAGATGATCTTCATCGCCCGCAACCCCACCGACAAACCCATGAGCGCCCAGGCGATCCCCAGCATCACCCCGGCCGAAGCCGCAGCGTACTTCCACAAGACCGAGTGCTTCTGCTTCACCCAGCAGGTGCTGCAGCCGGGCGAGCGCATCGAGATGCCGGTGCGTTTCATCGTCGACCGCGACCTGCCGGAGTCGGTGAAGCACCTGACCCTGGCCTACACCCTGTTCGACATCACCGCTCGCCACCCCCCGGTCGCCCATGTCGCGACCGAGGCCGCCCGTTGAGGGAAGGAGATCAACCATGGCAAGCCACGAGCATTACTACGTCCCGGCGCAGAGCAAGTGGCCGATCATTGCCACGATCGGCATGTTCATCACCGTGTTCGGCCTGGGTACCTGGTTCAACGACCTCAAGGCCGGCCACCCGGAGTCCCACGGGCCGCTGATCTTCTTCGTCGGCGGGTTGTTCCTGGCGTACATGTTGTTCGGCTGGTTCGGCTCGGTGGTCAGGGAAAGCCATGCCGGGCTGTACAGCGCCCAGATGGACCGCTCGTTCCGCTGGGGCATGAGCTGGTTCATCTTCTCCGAAGTGATGTTCTTCCTGGCGTTCTTCGGGGCGCTGTTCTATGTGCGGGTGCTGGCCGGGCCGTGGCTGGGGGGCGAGGGGCACAAGGGCGTGGCGCACATGCTCTGGCCCAACTTCGAGTTTGTCTGGCCACTGCTGCACACGCCCGATCCGAAACTGTTCCCGCCACCGAAGGAAGTGATCGACCCGTGGCACCTGCCGTTGATCAACACCATCCTGCTGGTGAGCTCCAGTGTGACCGTGACCATCGCCCACCATGCCTTGCGCAAGGGGCATCGCGGCCCGCTGAAGCTGTGGCTGGGGCTGACGATCCTGCTGGGGCTGTCGTTCCTGGCGTTGCAGGCCTACGAGTACCACGAGGCCTACACCAAGCTGGGGCTGACGCTGGGGTCGGGGGTCTATGGCGCGACGTTCTTCATGCTCACGGGCTTCCATGGCGCGCATGTGACGCTGGGGACGGTAATCCTGTTCGTGATGTTCTGCCGGGTGCTGCGGGGGCATTTCAACCCGGAGAAGCACTTCGGGTTCGAGGCGGCGAGTTGGTACTGGCACTTCGTCGATGTGGTGTGGGTGGGGTTGTTCATCTTTGTTTATGTGTTGTAGGAGCGGCTTCAGCCGCGAAGCGTGGCACCCGCTTCGCGGGTGATCGCGGCTGAAGCCGCTCCTACAGGGGATGGTGGGGATTTCAGAAGGGGGCGTGCGACACCAACTGGCCGCTGATGAAGCCCCAGGCCACCAGCCCGATGGTCAGGGCCGCCAGGGTGACACGCACGGTCAGGGCCTTGAGCAGGCGGGTCGAATGGTCGTCGTCCTTGACCAGGAATACCAGGCCACTGAACAGGCTGGCGACCGTGGCCAGCAGCATCAGGACTATCGCGGCCTTGAGCATGGCGCTACTCCGGGGGGATGCGGTGATGAGAACAAGTATAGCGGTTGCCCCGACGAGGCCCCGATGAGGCCGTTTCGCCCGGGCTGGATTCCGACCCTGGTGGTGCTCGCGCTGCTGCCGGGGCTGCTCTCGCTTGGCTGCTGGCAACTGCGCCGCGCCGACGAAAAGCGCGCCCTGCTCGACACCTACACCGAACGCCAGATCGAGGCACCGGTGGCCGCCGCGCAATTGCGCCAGTTGCCGGATCCCGCCTTCTACCCCGTACACCTTTACGGCCGCTTCGACGCCGAGCACAGCCTGCTGCTGGATAACCAGATGCGCGATGGCAAACCCGGTGTCGAACTGCTGCAACCCTTCCACGACCAGGCCAGCGGGCAGTGGCTGCTGGTCAATCGCGGCTGGTTGCCTTGGCCGGATCGTCGCGTGCCGGTGCGTTTCGACACCCCTGACCAGCCACTGGCGCTGGAGGCCTCGGTGTATGTCGCGCCCGGCAAGACGTTCCAGCTCCACCCCGACTCGACCGAAGGCCGGTGGCCGCACCTGCTCACCGCCATCGACCCGGCCGCGCTCTGGCAACAACTGGGCCGGGATGGCTTCGCCCATGAACTGCGCCTGCAGCCGGGCCCGGCCAGCTACCGGCTGGACTGGCCGGTAGTCGCCATGGGGCCCGAAAAGCACCTGGGCTATGCCGTGCAGTGGTTTGCCCTGGCGACGGCATTGCTGCTGCTCTACCTCTATTTCGGCTGGCATCACAACGACAAGGAGAACCGCCATGGCCGCCGCCACGAGTCCATTGCACGCACCTGAAGGCCGCAAGGCCCGTGGGCGTTTGCAATTGCTGCTGATCCTGTTCGTCGTGCTCGGGCCGATGATCCTCGCCACCAGCATGTACAAGTTGCAGTTCTGGGTGCCGGACGGGCGCAGCTACCACGGTGTGATGATCGGCAACGGCCTGGGCCGCGCCGACATCGGCATCGATGCCCAGGATGAACGCTGGCAACTGCTGGTCAGTGCCCCCGAGGCCTGCGCCGAAGACTGTCGGCAGTTGGTGTACCTGGCCCGGCAGATCCAGATCGGGTTGGGCCGCGACGCCAGCCGCGCCAGCCATGCCCTGGCCTCGGCCCAGGCGTTGGATGGCGATTACCAGGGCGTGCTCGACCGTGAGTACCCGCAGTTGCAGCGCTATCCGCTGGATGCCCAGCGTTACCGGCAAAAGGTCAGTGAGCCAGGCCCGCAGCTGTGGATCGTCGACCCCCACGGCAACCTGGTGCTGCGCTATGACGCGAAGGTCAACGGCAAGCAGGTGCTGGACGACCTGCGCCATCTGCTCAAGCTGTCCAACATCGGCTAGGAGGCCGCCATGGCCAGACCCGGATTCCGCCTCGCTGTGTTCGCCACCCTGCTGGCGCTGCTGGTCGTGCTGCTCGGCGCCTACACCCGGCTGACCCACGCCGGCCTTGGCTGTCCGGACTGGCCGGGCTGCTATGGCTTCATCAGCGTGCCCAAGACCGATGCGCAGCTGGCCCATGCCGAGCTGCATTTCCCTGAGCATCCGGTCGAGGAAACCAAGGGCTGGGCGGAAATGGTCCATCGCTATTTTGCCGGGACGCTGGCGCTGGTGATCGCCCTGCTCGCCTTCCAGGCCGTGCGCCGGCATGCCCGCGATGGCCAGCCCTATCGCTTGCCGCTGTTATTGCTGGGGGTCGTGCTGGCCCAGGCGGCGTTCGGCATGTGGACGGTGACCTTGAAGCTCTGGCCCCAGGTAGTTACGGCGCACTTGCTCGGAGGCTTCACCACGGTCAGCCTGCTTTTTCTGCTATCCCTGCGTCTATCCCGGGCCTTTGCGCCGTTGCCGAAACTGCCCCTGAGCCTGCGCCGTATCGCTGCGTTGGCACTGCTGGTGGTGATCGGCCAGATCGCCCTGGGCGGCTGGGTCAGTTCCAACTACGCGGCGGTGGCCTGCATCGACCTGCCTACTTGCCATGGCCAATGGTGGCCGGCCGCGGACTTCAGCAATGGGTTCCACCTCACCCAGCACGTCGGCCCCAACTACCTGGGCGGGCAGCTGGACAGCGATGCGCGCACGGCGATCCATATCAGCCATCGCCTCGGTGCCTTGCTGGTCACGTTGGTGCTGCTGATGCTCAGCTGGAAACTGCACCGCAACGGCCTGACCGGCCTGGCGTGCCTGGTGCTGCTGGCGCTGGCGCTGCAAGTCGGGCTGGGCGTGAGCAACGTGCTGCTGCACCTGCCGCTGGCCGTGGCTGTGGCCCACAACGCTGGCGGCATCCTGTTGCTGCTGAGCATGGTGCTGGTGAACTACCGCATCCGCGTGGCCGACAAGGTGCGTGTCGGCCTTGGTTGGCGCCTCACTCCGGTGAGCAACGTCGGGCTCTCCCATCACATGAGGAATGATTCGTGGCGACGCTTCTGAGCACGGAACGCCCACGCGCCGGCTGGCGCGACTACATGGAGTTGACCAAGCCCAAGGTGGTGGTGCTGATGCTGATCACCTCGCTGGTGGGTATGTTTCTCGCCACCCGCGCCGGCGTCGCCTGGAGCGTGCTGCTGTTCGGCAACCTGGGGATCGGCCTGTGCGCAGGGGGTGCGGCGGTGGTCAATCACGTGGTGGACCGGCGCATCGACGCGCTGATGGCCCGCACCCACAAACGCCCGCTGGCCCAGGGCCGGGTCGCGCCGCTCCCGGCCCTGGCCTTCGCCTTGCTGTTGGCAGTGATGGGCCTGGCTTTGCTGCTGGCGTTCACCAATACCCTTACCGCCTGGCTGACGCTTGCCTCGTTATTGGGTTATGCGGTGCTCTACACCGGCTTTCTCAAGCGTGCCACGCCGCAAAATATCGTGATCGGCGGCCTGGCCGGCGCGGCCCCGCCGTTGCTGGGCTGGGTGGCGGTAAGTGGGCATGTGGGTGCCGAGCCGCTGTTGCTGGTACTGATCATCTTCGCCTGGACCCCGCCGCACTTCTGGGCCCTGGCCATCCACCGCAAGGCCGAGTACGAAAAAGCCGATATTCCAATGCTGCCGGTGACCCATGGCGAGCGTTACACCGCGCTGCATATCCTGCTCTACACCCTGATCCTGCTGGCCGTCAGCCTGTTGCCCTACGCCATCCACATGAGTGGCCCGCTCTACCTGGCCAGTGCCCTGGCCCTGGGCCTGCGCTTCCTGCACTGGGCCTGGGTGTTGTACCGTGGCACCCGGCCGCACGCGGCGATCAAGACGTTCAAGTACTCTATCGTCTACCTGTTCGCCCTGTTCATCGCGTTGCTCGTTGACCACTACCTGTTGCTGAACCTATGACCCGAACCCAGAAAACCGTCTTCATCCTCGTTGCCCTGGTCGCGCTGATCATGGGCCTGACCGTCAACAAGGTGCTCAGTGACCGCGGTCAGCTGAACCCCACCGAACTGATCGACGCCGGCATCATCCTGCTGCCTCAGAGCCGCACGGTGCCGGATGTGAAGATGACCGACCAGAACGGTCAGCCCATCGAGCTGGACCAGCTCAAGGGCAAATGGTCGCTGTTGTTCTTTGGTTACACCTACTGCCCGGACATCTGCCCGACCACCCTCGCCCAGCTGCGCCAGGTGAAGAGCGAGCTGCCCAAGGAGGCCATCGAGCGCCTGCAGGTGGTGCTGGTGAGCGTGGACCCGAACCGTGACACACCGAACCAGCTCAAGCAGTACCTGGGCTATTTCGACAAGGATTTCGTCGGGGTGGCGGGGTCGATCGAGGATACGCAGAAGCTGGCCAACGCCCTGAGCATCCCGTTCATTCCGGCCGACACCAGCAAGCCGGGGTACACCGTGGACCACAGCGGCAACCTGGCGGTGGTCGGGCCGGATGGGCGTCAGCGCGGGTTCATTCGTGCGCCGTTCAACAACCAGAAGCTGGTGGCGCAGTTGCCGGGGCTGGTCAAGCGCGATTGAGCACGTTGGGCCTGCTATGCAGGCCATCGCGGCACAAGGCCGCTCCTACAGAAGATCGCATGCCTCTGTAGGAGCGGCCCCGAGTATTTCAGATCAGAACGCCGGAATCACCGCGCCCTTGTACTTCTCGGTGATGAACTGCTTCACCTCAGGCGAATGCAGGGCCGCGGCCAGCTTCTTCATGGCATCCGCGTCCTTGTTATCTGGGCGGGCAACCAGGATGTTCACGTAAGGCGAATCGCTACCCTCGATGACCAGGGCGTCCTTCTCCGGGTTCAGCTTGGCTTCCAGCGCATAGTTGGTGTTGATCAGCGCCAGGTCGACCTGGGTCAGCACGCGCGGGATGGTGGCTGCTTCCAGCTCGCGGAACTTCAGCTTCTTGTCGTTGCCGGTGATGTCTTTCACGGTCGACAGGATGTTCTTGTTGTCCTTGAGCTTGATCACGCCGGCCTTGTCCAGCAGCAGCAGGGCGCGGCCGCCGTTGGTGGCGTCGTTGGGGATGACCACGGTGGCGCCGTCAGCCAGCTCGTCGAGCTTTTTCAGTTTGCTCGAGTAGGCGCCCAGGGGCTCCAGGTGCACGCCGGTGACACTGACCAGCTGGGTGCCCTTGGCCTTGTTGAACTCGTCCAGGTATGGCTGGTGCTGGAAGAAGTTGGCGTCCAGGCGCTTTTCCGCGACCTGTACGTTCGGCTGGATGTAGTCGGTGAATTCCTTGACCTTGAGTTCCACGCCTTCTTTGGCCAGCTGCGGCTGGACGAACTTGAGGATCTCGGCGTGCGGCACCGGGGTGGCGGCGACGGTCAGGGTCTCGGCGTGGGCCGAGAAGGCCGCGACAGCGGCGACAACAGCAAGCAGCTTCTTCATTGATCACTCCTTGTGAGGGCCGCGACGGCCCCCGAACGGGTCGGCCAGGCCGACCCCATTGGGGTTACTTACGGGAAAAGTGCACGACCAGCTTGTCGCCGGCGCTCTGCAGCACCTGCACCAGCACCAGCAGCAATACCACGGTGACCACCATCACGTCGGTCTGGAAGCGCTGGTAGCCGAAGCGGATGGCCAGGTCGCCCAGGCCGCCCGCGCCCACCACGCCGGCCATGGCGGTGTAGGAGACCAGGGTGATGGCGGTGACGGTGATCGCTGCAAAGATGCCCGGACGGGCCTCGGGCAGCAAGGCGTTGGTGATGATCTGGCGGGTGGTGGCGCCCATCGACTGGGTGGCTTCGATGATGCCGCGGTCCACTTCGCGCAGGGCGGTCTCCACCAGGCGGGCGAAGAACGGCGTGGCACCCACCACCAGCGGCGGGATGGCACCGGCGACGCCCAGCGAGGTGCCGGTGATCAGCACGGTGATCGGGATCATCACGATCAGCAGGATGATGAACGGCAGCGAGCGCAGGATGTTCACCACCAGCGACAGCAGCGCGTACACGCCCTTCTGCTCGAACATCTGGCGTGGCCCGCAGAGGAACAGCAGCACGCCCAGCGGCAGGCCCAGCAGCACGGTGAAGAACAGCGAGCCGAACAGCATGATCATGGTGTCGACGGTGGCCAGCCAGATTTCGGCCCAGTCGACGTTGGCGAAGAAATTCAGGGCGTCCATCAACGCAGTACCTCCATATGTACGTCAGCTGCCTTGAAGCGGGCGAACGCCGCTTCCATGTCACCGCCGATCAGGGCGAGGGTGAGCTGGCCGTAGGGGACATCCTTGATGCGGTCGATGCGCCCGGCGAGGATGCTGTAGTCCACGCCGGTCTCGCGGGCCACGGTGCCCAGCAGCGGCGCGTAGGTAGCGTCGCCCTGGAAGGTCAGGCGCACGATGCGGCCCGGCACGTGGGCGAAGTCGTCACGTTGCTCGCCTTCGTCGACCTGCTCGTCTTCCTGGACGAAGCGCTTCGTTGTCGGGTGCTCGGGGTGCAGGAACACCTCGGCGACCGGCCCCTGCTCGACGATCTTCCCGGCGTCCATCACCGCCACGCGGTCGCAGACCCGGCGGATCACGTCCATCTCGTGGGTGATCAGCACGATGGTCAGCTTCAGCTCGCGGTTGATCTCGGCCAGCAGTTGCAGCACCGAGGCGGTGGTCTGCGGGTCGAGGGCGCTGGTGGCTTCGTCGCACAGCAGGATCTTGGGGTTGGTGGACAGCGCGCGGGCAATGCCGACGCGCTGCTTCTGCCCGCCCGACAGCTGTGCCGGGTACTTCCTGGCGTGGTCCTGCAGGCCGACGCGGGCCAGCAGTTCGGTGACGCGCTTGTCGATTTCACCGCGCGACAGCTCGCCAGCCAGCACCAGCGGCAGGGCGACGTTGTCGGCGACGGTCTTCGAGGCCAGCAGGTTGAAGTGCTGGAAGATCATCCCGACCTGCTGGCGGAAGCGGCGCAGCTGGTTGGCATCGAAGGCGGTGACGTCTTCGCCGTCGACGATGATCTTGCCGCCGCTGGGGGCCTCGAGGCGGTTGATCAGGCGCAGCATGGTGCTCTTGCCGGCACCGGAGTGGCCGATCAGGCCGAACACCTGGCCATCTTCGATGGTCAGGCTGGTCGGGTTCAGGGCCGGGATATCCCTACCGTCGACACGGTAGGTCTTGTGGACATTTTGAAACTCGATCACTGAGCGAACCTTGTGGGGCGCATGGAATGTGGGCCAGCGGTTAGCCGGGGTCGCGCATTTTAGCCTTTTCCAATAGCTGTACTTATCATTTATTTCTGATTCGTCCAATCAATTGGGCATAACGCGACGATTGGTGCGCCTGATCGAAGGCAATCGCGGGCTTGCCCCGCGATTGATCATTGCTGATGAGGAACCAGCACCACCTGCGCGGGCAACGAACGCTGGATTTCATGCTTCTGCTGCAGCGCGAAGCCGCTGTCGAGCTTGCGCACGCGCTTCTCCAGCAGGGTCTTGAGCCACGGGGCGTCTTGGGTGCGGGGCACCTGGAACACCACGTCGCACTGGTAGTTGACCACGTCCAGGGCGATGTCATCGAGCTGGCGACGCAGGGCGCGGCTGTCGGTGGTCTTGAGTGCGACAACGGTGTTCGGCGCAGTCGGATCGATCAACCGAGCCCGTGGTTGCTTCTCCGCAGCCTTGAGCGCTGCTTCGGCTTTTTCCAGCTCAGCCTTGCGGGCATTGGCCATGGCATCGCCACCCGTCAGCGCAGGGGCTTTGGGCATCAGCGCGCGAGCGCGGGCCAGCGCGGTGGCGGCGGCATTGACATCGCCCTTCTGCAGGACGATCTGGCTACGGCGCAGATACGCTTCAGCCAGTTGCCGCTGGTGGGGCTCCAGGCGCGCGTCGTCAGGCGATTGCGCCTGCAGCGCGGCGAGCTGGTCCTCGGCGGTGGCCAGCTCGTTGGCGGCAATGGTTTGTTCCAGCTGCTGCCAGGCATCCGGTTGGACAGGCGCCACCGGCTGTTCGGCAGGCTTGCTGGAGCAGGCGGCCAGGAACAGGGAAAACGCGGCAACAAGCAGATAACGTGAGGCGAACGGCTTCATTCCTGCGACTCTCTATTTGCGCAAAAAGCGAGCAAGTCTACACCCAGGTGCGCACGCTCGAAAACAGGCCATACAGACCTTGTGCCCATGGAAAGGTTGCGTGCGCCCCCTGAATTTTCAGCGTTTGGGCAACGCCAGGCTCAGCAAGAATAGCACCGCCGCGCAGACCACGATCGACGGCCCGGCCGGTGTATCCTTGAACCACGACATGGCCAGGCCACCGCATACCGCGGTGACCCCCAGCAGGCTGGCGCCCAAGGCCATCTGCTCGGGCGAGCGGGCGTGACGTTGTGCCGCGGCCGCCGGGATGATCAGCAGCGAAGTGATCAGCAGCACGCCGACGATCTTCATCGCCACCGCGATCACCACGGCGATCAGCAGCATCAGCGCCAGGCGCAGCCCGGCCACCGGCAGGCCCTCGACCATCGCCAGTTCCTCGTGCACCGTGACTGCCAGCAACGGGCGCCAGAGTGCGGCCAGCAGCACCAGCACCAACGCGCTGCCACCAAGGATCCAGGCAAGGTCGGTGGTGCTGATCGCCAGCAGGTCGCCGAACAGGTAGGCCATCAGGTCGATGCGTACATCGTGCATGAAACTCAGCACCACCAGGCCCAGCGACAACGTGCTGGGGGCGAGGATGCCGAGCAGTGTGTCGGAGGCCAGCGGCTGGCGCTGCTGCAAAGTCACCAGCAGAATCGCCAGCAACAGGCAGCCAACGGTTACCGCCAACGCCGGGCTGACGTCCAGGGCGAAGCCCAGGGCCACGCCCAGCAGTGCGGCATGCGAGAGGGTATCGCCGAAATAGGCCATGCGCCGCCAGACCACGAACGAACCCAGCGGGCCGGCGACAAGGGCCAGCGACAGGCCGGCAAGCAGGGCGTAAAGAAGAAAATCAGCCATGCTTGCAGTGCTCTCCGTGGACATGGGTGCCGGGGGCGATCACCGAGCCGTGAAGGTCGTGGCTGTGATCGTGATGGTGGTGGTAGACGGCCAGGCTCTTGGCGTTCTGGCCGAACAGCTCGACGAAGGCTGGGTCGTTGCTGACCTGTTCCGGATGGCCCGAGCAGCAGACGTGACGGTTGAGGCAGACCACCTGGTCAGTGGCGCTCATCACCAGGTGCAGGTCGTGGGAGACCATGAGCACGCCGCAACCATGGCGGTCGCGCAGGCGAGTGATGAGGTTGTACAGCTCGGTCTGGCCGACCACGTCGACCCCTTGCACCGGCTCGTCGAGCACCAACAGCTCCGGCTCGCGCAACAGCGCGCGGGCCAGCAGCACCCGCTGCATCTCACCGCCGGAAATGGTCTGGATCGGGCTGTCGATCACCTGCTCTGCACCGACCTCCTGCAATGCCGACGAGGCTGCCGCGCGGTCTACACCGGGCACCAGGCGCAGGAAGCGTAGTACCGACAGCGGTAGCGTGGCGTCCACCTGGATTTTCTGCGGCATGTAGCCGATGCGCAGCTTCGGCTTGCGCCATACCTTGCCGCGATGCGGCTTGAGCAGGCCGAGCACGGCGCGCACCAGGGTGGTCTTGCCGGCGCCGTTGGGGCCGATCAGGGTGACGATCTGGCCGGGCGCGACCGCCAGGTCGATGCTGTCGAGCACCGCTTCACCGGCAAAGCTGACCCCGACCTGCTCGAGGCGGATCAGTGCGTCGCTCATGCCTTGCCCCGGCAGTTGCCGCACAGGCCGACTACTTCCACGGTCTGCGTTTCGACGGCGAAGCCGACGGCCTTGGCGCTGTCGACGATGGCATTGCTGATGCTGTCCTGCTCCAGTTCGATGGCCACGTGGCATTCACGGCAGATCAGGAACTGGCCCTGGTGTGCGTGCTCGGGGTGGCTGCAGCCGATGAAGGCGTTGAGCGAGGCGATGCGGTGCACCAGGCCGTTTTCCAGCAGGAAGTCCAGCGCACGATAGACGGTCGGTGGCGCGGCGCGACGGCCGTCCTGCTCGCTGAGCACGGCGAGGATGTCGTAGGCGCCCAGCGGTTTGTGGCTCTGCCACACCAGCTCCAGCACCCGGCGGCGCAGGGCGGTCAGGCGCAGGCCCTGACGGTTGCACAGCGCGTCGGCCTCGGCCAGCGCGCTGTGGACGCAATGGGAATGATCGTGGGGGCGGTGGGCCAGCGGCGTGATGGACATGGGCAGCGACGGTTCAGGATGGAGACGTTATTATGTTACCTGTTTCTGACGACCCGAGTATCCACCGTGTCCCGATTCCTTGTCCTCTTTGTCGCTTTCATCGCCTGCTCGGCCCAGGCCGACGTGCGCGTGCTGACCAGCATCAAGCCCCTGCAGCAGATCGCCGCGGCCGTCCAGGACGGTGCCGGCAGCCCTGACGTGCTGTTGCCGCCGGGCGCCTCCCCGCACAACTACGCGCTACGCCCGTCCGACGTGCGCAAGGTGGGTGATGCCGACCTGCTGTACTGGATCGGCCCGGACATGGAAGGTTTCCTGCCTCGCGTGCTGGCCAGCCGCGGCAAGCCCAGTGTGGCGGTGCAGTCGCTTCCAGGCCTGCAGTTGCGCCACTTCGGTGAGGACAGCCACTCCCACGAAGAAGACCACGACGACCATGACCATGACCACCGCCCGGGCAGCCTCGATGCGCACCTGTGGCTGTCGTCGGCCAATGCCCGGGTGATCGCGGCGAAGATGGCCGCTGACCTGGCGGCAGCCGACCCGGCCAATGCCGCGCGTTATCAAGGCAATCTGAAGCTGTTCATCGAGCGGATGGACGCCCTGGATGGGCGGATCAAGCAACGTGTGGCGGGGATTGCCGGCAAGCCGTACTTCGTGTTCCACGAAGCGTTCGATTATTTCGAAGCCGCCTATGGCCTCAAGCATACGGGCGTGTTCAGCGTGGCGTCGGAAGTGCAGCCGGGGGCGCAGCATGTGGCCGCGATGCGCAAGCGCCTGCAGGAAGTGGGCAAGACCTGTGTGTTCAGCGAGCCGCCGCTGCGGCCGCGCCTGGCCGAGACGCTGACGGCGGGGTTGCCGGTGCGCCTGGCGGAGCTGGATGCGCTGGGCGGGACCGATCCGGTGGATGCCAGGGGCTATGAGCGCTTGCTGGAGAAGCTGGGCAGCGACCTGACAGGTTGCCTGGAACAACTGTAGGAGCGGCTTCAGCCGCGAAGCGGGCGCCACGGTGTGTGGCACCCGCTTCGCGGGTGATCGCGGCTTAAGCCGCTCCTACAGGTTTTGTCATCGTCCGTTAGAGCGCGAATGGCAGTTTCAACGCCACCTGCTGGCGCTGCACCAAGCGCACTTCGAACTCGCTCGGGTCGTGGATCATCACATCCATCCCGGCAAATGCCTGCGCCGCGATCAATCGCGACAACCAGAAACGCACGCACGCCACCCGCAGCATCACCGGCCACAGCTCGGCTTCAGCTGCAGTGAATGGCCGCAACGCCGCGTAGGCGCCCAGCAGCGCCTGGGCCCGCGGCAGGTCGATGCCGCCCTGTTCGTCCAGGCACCAGTCGTTCACGGTGATGGCCACGTCATACAGCATCGGCCCGGAGCAGGCGTTGTAGAAATCGATCACGCCGGTCAGGTGGGTGCCTTCGAACATCACGTTGTCACGGAACAGGTCGGCGTGCAGGTTGGCCTTGGGCAGGGCCAGGATCTGCGCCTTGTGCGCGGTGATCTCATCCAGTGCCGGCTTCAACAGTTCGGCTTGTGCGCTGTTCAGGCCGGACAGCAACTCAATGCCAGACGCCAGCATCCAGTCCAGGCCGCGGTCGGTGCGGCGCTCGATGATGCGCTCGCGGGTGGCCAGGTGGATGTGCGCCAGCAGTTCGCCAACCTGGGCGCAGTGCTGGTTGTTCGGCGCCTTGATGTGCTTGCCGGACAACCGTGGCTGCAGCAGCGCCGGTTTGCCGCACAGCTCGCGCAGGCCGTTGCCGTCGCGGTCACGCACGGCGTAGGGCACCGGCATGTCGGCCTCATGCAGCACATCGAGCAGTTCGATGAAGAACGGCATGTCTTCGGCCGGCCCGCGCTCGATCAGTGTGAGGACGAACTCCCCTTGCTCCAGGCTGACGAAGAAATTGCTGTTCTCGGTACCGGCGGCAATGCCCTGGAAGTCGAGCAGACGGCCCAGTTCGTACGGCGCCAGAAAGGTTTCCAGCTCAGGCCGGGACACAGGGGTGAAGACTGACATGTTGAAAAATTGCCCATGCGGGCACTTCCGCCGGGAAGTGCCTGGTTGATGTGAACGGTACGCGCTACTTCCACTCGAAGATTTTCCAGGAGGGGATCAGCATGTCTGGCTGGTCTGAGCGAATGAAGTTGGCGTCAGTACCATCGGCGCGTACCAGGAAATAAGGCTTGCCACCTTTAGGGGTGACCTTGATCGCATACAGGAAGCCATTCTGCCGGTATTCCTGGATGGTTTTGTCGCCTTCCGTGCGAATGGTCACATCGGGATCTGCCGATGGGGCGTCGTCCGCCGCCAGGGTGACGGCTGGCAGGGTGGCCAGCAGACCGAGCAGTAACAGGCGATTGGGTGTACGCATGATAACCTAGTCCTTTTGTCGTCATTGATCCGGCTATTCTAGCTCCGGACCCGCCGAAAAGGTTGATTCTCCTCATGAGCCAAGCACCCCTCGTCCTGGTGGACGGTTCCTCCTACCTCTACCGCGCCTTTCACGCGCTGCCGCCGCTGACCACCTCCAAAGGTATGCCGACGGGCGCGGTCAAGGGCGTGCTGAACATGCTCAAGAGCCTGCGCAAGCAGTACCCGGACAGCCTGTTCGCGGTGGTCTTCGACGCCAAGGGCGGCACCTTCCGTGATGCCATGTTCGCCGAGTACAAGGCCAACCGCCCAAGCATGCCCGATGACCTGCGGGTGCAGGTCGAGCCGCTGCACGCCAGCGTGCGTGCCCTGGGTTACCCGCTGTTGTGCGTCGAGGGTGTGGAGGCCGACGATGTGATCGGCACCCTGGCGCGCAGCAGCGCGGCGGCCGGCCGCCCGGTGATCATCTCGACTGGCGACAAGGACATGGCCCAGTTGGTGGATGGTCACGTCACGCTGGTCAATACCATGACCGGCAGCGTGCTGGATGTGGCTGGCGTGCACGAGAAGTTCGGTGTCGGCCCTGAACACATCATCGATTTCCTCGCGCTGATGGGCGACAAGGTCGACAACATTCCTGGCGTGCCGGGTGTTGGCGAGAAAACCGCCGTGGGCCTGCTGACCGGCATCGGTGGCGGCCTGAGCGACCTGTACCAGAACCTCGACAAGGTTCCGGGCCTGGCCATTCGTGGCGCCAAGACCCTGCCGGCCAAGCTCGAGGAGCACCGCGACGCGGCCTTCCTCTCCTATGAGCTGGCCACCATCAAGTGCGATGTGGAACTGGATGTCGAGGTCGACGCCCTGGTCTGTGGCGAACCGGACCGTGAAGCGCTGCTGGCGTTGTACACCGAGATGGAGTTCAAGAGCTGGGTCGCCGACGTGCAGCGCAGCGCGCCCCGCAAAGTTGATGGCGAAGCCGCCGTTGCATCCGAGGAAGCGCCCACGGTCAAGGTCGAGCCCAAGTACGAGACCATCCTCGACCAGGCACGTTTCGACGCCTGGCTGGAAAAGCTGCGCAAGGCGCCGCTGTTCGCCTTCGACACCGAGACCACTGGCCTTGATGCCCAGCAGGCCAGCATCGTCGGCCTGTCGTTCGCCGTCGAGCCCAATGAAGCCGCCTATGTACCGCTGGCCCACGACTACGAAGGTGCTCCGGCCCAGCTGGACCGTGAAGCCGTGCTGCTGGCACTCAAACCCCTGCTGGAAGACCCGGCCAAGGGCAAGATCGGTCAGAACGCCAAGTACGACATCAATATCCTGGCCAACGGCAACCCGGCCATCCTGATGCGTGGCGTGGCCTACGACACGATGCTCGAGTCCTATGTGCTCGACTCCACCGCCACCCGCCACGACATGGACAGCCTGGCGCAGAAGTACCTGGACCACACCACCATCGGGTTCGAGGACATCGCTGGCAAGGGCGCCAAGCAACTGACCTTCAACCAGATCCCGCTGGAGCAGGCCGGCCCCTACGCCGCCGAGGACGCCGACATCACCCTGCGCCTGCACCACGCGTTGCAAGCGCGCCTGGCGAAGACCCCCAGCGTGCTGCCGGTGCTGATGGACATCGAGATGCCGCTGGTGCCGGTGCTGGCGAAGATCGAGCGCCAGGGTGCGCTGGTCGATGCCGCGCTGCTCGGCGTGCAGAGCGGTGAGCTGGGCGCGAAGCTGGTCGAGCTGGAGCGCGAGGCTTACGCGCTGGCCGGCGAAGAATTCAACCTGGGTTCGCCGAAGCAGCTGGGCGCGATCCTCTACGACAAGCTGGGCATGCCGGTGCTGAGCAAGACCGCCAAGGGCCAGCCCTCCACCGCCGAGGCGGTGCTCGACGACCTGGCCGAGCAAGGTTATCCGCTGCCCAAGGTGCTGATGCAATACCGCAGCCTGAGCAAGCTCAAGAGCACCTACACCGACAAGCTGCCGGGGCAGATCAACCCACGCACCGGGCGTATCCACACCTCCTACCAGCAGGCAGTCGCCGCTACCGGGCGGCTGTCGTCCAGCGACCCGAACCTGCAGAACATCCCGGTGCGCACCGCCGAAGGCCGGCGGATACGCCAGGCCTTCGTCGCCAGCCCCGGCTACAAGCTGCTGGCGGCGGACTACTCGCAGATCGAGCTGCGCATCATGGCCCACCTGGCCAAGGACGAAGGCCTGCTGCATGCCTTCCGCAACGACCTGGACGTGCACCGCGCCACCGCCGCCGAAGTGTTCGGCGTCGCACTGGCGGACGTCACCACCGACCAGCGTCGCAGCGCCAAGGCGATCAACTTCGGCCTGATCTACGGCATGAGCGCGTTCGGCCTGGCCAAGCAGATCGGCGTCGACCGCAAGCAGTCCCAGGATTACATCGACCGCTATTTCGCCCGCTATCCCGGCGTGTTGGCCTACATGGAGCGCACCCGCGCCCAAGCCGCCGAGCAGGGTTTCGTCGAGACCCTGTTCGGCCGCCGCTTGTACCTGCCGGACATCAACGCCAAGAACCCGGCCCTGCGCAAAGGCGCCGAGCGCACCGCGATCAACGCCCCGATGCAGGGCACCGCGGCGGACATCATCAAGCGCGCCATGGTGGCGGTGGACAACTGGCTGGTCGACAGCGGGCTGGATGCCCGGGTGATCCTGCAGGTGCACGACGAACTGGTGCTGGAAGTGCGTGAAGACTTGGTCGAGCAGGTGAAAGATGAAATTCGTGGCTACATGAGCGGTGCCGCGGAACTCGATGTGCCGCTGCTGGTGGAAGTGGGTGTTGGCTCGAATTGGGACGAAGCTCACTAAACGCCGTGTGAAAGCTGTGTAGGATCTGCGGCGTAGTGTCGCGGATCCGCACTGGCCGCAGGCCATTAGATCCGGGGTTTCATGAAACTATCGCAAATAGTTTCGAGGGGCTCGGAACTAAATCGGTGAAGCGCTACTCAGAGGTACTGAATGGCTGGTGAAGCCTTTCGATGCTCCTATGTTGTGTTAAGTGTTGGCAGATATCTGGACCCCGCCCTAGCGGTCCGGACTTGAACCCCGAACTTCCCCCTCCCCATATGAAGTCCGGGGTTTTTTTTGCCCGGAATTCAGGATTGCACCGGTCCTTGTAGGAGCGGCTTCAGCCGCGATCACCCGCAAAGCGGGTGCCACGTACCGAGGTGCCTGTTTCGCGGCTGAAGCCGCTCCTACAGGTTCCGTGGCGATTCAGGCCACCGGCTTGTCTTCCAGCTCCATCCAGTCCGCCAGCACGCGGTAGGCTTCTTCCAGCCCCAGGCGCTTGGGCGCCGAGAACAACTGGATGGTCGTGCTATCGCCCCAACCCTTGCGAATCTCCGACTGCACCTTGAGCAGGGTGTTCTTGCCCGCGCCGTGGGTCAGCTTGTCGGCCTTGGTCAGCAGGATGTGCATGGGCATGCCGCTGGCCCGGGCCCAGTCGAGCATCATCTTGTCGAAGTCGGTCATCGGGTGGCGCACATCCATCATCAGGATCACCCCGCGCAGGCACTCGCGGCTGCCGAGGTAGGCCTCCAGGTGCTTCTGCCAGTGTTGCTTGAGCGGGATCGGCACTTTTGCATAACCGTAGCCCGGCAGGTCGACCAAACGCCGTTCATCGTCCAGACTGAAGAAATTCAGCAGTTGGGTGCGGCCGGGAGTCTTCGAGGTGCGTGCCAGGCTGGCGTGGGTCAGGGTGTTGAGGGCGCTGGACTTGCCGGCGTTGGAGCGGCCGGCGAAAGCCACCTCGTAACCCTGGTCTTCCGGGCATTGTTCGACCTTGGCGGCGCTGAGGGCGAATGTGGCTTTCTGGCAGAGGCCGAGGATGGGGTTCTTGACTTGCATGGGATATCCGATGTGGGTGTTGCCCAGCTCTGGAACGGTTGGCCCAGGCGCGGCAAGCGGTGTCGTTTCCGTTTGGATGGCGGAAGTATATAATGCCCCAGATTTTGTGTGCTCATTCTCCCAGCGAAGGCGGATGAGCATGGGGTGTCGAACAATAGCTCGCGCAACAGAACGCAGCGCGGCCCCCAACCCTGTCAGGTCGTTCCGCATGGCGAAATGGCTACTAGCTGTCGGTTTGTTCCTACCGTTTTTCAGCGCACAGGCTACACAGGATCCCGAGGCGTTGTACAACCGCAGCTGTGCGGCCTGTCACGCCGGACAGTTGCCACAGGCACCCAGGCAGGGTGACCGGGCAGCCTGGGAACCACGGCTGGCGCAAGGCATGGAGCAACTGGTGGTACATGTTACACAGGGTTTCAAGGCTATGCCGCCGCGTGGATTGTGCATGGACTGCAGTGCCGAGGACTACCGATTGGTCATTCTCTGGATGAGCGGCAGTCCCGATACATAACATTTCACCCTTAGCCGTGTTGGATTAGCTGATGAACAAACTATTCGTGAGTCTGCTGTTGACCATGGGGGTCGCAGGTGCGGCAAGTGCTGCGGAACCCATCAAAGGCGATGCTGCTGCCGGTCAGGCCAAAACCGCTGTCTGCGGGGCCTGCCACAACCCTGACGGCAACAGCCTGGCACCGAACTTCCCCAAACTCGCCGGCCAAGGCGAGCGGTATCTGGAAAAGCAGCTGCACGACATCAAGTCCGGCAAGCGCACCGTGCTGGAGATGACCGGCATGCTGGCGAACTTCAGTGACCAGGACCTGGCCGACATCGCCGCCTACTTCTCCAGCCAGAAGGGCAGCGTCGGCGCCGCCGACCCGAAACTGGTCGAACGTGGCCGCGCCCTGTTCAATGGCGGCGACCTCGAGAAGGGCATGCCGGCCTGTACCGGTTGCCACTCCCCCAATGGCGCAGGTCTAGCCCTGGCCGGCTTCCCTCACCTGGGCGGCCAGCACGCGCAGTATGTCGGCAAGCAGCTGACCGACTTCCGCGAAGGCAACCGCACCAACGACGGCGACGCCATGACCATGCGCACCATCGCCGGCAAGCTGAGCAACAAGGATATCGAAGCTCTGTCCAGCTACATCCAGGGCTTGCACTGATCCTGACGGTCTGGGCGTTAACACTCGGTTAATGCTTCAGCGCTAAAGATGAAAAGGGCAGCCCAGGCTGCCCTTTTTTCCATCCGTAGCCGTTACACTACAGAACTCGAGCCCTTCCCGACCTGTCTCACCAAGGTCGCGTCGAGGCGACCAAAGACTGCTCAGGAGTAAAGCATGCGTAAACTGATTCTCAGCGCTGCGCTGGTCGCCGCCAGCGTATTCGGTATGGCCGCCGTGCAGGCCGCGGAGCCTGCAACCGCCGGCAAGGAATATATCGAGCTGAGCAACCCCGTCCCGGTGTCCGTGCCAGGCAAGATCGAAGTCGTCGAGCTGTTCTGGTACGGCTGCCCGCACTGCTACCACTTCGAACCGACCATCAACCCTTGGGCTGAAAAGCTGCCAAAGGACGTCAACTTCAAGCGCGTCCCGGCCATGTTCGGTGGTCCGTGGGATAAACACGGCCAGATGTTCCTGACACTGGAAGCCATGGGTGTCGAGCATAACGTTCACGCCGCCGTCTTCGATGCCATCCAGAACAAGCGCATGAAACTGATGGAGCCTGGGGAAATGGCTGACTTCCTCGCCACCCAGGGCGTGGACAAGGACAAGTTCCTGGCCACTTACAACTCCTTCGCCATCCAGGGCCAGGTCAAACAGGCCAAGGAGCTCGCCAAGAAGTACGAGATCACCGGTGTTCCGAGCCTGGTGGTCAACGGCAAGTACCGCTTCGACCTGGGTACCGCTGGCGGTCCTGAAGGCGTGCTGAACGTCGCCGACCAGCTGATCGCCAAGGAGCGCGCCGCTAAGTAAGCGGCGACCGCCATGGGCCGGATCCGCTCGACACGTGGTATCGGCCTGCACCAGCCGCAGGTCAACGAGCGTCACCTGCAGGCCCCTGGCCTGCCGGAGGACGGTCGCCTGCGGCTGCTGAGCTTCAATATTCAGGTGGGCATCAGTACCGAGCGTTACCGCCATTACCTGACCCGCAGCTGGCAGCACCTGCTGCCGCATGCCGGCCGGTCCGGCAACCTGCAGAAGATCGGCGATCTATTGGGCGATTTCGACCTGGTGGCCCTGCAGGAAGCCGACGGCGGCAGTCTGCGTTCGGGCTACGTCAACCAGGTCGAGCACCTGGCGCAACTGGGGGCCTTCCCCTACTGGTACCAGCAGCTCAACCGCAACCTCGGGCGTTTCGCCCAGCACAGCAATGGTGTGCTCAGCCGCCTCAAGCCCCAGCAACTGGAAGACCATCCCCTGCCCGGCCCGGCCGGCCGCGGTGCGATCCTGGTGCGTTTCGGTGAGGGCGAGGATGCGCTGATCGTGGTGATGATGCACCTGGCGCTGGGGGCCAAGACCCGCGCCCGGCAGTTGGCCTATATTCGCGAGCTGATCGGCGGCTACCGGCACCAGATTCTCATGGGTGACATGAACACCCATGCCACCGACTTGCTTGATCACTCGCCGCTGCGCGATCTGGGCCTGGTCGCGCCCCAGGTCGAAGCCACCTTCCCCAGCTGGCGGCCGCAGCGCTGCCTGGATCACATCCTGCTCAGCCCGAGCCTGACGCTGGAGCGCGTCGAGGTCCTGGCACAGCCAATTTCCGATCACCTGCCCGTCGCCGTCGAGATCCGATTGCCTGAAGCCTTGACTGTGGATACGCTGCCGGTCCTGAGCTAGCGCCTGCAGCACTCAAGTCTTCGGTCTGTTCGCCGAAATCGAGTCATTACGGGACTAGATGCGATCACCGGATGCGGATCCTGGCATGACCGAAGAAGCCGAGCGCTGGAAAGAAAAATACCTTAAAAGCATCGAACAGCAGGAAAAGCTCGAGCGGCGCTGGGCCGCCCGTCTCGACTTGCTGCGTCGTGGCCTGGTGCGCAGCACCCTGGCGGCTGAAGGTAGCGACAAGATCGTTGACCAGTGCATGAAGGAAATGCGCGAGGTCATCCGCAGCGACAATATGGACGCCGGGCTGGCTGGGCTGATTCCACGCCTGGAAAAGGCCGTGCTCGACTCCGAGCAGCGTCGTGAAACCCGCATGACCCAAGTCAGCGATGCGTTGACCGCGCTGGTCACCCAGTTGCAGACCCTGCCCCTGCCCGGAGAAGTGGCGCGCCCGCTGAAGAAGCTGGCGAAGAAACTGGATGGCGGCGTCAGCCAGTCCCGTGAACTGCCCCCGCTGCTGGGCGAGCTCAGTGGCTTGCAAGGGCGCGCCCTCAACGCGGTGCAAAAGCCTGACGAGGAAGCCAGGCCTGGGTTTCTCCAGCGCCTGTTCGGCGGGCGTGACGAGCCTCAGGCCGAGATGGCCACGGCGGCTGTCGCCGTGACGTCCCCAGCGCTAGCGCCGGCCCCGGCCGAGGCACCCGCGGTACAACCTGCCCTGCCTGATGATGCGGACGAACTGCATGCCCTGAACACTGTGCCTGCGCCTGCGGTGGAGGAAGCGCCCGAACCTGAGCCGGACATCGAGGTACCGGGCCCCGCGTTGGTCGAAACCGTCGCGGTGATTCCTGTCGAGTCCGCGCTTGCGCCCGAGCCCGCCCCGGTAGTCGAGGAGGCACCAGCGCCTGAACTTGCCAGTGTCGAGCCCGAGGAACCACCCGCCGAAGAAGTTGAGCCGGCACAACTCCCCGCGCTCGCGGACATTGTGGAAGGCGAGGACGGCCCCTACGCCCTTCCTGATGCAGTAGAGCCCCCCTACAGCCAGGTGGCGGCCCATATCGAGCAGACCCTGATCGGCCTGCTCGACGACCTCAGCCTGCCCGAACGCCACAAGGCCCAGGCCCTGGAGATGCGCGAACGCGTTGCCCGCGGCCTCAACTGGTACGAGCTGATCCCGGTGCTGGACGACCTGGCCGTGCTCATGCTGGCCATTACCGACAGCGGCCAGCACGAGTTCGAAGCCTATCTGCAGCAACTCAACGAGCGCCTGGAAACCTTCCAGAGCCACCTGCACGAAGCCAGTGCCGGCCACGCGGACAATAGCTCCGCCGCCCGTGAGCTGGACAACCAGTTGCGCGAGCAGGTCGATGGCCTGCAGAGCAGCGTCCAGGGCGCCGCCGACGTGGACAGCCTCAAGCACATCCTGGAGAACCGCCTCGAGGGTTTGCTGGTGACCATGGATGAACACCAGCATGAGCGTGACCGTCGTGAACAGGAGCTGGCTGGCCGTCTGCAAGGGTTGGCCGAGCGGGTAGCGAGCATGGAGCAGGAAGCCCTCGGCTACCGCGAGCACCTCGAGGAGCAGCGCCAGAAGGCGATGATCGATCCGCTCACAGGCCTGCCCAACCGTGCCGCCTGGTCGGAGCGGGTCGAACATGAAGTACTCGACTGGCAGGAGAACGGTGGTCACCTGGCCATGGCGATTCTCGACCTCGACCACTTCAAGCGCATCAACGACGGCTACGGCCACCTGGCCGGCGACAAGGTGCTGAAGATCGTCGCCGACCAGTTGCGCAAGCGCCTGCGCGGCCGCGATTTCATCGCCCGTTTTGGCGGCGAGGAATTCGTCCTGCTGCTGCCGCAGACTTCGCCACCCGCGGCGGTGCAAGTCGCCGAGACGCTGCGCGCGGCGATCGAGGCCTGCCCGTTTCACTTCAAGGGCGAGCGTGTGGTGATTACCGCGTCCATCGGTATCAGCGCCTTCCGCTCCGGTGAGCGTGGCGACCAAGTGCTCAAGCGCGCGGACGACGCGCTGTATCGGGCCAAGGATAGAGGGCGTAATCGCATCGAACAGGGATAGCTGGACTGCGGGGGTGCGTAACAAGGCGTTGCGCATTCACTGCGATATCCCGCCCTTAGCACGTTATACTGTAGCGCTGTTGTCGCTTACCCTGACGTGCGTCCTGCAATGAAAAAACTCATCACCGCCCTGCTTCTACTCACCCTTGCTGGTTGCTCCAGTGGCCTGCGCATCGATCGCAGCCACCCTTCGGCCAACCAGGACAGCCGTATCCAGTTCGTCGTCCTGCATTACACCAATGCGTCGCTGGAGCGCTCCCTCGCATTGCTTACCCATGGCGAAGTCAGCAGCCACTATCTGATCGGCGATGGACCGGCGACGGTCTATCAACTGGTTGATGAAAACCGCCGTGCCTGGCATGCCGGCGACAGCCAGTGGCAGGGGCGTACCTGGCTCAATTCCAGCTCCATTGGCATCGAGATCGTCAACCAGGGCTATACCGACACGCCGAACGGGCGGGTCTGGCACCCCTACAGCGAGGCGCAGATCCAGTCGTTGATCGCCTTGCTCAGGGACATCGTCAAGCGCAACAACATCGACCCCCGGCACATCATCGGGCACAGCGACATCGCCCCGTTGCGCAAACTTGACCCGGGCCCATTGTTCCCCTGGAAGCGCCTGGCCGACG
The DNA here is from genome assembly GCF_018417595.1 of Pseudomonas entomophila. Classification (NCBI taxonomy): domain Bacteria; kingdom Pseudomonadati; phylum Pseudomonadota; class Gammaproteobacteria; order Pseudomonadales; family Pseudomonadaceae; genus Pseudomonas; species Pseudomonas entomophila. Next base: position 97,080 of record NZ_CP070982.1, read on the forward strand.
CCGGCCTGGGCATCTGGCCCGAGGCTGGCGCGGTGGCGCGGCAGCAGGCGTATTTCGAGGCCAACCCCCCCAGCATTGGCTGGTACCAGCAGCAACTGGCACGTTTCGGCTATGCCATCGAGCAGACCGGTACCCTGGATGTGGCGACCCGCCATGTGATCGCGGCGTTCCAGATGCGCTTCCGCCCACAGCGTTTCGATGGCATGCCGGACGCCCAGACCGCCGCGATGCTGCAGGTGCTCAACCGCAAGCGCTGACCTTGTCTTGAGGGGCTTGCCCCTCGAGTGTTGCGCCAAACGGCCAGGCCGATCGTCCATTCCGTTGCTATACCTTTGGTAATCAACCGGATGCCGCGCATGTCTGCCCTGATCGCTTCGATGCGCCAATTTTTTTACCATCCGTGGCTGCTTGCCGTGATCGCGGCACTGGCCAGCGCCGCCCTGTTGCTGGCCGCCAGCGTCGGGCTGACCCTGCAACAGATGAAGCAAAGCGAGATCGAGCAGATGAACGCGCGGGGTGAGCGTTTCCTGGATCGTCTGGAGCAAGTGTTCGGCCAACTGCGTGAAGGGGTCGACCAACTCGAGGGGCAAAACCTGCGCGGCTGTGGCCCGGCGATGCTCGAGCAACTGCAGCAGGTGGCGCTGAAATCGCGTTTCATCTATGAGGCGGCTTACGTGGATGGCCGGGACAGCTGCTCCAGCCGAGGCGCAGACCGACAGGTCGACGCCTTGCGAAAGCCGGATATCCGCGGGCCCACCTACAGCTACTGGCTGAATACCACCACCGAACCCAATGACAACCTTGCCGCACTGATGCTTGGGCGCGGCAGGTTCCTGGTGTCCACTTCCCGGGGCCATCTTTCCGATGTGGTCGACCTGCCTCCCGGTGGCAGCCTGCTGGTGGTGCTCGATCGCGGCAACCGTGCGATCCCGGTGCTGGGCCCGGAGCAGCGCTGGCCTCCGACCGCAGACTGGCCGCCGCCCTTGCACAAGCCGTTGCTCGAATTGCCTGACCGGCTGGTGTACCTCATGTCGACCAAATCGCCGGACTACCAGTTGGTGCTGATCGCCCCTCGTGCCAGCCTGCCATTGAGGCTCAATGGCCTGCTCTGGCTGCTGTTTCCCGGCAGCGTGGTGCTGGCCGGCTGCATTGGCTGGCTGGTGCTGCAACTGATCCAGCAGCGCCGCTCGATGAGTTCGGAGCTGCAACAGGCTCTTCGCCGGGGCGAACTGCAGGTGCTCTACCAGCCGATCTTCGAACTGGACAGCCGCCGCTGCGTCGGTGCCGAGGCACTGGTGCGCTGGCGGCGTCCGGACGGCAGCCTGACCAGCCCGGAGTTGTTCATCCCGCTGGCGGAGAACACTGGGCAGATCCGCGAGATCACCGATTTCGTGCTGCAGCGGGTGCTCGAGCAGCTGGGGCAGCTGCTGCGCGCCAACCCACGACTGTACATCTCGGTGAACCTGGCGGCCTGCGATGTCATGGAGCCGCGCATTGGTCGCGTGGCCCAGCGACTGCTGGCCCAGCATCGGGTGGCGGCCAGCCAGATCGCCTTCGAGGTCACCGAGCGTGGCCTGATCGATGTGGTGGTGGCGCGGGACAACCTGCAGACCTTGCGTGCCGTGGGGCACCAGGTGCTGATCGATGACTTCGGTACGGGCTACTGCAGCCTGGCCTATCTACAGACCCTGCCAGTGGATTGCCTGAAGATCGACAAGGCCTTCATCGACGCCCTGGGGCACGATGCCGCCAGCAGTGGCGTGGCGCCGCATATCATTCGCATGGCCCATGACCTGCATCTGCGGGTGATCGCCGAAGGGATCGAGTCGGAGGACCAGGCGGAATTGCTCAACAGCGAAGGGGTGAACTACGGGCAAGGATGGCTGTTCGCCCACCCGCTCAACGCCCGCCAGTTCGTCGAGCTGATCACCCGCGGGCGCCGGGTGGCGGGGCGGCGGATCGATGATGAGCCGTGAATAGAGACTCGCCCGTAGGAGCGGCTTGAGCCGCGATCACCCGCGAAGCGGGTGCCATACAGGGTGATGCCTGCATCGCGGATAAATCCGCTCCTACAGAGGAGTTTGCTGCCTGTGGGATCAGACAGGCAGCGCCATGTAGAACTGCGTCCCCTGCCCTGGCCGCGAGAACACGCCCATGCGGCCGCCATGCAGCTGCACGATCTCCTTGCACAGTGCGAGCCCCAATCCGGCCCCGCCCTTCTTGCGGCCGACCTGTACGAACGGCTCGAAGATCCGTCCCTGCTGCCCATAGGCGATGCCTTCGCCGTTGTCCTCGACGCTGATGATCACCCGCTCGGCATGGCGCCGCGCATGCAGGCGGATACGCCCGCCGATGGCGGTATGGCGGATGGCGTTGTGCAGCAGGTTGTCCAGTACCCGGTCGAGTTGCGCCGCGTCGGCCTGGATGCGTGGCAGGGGCGGTTCCAGCTCGCGGAGCAGTTCGATCTGCTTGTTCGCCGCCTGTTCGGCGAAGCGGGTCTGTGCGCGCTCGAACAATTCATCGAGGGCGCAGGGGGCCAGTTCCAGCTTTTGCAGGCCGCTCTGGTAGCGAGAGAAGTTCAGCAAGTCATTGATCAGCTGGGTGAGGCGCTGCATTTCCTCGGCGATGGTGTCGAGCAGGTCGTTCTCCCGGGCACCTGTCGGGAAGCTGACGCGCTCGCGCAGCAGGCCGAAGGCCATGTGCATCCCCGTGACCGGCGTGCGCAGCTCATGGGACGCACGCAGGACGAACTCGCTGCGTACACGCTCGAAGGCGCGTTGCTCGGTGACATCGTGCAGCACCATCACGGCACCGAGGATAGGTCCCTGGGGGTGGCTGACCGGGGTCAGGCTGTAGGTCAGCAGACGGCTTTCCTCGTCCACTTCCAGGTTCAGGTCGTCTGGTGGCCGGTCCAGGCTGCCGCCACGCAGCACCTGACGCAGTTGCTGTTCCAGCTCCGGACGTTGCAGGGCCTCGGCCAGGCTTGCACCCAGGCGGCTGGGGTCCCAGCCAAGCTGGCGCTGGGCCACGGGGTTGAGGTGTTCCAGGCGGCCCTGGCGGTCGATGATCAGCAGGCCGTCGTCGATGCTGTCGAGCACTGCCTGCAGGCGCTGCTGGCCGGCCAGCAGTTCGTCGATATTGGTGGCCTGGTGCTTGCGCAAGGCATCGGCCATCAGGCCGAAACGGCGGGTCAGCTGGTTCAGTTCGGTGGCTTGGGTGACCGGTAGGGTGACGTCGAAATTGCCCTGGCCGACTTGGTCTGCTGCCTTGGCCAATGCCTCGATCGGTTGGCCGAAGCGGCGTGCAATGTTATGCGCGGTGATGAAGCCCAGCACCAGCACGGTCAACCCCATCAAGCCGAGCAGGCCGCTGACCAGCAGCGCGTGGTCGCGGGATTTCTCTTCGCTGCGGATGATGTGTTCCAGTGCCTGCCGGTGGGAGTCGAGCAAGTCGGCGCGCACCTGGTTGAACGCAGCGCCCAGCGGCTGCTCCACTCCCATGCTGCGGGCGGGGGCCGGGCTCTCACGGTAGGCCTGGACGAACGCCTGGTAATTGCTGGCAGCCTTGCTGAAGCCTGTGCGCTCGCCACCTTGCTCCAGGCCCTGGTTGAGCAATGTCTGGAACTGCTCCTGCAGGGTGACCAGGTTGTTCGGGTTGGTGTCCTCGTCGAGCATCAGGTTCAACTGCTCGCCCAGGTTCTGTCGCAGCCTCAGGCCCAGGTCCAGCGAGTGCGTGGTGTCTTGGACCAGGCGCTGTTGCTGGGTGGCCATCTGCATCACGCTGACCAGGCCCAGCAGCAGCCCGAGCAGCGCCACCGTGATCAGCGCCGAGATGCTGAGGAACAGGCGCGTGCGCAGCTTCATCGGCCATTTCATAAGTTGTACTGCTTGCGTTTGCGGTACAGCGTCGAAGCGTCGATACCCAGGGTCTTGGCAGCCTGGTCGAGGGTGTCGCTGGTGGCCAGCACCGCGCCGATGTGGGCGCGCTCAAGTTCTTCCAGGCTCAGGGCTGCGCCGACCCGTGGCGTGTTGCCGGCAGGCTGTTCACCCATGCCCAGGTGGCTGATTTCCACCCGTTCCTGGGGGCAGATGATGCTGGCGCGCTCGACCACGTTGCGCAGTTCGCGGATGTTGCCGGGCCAGCGGTAGTTGAGCAGCGCCGCGCGGGCCTCGTCACTGAAGCCTTTGGCTGGTCGCGAGTACTCCTTGACGAAGCGGGCCAGGAAACGATCGGCCAGGGTCAGGATGTCCTCGCTGCGCTCGCGCAAGGGCGGCAGATGAAGAGTGATGACGTTCAGGCGGTAAAGCAGGTCCTCGCGGAAGCGGTTTTCGCGGACCATTTCCTCGAGGTTGAGGTTGGTCGCCGCGAGGATGCGCACATCGGCGCGGCGGGTGACTGGGTCACCGACCCGCTCGTATTCCTTGTCCTGAATGAAACGCAGCAACTTTGGTTGCAAGGTTAGGGGGAAGTCGCCGATCTCGTCGAGAAACAGCGTGCCACCGTCGGCCTGGCTGACCCGTCCCAAGGTGCTTTCGCTGGCGCCGGTGAACGCCCCGCGAGTGTGGCCGAACAGTTCGCTTTCCATCAGCTCGGCGTTGAGCGATGGGCAGTTGATGGTCACGCAGGCCTTGCGGGCGCGCTTGCTCCAGCCATGGATGGCGCGGGCCAATTCCCCCTTGCCGGTGCCAGACTCGCCGAGGATGAGGATGTTGGCGTCGGTGGTCGCTACCTGCCGGGCGGTTTCCAGCACGGCCATCATGGCCGGGCTGTGGGAGTCCAGCCCGTCCTTGGGTTTGCGCACTTCGCCTTCGAGGGCTTCCAGGCGCGCCGACAGCTGCCGCACTTCCAGTTGCTTGGCGGTGGCCAGGCGTAGCTGGTCGGGGCTACAGGGTTTGACCAGATAGTCGGCGGCGCCGGCCTGGATGGCGTCGACTGCGGTGTCGATGGCCGAATGCGCGGTGACGATCACCACCCGCATCCAAGGGGCCTGGATGCGCATCTGTGCCAGGACGTCGAGGCCATTGTCCTCGCCCAGGCGCAGGTCGAGGAAGCACAGGTCGAATACCTGGCGTTGCAGCAGGGTCTCGGCCTGGGCGGCGCTGTTGGCGGTGGCCACGCTGTAGCCTTCGTCCTCGAGGCAGTAGCGGAACGTGCGCAGGATCGCGGACTCGTCGTCCACCAGCAGGATGCGGCCTTGGTTGTCCTGGGCTGGTTCCATTTCCTACGCTCCTTTGGGGTTGGTCTCAGTTAGTGTCGGAAAAATCGGGCAAGTTGCATGGTCGATTCTGATTGATTCATCGATATGCATGCTAGCCGCTTGCCAGGATGATGACCAAGTGCCTGAAAATCATGGGGTTGTGTGCTTTGTGGGCGGGGTGTTTGGAGAAATGGCGCTGCTGCGCAGCGCATCGCGGATGAATCCGCTCCTATAGGCACGGTAACGTTGATTCATCCGCGATGCGCCGCATCAGCGGCGCTCGATCTTACAGGCGCTGCAACGCCTGAAGACAGGGACGTGAATCGTGCAAAGTGCACGGCGTACAGAAGCGCATCGTGCAGGATACGTCCCAGGCGGCCACTTAACAAATGCATAAATTATTGATTTAAAAGCATTTTTATTTGCGCGAAAGACTGGCACGCCAGCTGCACCTACCTGTTCAAGACAGACAACAGGTCCAGCAGGAGGAGCCGGCATGAATCGCCAACCCGTCAACCGCACGCAGAGTTTCACCCTGCCCCTGCGCCAGCTGCTGTTCCTCGCCATGGCCGTGCTGCTCACCTTGGCGGCCGGGCAGTTCTACTACAGCCTGCAGACCGCTCGCCTGGCCGAACAGGTGGCGATGCAGACCGCGCTGTTGACTCAGTTGAAGGCCAGTCATGCCAGCACCCTGGTGAAGGCGGCCGAACCACTGCCCGCCGCCGACGCCACGCCTGCTGCCGTCGAGAACATCGTGCCTCAGGACCGCTGGGTGTTCTGAACCCCGGACAACGATCGATTTCGCACAAGAAAGGAGAGACATCATGCTGAGTTGGGCCATCACCTTCCTGATCATCGCCATTGTCGCCGCGGTACTGGGCTTCGGTGGTATCGCTGGCGCAGCGACCGGTATCGCGAAGATCCTGTTCATCATCTTCCTGGTGCTGTTCGTGGCTTCTTTCTTCTTCGGACGCGGCAGGGGTTGAACCATGAGCCGGATGCTTTGCACTGCCCTGGCCGGCGCCCTGCTTCTGGGCGCCGGAACGGTGGCAATGGCGGCCAATGACGGCCAGGTCCGTGCCGACCAGTTGCTGGGCACGGACCCCGAATACCGGGAAACCTGGCAGGACACGATCAAAGGTGAGGAGCGCCTGCCCGAGTGGGTGATCAACCTCAGTGGCAGCGCACCGCTACAGATGTCCGCGGTGACCGAGGACGGTGACAAGTACCTGGTCGGCCCGCTCTGCGAGTCGCAGGGCAACTGCACCTACAAACGGCTGATCGTGGCTTTCAGCTGGGACAAGGAACATGCCTACGGGATGCTCGTGGAAGTGCCCGAGGGGCTGCCTGCCGACAAGTCGCCCACCCGCCATGCCGAGTACCGCTGGCTCGGCAAGCCGGACGACGGCATGCAGGCGCTGCTGCGCGAGCAGCTCAAGCGCGACCCGAACTGGTACTGACCAGCGGTCACGCTCTGTAACGCAATGGAAGCTGAACCTTTTTATCGTTCTGGCTTCTATGTTGCGCGGCCCCGAGGACGGGCCGCGCATGACCAGGGGGCCGGGCCGTTCTGACTGTTGCAGGGTCGGAGTGGCCTAGGGGTACAGGGAGTGCCTCCGCGATGGGCCGGGTCAGGCGAGGGTGGCATCGGAAGCTGCAGATCGGCCGTGTCGAGCACGATGCGCTGACCGGTCTGGCTTCCGAAGCGCCTCTTGTAGGAATTCTTCCTTTTGTATGCACGACTTTTTACCAAGACACATTTTGTCTCGACCGTATATCGAAATTTTTTGGGCTGTCCGATAGGTCAGGTCAGATGGCATTTCAGCCATTCGGATTGTCGAACACGCCATTCGAACCCCCGCATGCATACCTCTAAATCGGCCTAAAAATGGCGCTTTGGTCTTGTTCGGAAATCCGAACGTTGAAAATCAAGGCTTTGGCGATGCCCGATTTGCAGGTTGAGTCTCATGCCGATTCGGCATAGGGTAGTCGTTTCCGGCATTAGACTGCCCTCCTTCCCATCGCAATAGTTGCCGCCTTTTTCCCTGACCCGAGCACCTGAAACATTCGCTCGCGGTGTCCTTACATGGGGTCACCGGACGGCAAGCTCTGCAACCAAAATGCTGTTAACAGCTCTGGAACGCGGCTTTCCGCTTGGTGCCCGTGACCACTACAACAAAGGGTAATGACATGAAGAAGGCAAAACTGAGCCTCGCCTGGCAGATCGTGATCGGTCTGTTGCTGGGCGTTGCAGTCGGCGCGCTACTGAATCATTTCAGTGCGGAAAAGGCATGGTGGATCAGCAACGTCCTCCAGCCCGCTGGCGACATCTTCATTCGCCTGATCAAGATGATCGTCGTCCCGATCGTGATTTCGTCGCTGATCGTGGGCATCGCCGGGGTTGGCGACGCGAAGAAACTGGGCAGCATTGGCCTGAAGACCATCATCTACTTCGAGGTGGTGACCACCATCGCCATCGTCGTCGGCCTGGTTCTCGCCAACGTGTTCCACCCGGGCGCCGGCATCGACATGAGCACCCTGGGCACCGTCGACATCTCCAAGTACCAGGCCACCGCGGCCGAGGTGCAGCATGAGCACGCGTTCATCGAGACCCTGCTCAACCTGATCCCGTCGAACATCTTCGCGGCGCTGATGCGTGGCGAGATGCTGCCGATCATCTTCTTCTCGGTCATGTTCGGCATGGGCTTGTCGAGCCTCAACGCCGACCTGCGCGAGCCGCTGGTGCGTACCTTCCAGGGCGTGTCGGAGACCATGTTCAAGGTCACCCACATGATCATGAACTACGCCCCGATCGGCGTGTTCGCCCTGATCGCCGCCACCGTCGCCAACTTCGGTTTCGCCTCGCTGCTGCCGCTGGCCAAGCTGGTACTGCTGGTGTACTTCGCCATCGCCTTCTTCGCCTTCATGGTGCTGGGCCTGGTGGCGCGCGTGTTCGGCTTCTCGGTCATCAAGATCATGCGCATCATGAAGGACGAGCTGATCCTCGCCTACTCCACCTCCAGCTCCGAGACCGTGCTGCCGCGCGTGATCGAGAAGATGGAGAAGTACGGCGCGCCGAAGTCGATCTGCTCGTTCGTGGTTCCGACCGGCTACTCGTTCAACCTCGACGGCTCGACCCTGTACCAGAGCATCGCGGCGATCTTCATCGCCCAGCTGTACGGCATCGATCTGTCCTGGAGCCAACAGCTGTTGCTGGTGCTGACCCTGATGGTCACCTCCAAGGGTATCGCCGGCGTGCCGGGCGTATCCTTCGTGGTACTGCTGGCCACCCTGGGCAGTGTGGGTATTCCGCTGGAAGGCCTGGCCTTCATCGCCGGCGTCGACCGCATCATGGACATGGCCCGTACCGCGCTGAACGTGGTGGGCAACGCCCTGGCCGCCGTGGTCATCGCCAAGTGGCAGGGTATGTACGACGCCGAGAAAGGCGAGGCGTACTACAAGTCGCTGGTGCTGGACAAAGGCAAGAGCGAGGCCGTGGTGGCGGGCAAGACCGTCAACCAGTAAGCCTTTGCGCTGAACGAAAAGCCCCGACTTGTCGGGGCTTTTTGCATTTTGAACTCAACGCGCCCCACTGTGGGAGCGGGCTTGCCCGCGAACACCGGCAAAGCCGGTGCCATCCATCGCGCAGGCCACTTCGCGGGCAAGCCCGCTCCCACAGGCAATGCATGTGTCGGAGTGATCATGCGCTATCATTCGGGCATTTTTCACGGGGGAACATACGGATGCTCAACGGCCTGTGGCTCGGCTTTTTCCTGGTGGCGGCCATCTCCGCCCTGGCCCAGTGGCTGGTGGGTGGCAACGCCGGCATCTTCGCCGCCATGGTCGAGAGCATCTTCGCCATGGCCAAGCTGTCGGTGGAGGTCATGGTCCTGCTGTTCGGCACCCTGACCCTATGGCTGGGCTTCCTCAAGATCGCCGAGAAGGCCGGCATCGTCGAATGGCTGGCCAAGGTACTCGGCCCCTTGTTCGCCCGGTTGATGCCGGAAGTTCCTCCCGGTCACCCTGCCCTGGGCCTGATCACCATGAACTTCGCCGCCAACGGCCTGGGCCTGGACAACGCCGCCACGCCCATTGGGCTCAAAGCCATGCGTTCGCTGCAGGAGCTCAACCCCAGCAGCACCACGGCGAGCAATGCGCAGATCCTGTTCCTGGTGCTCAACGCCTCGTCGCTGACCCTGCTACCGGTGACCATCTTCATGTACCGTGCCCAGCAAGGCGCGGCCGACCCGACCATGGTGTTCCTGCCGATCCTGCTGGCCACCAGCTGCTCGACGCTGGTCGGGCTGCTGTCGGTGGCGGTGATGCAGCGCCTGCGCCTGTGGGACCCGGTGGTGCTCGCCTACCTGATTCCCGGCGCCCTGCTGCTGGGCGGCTTCATGGCCTTTCTCGGCACCCTGTCGGCGGCCGCGCTGGCCAGCCTGTCGTCGATCCTTGGCAACCTGACGCTGTTCGGCGTGATCATCCTGTTCCTGGTGATCGGCGCGTTGCGCCGGGTGCAGGTGTACGAGGCGTTCGTCGAGGGCGCCAAGGAAGGCTTCGACGTGGCCAAGAGCCTGCTGCCATACCTGGTGGCGATGCTGGTGGCGGTCGGTGTGCTGCGCGCCTCCGGTGCCCTCGAACTGGCCCTGGACGGTATCCGCCATGCGGTGAACTGGATGGGCCTGGACACCCGCTTCGTCGAGGGCCTGCCCACCGCGCTGGTCAAGCCGTTCTCCGGCAGCGCGGCGCGGGCCATGCTGATCGAGACCATGCAAACCCAAGGCGTGGACAGCTTCCCGGCGCTGGTGGCGGCGACCATCCAGGGCAGCACCGAGACCACCTTCTACGTGCTGGCGGTGTATTTCGGCGCGGTGGGTATCCAGCGGGTACGCCACGCGGTGGGTTGCGCATTGCTGGCCGAGCTGGCCGGGGTGATCGCGGCGATCTTCGTCTGCTATTGGTTCTTCGGCTGAGCCTGGCTGATGGTCCAGTCGATCACCTGGCGCGCCAGCTGGTCGCTGGCCGTGCCGAAGCCGGCGACTACCGCTGGCACCTGCTGTTCGCCTAGCGGCTGGCGCACCTCGAAGCGCTTGCTGGCGAGGATGCGCTGGCTGCGCCCCTGCACCAGCCGCGCGTCATAGCGGATCACCACCTCCACGCTTCCTCCAGGCCGATACTCGGTTTGGAAGGATTGCAACTCCCCCCCCAGCTCATAGTCGGCCTGCAGGTTGCTGTCGTCGGCGCTCAGGCGCTGTACCCGGCCGTCGCGCTGGAATCCATCGAGCAGGCGGTTGCGCACCAGCATCGGCACCGGGTCGCTCCAGCGCGCGCCCTTGTAGCTGCTGATCACATCACCCTGGGGAATCACTGCGATGCGTGGCCCGGCCAGGGCTTCGCTGGCCAGGGGCTTGTTCAGGCGCAACGACCATTCCTGCGGGGACGCGCCGCGGGCTACCTGGCTGACCGGCAGGCGATAGATATCCACAGGCTCGCCCTGGGGCAGGATCGAGCAGGCTGACGCCAGGCTCAGGGTGGCGGCGAGCGCGGCCGGGCGCAGGGACGGCTTCATGGCTGGAACTCCTTGTTGTTGTCGCGGCCCAGCAGGTAGCCGCTGGGGTCGGCCTCCAGGCGCCGGGAGATGCCCTTGAGCGAGTTGAGGGTCTCGCGTAGCTCGCGGATCGCCGGGGACAACTGGTTCAGGCCCTGGGCGCCGTCGTCGATGGACTGGCGGTTGTCCTGCAGCAGGCTGTTGAGGGTCGCGGCGCTTTCGGCCAGCGCTTGCATGGCCTGCTCGGCACTGCCGATCGCCTGCTTGCCCTGGTTGCCCAGCAGGCCGTTGGCGTTGTGCATCAATGCTTGGGTTTCGGCGAGCGTGGCGTTGGCCTGCTTGCCGACCTGGGCCAGTTGTTCGATGGCTGCGGAAATCCCGCCCTTCTGGTTGGCGAAGGCGCCGGTGGTCTGTTCCAGGTTGGCCAGGGTGTTGCTCAGCCGCTCGATGTTGCCCTCGGAGAACATCTGGTTGGCGTTGTGCAGCAGCAGGTTGATGTTGGTCACCAGGTCGCTGCTGTCGTTGAGCAGGCGCGAGATCGGAGAAGGCGAGGCGACGATCACCGGCAGCTTGCCGTCCTTGCCCTTGAGCTCGGGGCTCTGTGGGGTTCCGCCGCTGAGCTGGATGAACGCGTTGCCGGTGACGCCGGCCAGCGTGAGCTTGGCCTGGGTGTCCTCCTTGACCGGCGTGTCACCGCTCAGGCGCACGCGGGCCAGGACCCGGCGCGGGTCCTTCGGGTCCAGGCGCAGGCTGCTGACATCGCCGACCTTGATGCCGTTGTATTGCACCGGGCTGCCACGGGACAGCCCCGACACCGCCTCGTTGAACACTACTTCGTAGTCCTTGAAAGCCGTGTCGACGCTGGACTTGGTCAGCCACAGGCCGAACAGCATGGCGCCAGCCACCACCAGCACGGTGACCAGGCCGATCAGGACATGATGAGCTCGGGTTTCCATCGTTCAGCGCTCCTGGCGGGCGCGCAGGGCGGCGTCTTCGGCCGCCCGGCCGCGCGGGCCGTGAAAGTATTCGTGAATCCACGGGTCGTCGGCCTGCTCGACTTCGCTGAGCGGCCCGGCCACCAGCACCTTCTTCTGCGCCAGCACCGCCACCCGGTCGGTGATGGTGTAGAGGGTGTCCAGGTCGTGGGTGATCAGGAACACCGACAGGCCCAGGGCGTCACGCAGGGTGAGAATCAGTTGGTCGAAGGCGGCGGCGCCGATCGGGTCGAGGCCCGCGGTGGGTTCGTCGAGGAACAGGATGTCCGGGTCCAGGGCCAGGGCGCGGGCCAGGGCGGCACGCTTGATCATGCCGCCGGACAGCGACGCGGGGTATTTGTCGGCGGCGCTGATCGGCAAGCCGGCCAGGGCCAGCTTCACCCCGGCCAGGTGCTCGGCGTCGGCTCGCGACAGCCCGGCGTGCTCGATCAACGGCAGGGCGACGTTCTCGGTGACGGTCAGTGACGAGAACAGCGCGCCCTTCTGGAACAGCACGCCGAAGCGCCGCTCCACCAGCGAACGCTGCGTTTCATCCAGCGTGGCCAGGTCCTGGCCGAACACCTTTACCTGGCCTTCATTGGGCCGCCGCAAACCGATGATGCTGCGCAGCAGCACCGACTTGCCGCTGCCCGAACCACCGACCACGGCGAGAATTTCGCCACGGTACAGGTCCAGGTCGAGGTTTTCATGCACGCTCTGGCTAGCGAAACGGTTGCAGATGCCCCGCGCCTCGATCACCGCTTCCCGGCCCGTCACCAGCCCATCTCCATGAAGAACAGCGCGGCCACTGCGTCCAGCACGATGACCACGAAGATCGACTGCACCACGGCGGAGGTGGTGTGTGCACCCACCGACTCGGCGCTGCCGCTGACCTTGAAACCTTCCAGGCAGCCGATGGCGGCGATCAGGAAGGCGAAGAACGGCGCCTTGGCCAGGCCCACCAGAAAGTGCTGCACGCCGATGTCGCTCTGCAGCAGCGAGAGGAACATGGCCGGCGAGATATCCAGGGTCAGCGCGCAGACCACTGCGCCGCCGATCATGCCGCAGAGCATCGCGACGAAGGTCAGCAGCGGCAGCGCGATCAGCAGTGCCAGCACCCGCGGCACCACCAGCAGTTCGATGGGGTTCAGGCCCAGGGTGCGGATGGCGTCGATCTCTTCGTTGGCCTTCATCGAGCCGATCTGCGCGGTGAAGGCGCTGGCAGTGCGACCAGCCATGAGGATGGCGGTCAGCAGCACGGCGAATTCGCGCAGGAAAGAGAAGGCCACCAGGTCGACGGTGAAGATCGTCGCACCGAACGCGGCCAGCACGGTGGCGCCGAGGAAAGCCACCACGGCGCCGACCAGGAAAGTCAGCAGGGCCACGATCGGCGCGGCGTCGAGGCCGGTCTGCTCGAGGTGCGCGACCACCGGGGTGACCCGCCAGCGGTGGGGCTGGAACAGGCGCAGCAGCAAGGTTTCGAGGATCAGGCCGATGAAGCCCAGCACTTGACGGGTGTCCTGCCACAACTGGTCGACCGCCCGGCCGATGCGTGCCAGCAGCAAGAGCAGCACCGGCTGCTCGGGCTGCTTGACCGGGATGCAGTAGTCCTGCACCGAGCAGTAGACGTTCTTGAGCAAGGCTCGGCTGGCGTCGGGGAGGCCGTCGGTGCAGCGCGACAGGCGTTCGGAGCCCAGCAGCTCGGCCAGCAGCGAGGCGCCAGCGGTGTCCAGGCGACCCAGCTGGCTGAGGTCGACCTGGGTGTCATCGCCGTATTGGCTGCCCAGGCGCTCGCACTCGCGCTTGAGGCTGGTGTAGTGGGCCAGGGTCCAGTCGCCGGTGATGTGCAGGCGGGTGGGCTGCTGCTGGGTGTCCAGGGTAGCGCTCGGGGCGGTCATAGGCTCCATGCATCTGACTGGGGGCATAGAGGCTGATCATAGCGCACTCTCATGGAGCAAAATCCAACCCTTTGACCAGACACGTCCACTGTAGGAGCGGCTTGAGCCGCGATCACCCGCGAAGCGGGTGTCCTGAGCCCGCGTCGCCTGCATCGCGGCTAAAGCCGCTTGTACAGGTGAACAGGGCCCTATTTCGGCGCGGTATCGTCCACCACCTTGAACCGCAATACCCCGATCACCTGGCCATCCTCGGTCAGCACCCGCACCTGCCACTTGCCCACCGGGTTGGGCGGGAAGTTCTGCTTGTGGGTCCAGGCGCGGTAACCCTCCTTGCGCCCGCCATGGATATCCAGGGCGATGCGGTCGACCTCTTTGCCGTTGAGCTGCCACACATGGTAGATGCGCTCGTTCAGCCCGCGCGGCGCATTGATCGCGGTATAGGCGTACAGCCCGCCGCTGCGGATGCGGCTGGCGGCGACTTCGTCCAGCGATGCGCCTGGCTGGCGGTTGAGCACTTCGGTGCTGATCGCCACGTCGGTCATCCACAGGGTGGCCGGCGGCACCCAGGAGCGCAGCAGCCAGCCACCGCCCCCCACTGCCAGGGTGACCAGCACCAGCCCCACGCCACGACGCCAGTTGTTGATCGGGAAGCTGCTGGCCAGGCTCGGGAACGACAACGCCATGGCGGCCACCAGCGCCAGCTTGAAGCTCTGCGCGGTGGTCAGGTTGAGGATGATCGGCAGCGCCGTGAGCATGGCGGCGAACAGCGTCAGGGTGTGCAGCGCCAGGAACAGCCAGCGCCGCGGCGCCAGCCACTTGTGGTACAGCGGGTCGACGATCGAGATCAGCCCGGCGGCGCCGAGCAGGCCGGTGAACACCAGCTGGCCACTGTTCCAGGTGGTGGTTATGAAGAAGAACGGCAGGACGAAGAACAGGCTTTCCTGGTGGATCATCTGCGTCGCGAAACGCAGCAGCGGCTGCGGGATCTCGCGCTTGAAGGTGCGGGCGAACAGCTCGGTGAGGGTGTTCTCCAGCATCAGCCAGACCCAACTGATCAGCATGGCGATGGCAATCCAGCTGGCCAGGCCGGCCTGGCGGTCGACCAGGATGAAGCTGCAGATCCCGGAGACGAAACCGTAGAGCGCGATGACGCCGGGGTAGCGCTTGAGCAGTTCGATCACGCGCAGGACGAAGTTGGGTAGTGGGGGCATGGGTCTACAACAGGATGGATGGGTAACTGCGCCGGTCTCATCGCGGATAAATCCGCTCCTACAGGATTCGCGGTGAAGGAATCCTGTAGGAGCGGATTTATCCGCGATAAGGTCGACACAGGATACCGCCGAATCACTACTCCCGAGTAGCACCGCTGGGGCGATTCGCCATCACGCGGCGTCGGCGGATCAGGCCGATGGCCAGGAGTACACCCAGTAACAACGCCAGCAACCCGTACAGCTCGTCATACCCCAGCAGCGGTTTCTCGATCCGCAGGTAGCCCGGCTCCTTCAGTAGCTCGCGCAAAGCCGCGTCGGCCTCTTTCAGGGTGACCTGGCGCAGCTTGCGCATCGGGTCGCTGAAGCGCCCGTTCTCATAGTCGTTGAGCGCCCCCCAGTAATAGTCGGCCAGTGCCGTGTTGCCCTGGGTGCTCCAGCTTTCGCGGGCGATCGCCGCTTCCTTGATCCGGGCGAAGGTGTCTGGGTCAAGGCCATGCTTGCGCAGATGGTCGAACAACTGCGCGAGCACTTTTACCGCGGTGTCGATGTCCTGGCGTTCGAGGTCGGCGTTGAGGCTGAGCATGCCACTGTCGCCGAAGCTCTCGCGCTGCGCCGAGGGGCCGTAGGACAGCCCGTGGCGCAGGCGCAGCTGGTCATACAGCGCCCAATCCAGGTAGCGCGAGAGCAGTTCCAGGGTCTGCTCGTGGCCGGTGTCCAGGGTAGGTTCTATGAACAGCCAGTGCAGCTTGATGCTGTCGCCCAGCCAGCCGCGGGTCAGGTCGCGGCGCTGCTCGGCCTGCTGGCTGATGCTCTCGAGATTGCGCCGTTCCTCCGGCTCCGTCGCCGGCAGCTCACCGAAAGTCCGTTCAAGATAGGCCGGCAGCAGGCGGTCGAGGCCGCCGACGACGATCAGGGTCATGTTGTTGGCGACATACCAGTGCTCGCGCAGGTGCTGGACCTGCTCGAGGGTCATGTCGTCGACGTCGGAGCGCTCCTTGCACTTGAGGCCCAGCTCCGTTGCCAGTTGCTCGCTGGCCGGGTGGCCAACCTCCTGGCGATCGAGCCAGCGTTGCAGGTGACCGTAGTGGCCGCCATCCTCGCGCTCGATGATCTTCTTCGCCGTGGCCAGGGCCTTGGCGTCGATGCGCGTGTCACGCAGCAATGAGAGCAGCAGGTCGAGCACCTTGCGCTGGTTGCGCGCCGGGGCCTCGATGACGAACGTGGTGTCGGCGCTGCTGGTGAAAGCATTCCATTCCCCGCCCAATGCCTGGATGCGTTCTTCCAGGCCGCCCTCCCCGGTCTCATCGATGCCGCTGAACAGCAGGTGCTCCAGCAGGTGCGGCAGCTCGCGCTGGTCGCAGCCGAAGTCGTCGAGGCCTACGCCCACTACCAGGCGGATCGAGACATGGTCACGTTCGTAGCCGGACTTGAGGATCACCTGCAGGCCGTTGGGCAACAGGTAGCCTTCGACCCGCGAGCGATCGAGGGCGAGGCTGGGCAGGCTGCAGATCAGCAGGCAAACGAACATCAGGCAACGCATGGGCGAGCTTCGGTCTCCGGGGTGGGTGAATTCAGGGTTGGCGGGCTTCGTCCGGCACGCTGTCGAGCATCAGCCCGCCAGTATCGGTGCCGCCCAGTACCACATAGGCACTGCTGCAGAACAAAGAGTTCAACCGTTTCATGTCGGCGATGAGCTCCAAGTGTAGCGAACTGGTCTCGATACTCTGCACCACTTTACGTTGCAGGCGGCTGACATGGGCGTGGGCCAGGCGCCGCTCCTGGGCGCGGAAGCGGCGCTTTTCCCGCAGCAACTGACGCGCGCTTTCCGGGTCGGCCGTGAGAAACACCGACAAGCCCAGGCGCAGGTTGGCCAGCAGTTGCTCCTGCAGGCCGGTCAGTTCTTCCAGGCCGACCTGCGAGAATTCCCGGCGCTGCGAGGTCTTCTGCTGCTGCACCTTGCGCAGCATGCGCTCGATCAGGTCACTGGCCAGCTTGAGGTTGATCGCCAGCTCGATGATTTCGGCCCAGCGCCGGTTGTCCTGGTCGCCAAGGTCTTCGCGCGGCATCTGCGCCAGGTACAGCTTGATGGCGTTGTACAGGGCCTCGGCGTCCTCGCTCAAGGCCCGCACCTGTTGCGGCATGGCGGCCTGGGTGCCACGCAGGGCACTGAGCATGGCGCCCAGCAGGCTGTCGACGATGTCGCCCAGGCGCAGGGTTTCACGCACGGCATTGGCCAGGGCCAGTGTGGGGGTGGTCAGGGCGGTCGGGTCGAGGTGGCGGGGTTGATGATGGCCATTGCCACTCTCCCGCTCGGGCAGCAGGCTATCGCATACGCGGCCCATGAGCTTGGTCGTGGGCAGCATGAGCAGGCAGCGCAGGGTGTTGTAGAGCAGGTGGAAGCCGATCACCAGCTCCTGCGGGCTGAAGCTCAGGCTGTCCATCCACTCCACCAGCGGGTGCAGCACCGGAATGATCAGCACCAGGCCGATCATCTTGTACAGCAGGCTGCCCAGCGCCACCCGCCGCCCGGCGCTGTTCTGCAGGCTGGTGGTGAGGAAGGCGAGCAGGCCACTGCCGATGTTGGCGCCGATCACCAGGCCGATGGCCACCGGCAGGCTGATCACCTCGGCCCCGGCCAGGGTGGCGGTGAGCAGCACGGCGGCGAGGCTGGAGTAGGAGATCATCGCGAACAGTGCGCCAACCAGGGCATCGAGCAGGATGTCGCCGGTCAGCGAAGCGAACAGCACCTTCACCCCCTGGGCGTGGGTGATGGGGGCGGCGGCGTGCACGATCAGCTGCAGTGCCAGGATGATCAGGCCCAGGCCGATGCCCACCCGGCCGAGCTGGCCGGCGCGGGTCTGCTTGCGCGAAAGAAAGAAGATGACCCCGAGGAAGATCAGCAGCGGCGACAGCCAGGACAGGTCGAAGGTCAGCACTCGGGCCATCAGCGCCGTCCCGACGTCGGCCCCGAGCATGATCGCCAGGGCCGGGGTCATGGCCATCAGCCCTTGGCCGACGAACGAGGTGACCAGCATGGCGGTGGCGTTGCTGCTCTGCACCATGGCGGTCACGAGGATGCCGGCGACGAATGCCAGCGGGCGCTTGTTCATGTTCTGGCTCAGCACCCGGCGCAGGTTCGCGCCGAATACCCGCAGGATGCCGGTACGCACGATGTGCGTGCCCCAGACCAGCAGGGCGACGGCGGATAGCAGGTTGAGCAGGGTCAGCATGTTCGGGGCCCCCTTCTGTCTTGTGCCCCAGCGCGGGACCAATGGGTGGAGCGGCGAGCCTGGCCCGGGGGTGGGCGGTTTTTTCAGTGCTCACTGAAGCTTTAGTTGTTTTGCGCGGCAGGTGCCAGCTTGGCATGGCCGAAACATATTTGAAACCTGTAGGAGCAAATGACAGAGGGCCCCGAAGGGCCCTCTGTCTTGCTGCGCTGCCCGATCTTACTGACCCGGAATATCCTTGCGCAGTTTCACCGGGTCATGCTCCTTGCCCTTTTTACGCGCCATCGCCGTGCGCATGCGGATGTTGATCGCCTCCACCGCCAGCGAGAAGGCCATGGCGAAGTACACATAGCCTTTCGGTACATGCACGTCGAACGATTCGGCGATCAGCACGGTACCGACGACGATCAGGAACGAAAGCGCGAGCATCTTCAGCGAAGGGTGCTTGTCGATGAAGTCGCTGATGGTGCCGGCGCAGAGCATCATCACCAGCACCGCGACGATGATCGCGGCGATCATCACCGGCACGTGGGAGACCATGCCCACGGCGGTGATCACCGAGTCCAGGGAGAACACGATGTCGATGATGGCGATCTGGATGATGGTGTAGAAGAACTTGCCACCCGCGCCTTTTGGCTCGTCCGCGCTTTCGTCCTCGCCTTCCAGGCCGTGGTAGATCTCCTGGGAGCTTTTCCACAGCAGGAACAGGCCGCCGAAGAACAGGATCAGGTCCCGCCCGGAGATGCCCTGGCCCAGCACATGGAACAGGTCGTCGGTCAGGCGCATGACCCAGGTGATCGACAGCAGCAGCATGATCCGCGTGACCATGGCCAGGGCCAGGCCGAAGATCCGCGTACGCGGTTGCATGTGCTTGGGCATGCGGCTGACCAGGATCGAGATCATGATGATGTTGTCGATCCCGAGCACGATCTCAAGAGCCGTGAGGGTGAAAAAGGCAACCCAGATTTCCGGGCTGGTCAGCCATTCCATGTGTATTCCTTCGAGCGGTAAAGGCAAAGCGCCCGGGCATTGGGCGCTTTGCGGTGGAGTGATGCGGTTGTCTCAGAGTGTGCTGAACAGCGGGAACGTCCCCAGGGCCAGCGCGCCGAACATTATGCACAGGCACACCAGCACTGCCCACTTGAGGGTGAAGCGCTGATGGTCGCCGAACTCGATGCCGGCCAGGGCCACCAGCAGGTAGGTGGAGGGTACCAGCGGGCTGAGCAGGTGTACCGGCTGCCCGACGATCGACGCACGGGCCATTTCCACCGGGGTGACGCCATAGTGGCTGGCGAACTCCGACAGCACCGGCAGTACGCCGTAGTAGAAGGCGTCGTTGGACATGAAGAAGGTGAACGGCATGCTGACGATGGCGGTGATCACCGCCATGTACGGGCCGAACGCCTCCGGAATCACCGCCAGCAGGCTCTTGGACATGGCGTCGACCATGCCGGTGCCTGACAGGATGCCGGTGAAGATGCCCGCAGCGAAGATCAGCCCGCTGACGGCCAGCACGCTGGAGGCGTGGGCGGCGATACGGTCCTTCTGCTGTTGCAGGCACGGGTAGTTGACGATCATGGCGATACTGAAGGCGATCATGAACAGCACCGGCAGCGGCAGCAGGCCGGCAATCAGTGCGACCATCAACGCCGCAGTCAGGGCGCCGTTGAACCAGATCAGTTTCGGGCGGCGGGCCTCAGGGAACTGCGACACGCTGATTTCGCTGTGGTCGATGTCGTCGGTCGGCAGGTGCAGCTCGCCGAGGCGGGCGCGCTCGCGCTTGCCGTACCAGTAGGCGATGGCCAGGATCGCCGCCACACCAAAGGCCATGGCCGGGATCATCGGCACGAAGATGTCCGACGGGTCCACGTGCAGGGCGCTGGCGGCGCGAGCGGTGGGGCCGCCCCACGGGGTCATGTTCATCACCCCGCCGGCGAGGATGATCAGGCCGGCCATGATCCGCGGGCTCATCCCCAGGCGGCTGTAAAGCGGCAGCATGGCGGCGCAGCAGATCATGTAGGTGGTGGCGCCGTCACCGTCGAGGGACACCACCAGGGCCAGCACGGCGGTGCCGACCGACACTTTCAGCGGGTCGCCCTTGACCAGCTTGAGGATCTTGCGCACGGCCGGGTCGAACAGGCCGGAGTCGATCATCAGGGCGAAATACAGAATGGCGAACATCAGCATCACGCCGGTGGGCGCGAGTTTGCTGATGCCTTCGAGCATCATTGGGCCGATCTTGGCGGAAAAGCCGCCGAACAGGGCGAACAGGATCGGTACCAGGATCAGGGCGATCAAGGCCGACAGGCGCTTGGTCATGATCAGGTACATGAAAGTGATGACCATGGCGAAGCCGAGGAAGGTCAGCATGGCGGTACTCCAGGCGTGGCGCGGCGAAAGGAAGGACGATTCGGGCGGATCAGCGCGTCAGGCGCTGCGCGAGGAGCAGGCGGAGGGGTACTGCGAAAAGGCGGGCACAGGAAAACATCAGAATCACCATTGTTGTTGTTGATTGGGCCGGGCGCGGAAGTTTCCGGGGGCCCTGGCTGACCGGTCTGCTGCCGGTGGTGGCGCTATCCTATGTGGGCAAGCTTTCAGCCAGCTTTCGCCAGGTACGAGGCGACGGGAGGTCGATTCGATGTCGAATGTCGAGGAAGGCGGCTGCCATTGCGGCGCGCTGCGGTACCGATTGGAGGGTGAGCTGGGCGATGTCGCCCATTGCCATTGCTCGATCTGCCGGCGGGTCAGTGGTGGCACTCTGGTGACCTGGGTCAGCGTGCCCCTTGAGGGCTTCCAGTGGTTATCGGGGTCGCCGCAGCGCTATGTGGCACCCGCCAGCTGCAGCCGGTATTTCTGTGGGCTTTGTGGCGCGCATGTGGCATTGGTGACCACTCTCAGCCCGCAGACCATCGATGTGACGGTGGCGACGCTGGATCATCCGGAACGGGTGCGGCCGAACCGGCATATCTGGGTGGGTAGCCGGTTGCCGTGGTTGAAGGTGGATGACGGGTTGCCTGCGGAGGACGAAGAGCACCTGTAACGTCGCTGTCTGTGTCCCGTACTTCCCTGTAGGAGCGGCTTTAGCCGCGATCACCCGCCAAGCGGGTGCTGGACCGCGGTGTCCGCTTCGCGGCTGAAGCCGCTCCTACAGGGGGCCGGTGCGATTCAACATCAAGGTAGCTGCAGGCCCCCGGCGGCCTTGTGCAGCGCCCGCAGGTGCTCGCCCACCTGCTTGATATTGGCTTCCACCGCCTTGATTTCCCGGCCCCGCTCCGGCCCCAGCAGCGCCCTCACCTGCTGGTCCAGGTCGGTGCTCAGGCGCAGCAGCTGTGCCTGGCGCTCGCTGCTCACCTGCTCCAGCTGCTTGCGCTCTTCAGGTTGTGGCAAGCCATAGCCACCGGCCCCCAGCAACTCAGCCGGGCGGCTGAGGAAGCCGCTGTTGGCCAGCATCGCCTGCAGGGTTTCGTTGGCCTTGTCGAAGCTACCGTCCTTGAGCGCACGGCCATTCAGGTAGCGTTGCTTGACCTCGTCCTGGGCCAGCAACAGCTGGCGCCGCAGACTGGCCTGCTCGAGCAGCAGCAAGGCGGCGCTGGTGCGCAGGTCGGCGCGGTCGAACCACTGCCTGCGTTGTTCGGCGTCCAGTGCCAGCCAGTCTTCCACGGCGGCCTGCTTGATCGGCAAGTGCTTGCGCAGCACATCGAACATGGCCTGGTAGCGGTCGCGGTAGGAGTCGAAGCGATAACCCAGGCGCAACGCCTCCCGAGGGTCGTCCAGCACACTGGTGTCGGCCAGCCCCCTACCCTTCATGACCTCGAGCAGGCCATTGGGCATGATGCTGTCCAGGTCGTTGAAGCGGGGGTTGCCGGTGCCGCTGCGCAGCAGCTTCAGCGATTCCACCGCGCAGTTGTTGGACAGGAAGTAGTAATTGCCGTCGTAGCTCCAGTGCATCTCGGCGGCCTGGCGCACCAGGTTCTCGATTTCATCGCGGTTGAGCTTGATCGGTACCGAGGCCAGGCTGCGCAGTTCGGTCTTGGTGTACTCGTCGATCACCTGCCCCAGCGGCAGCACGAACAGGCGCGAGGGGTAGGCGCCGACCAGGCCATCCCAGCTGGACAGTTGCACATCGTTGACGAAGGCGCGGTACGACAGCACCAGGTGCTGGTCGAGGTCGAGCCGGCATGCTGGGCCACGGGGGCGGCCGGGGGCGCAGATCACCAGGCGCAGCATGCTGTGGCCCCAGCGGCTGACCCAGTTCTGGTTGGCTTCGGCGAGCAGGTAGTCGACTTCGTAGACGCGCTCCGGGTCGATCTCGCCGAGCGGCTGGCGGGCGAAGTCGTTGCCAGCGTTGAGGAACGGCAGGCCTTTGGCGCATGCGTCTTGTCGCGGCGCCCAGCCGAAGTGGTCGCGCAGGTACTGGTTCAGTGCCGGGCGGCGGCAGCCATAGCTGGGGTCTAGTAGAAAGTACTCCATGTTGACCGCAATGAACTCTTTCGGGCTGCTCAGCTCGTAGCTGTCAGGGCTGCGCACGAGTTGACCGTTGTGCTGCTCGCGCTCGCCACGGCGGCCGACGTATTGCGGCCAACCGGCCAGGTCGAGCAGGCGCGGGTCGTCACTCAAGGTGAAGCGGCGTTCTGCCTGGCCTCGGCAGTCTTCCGGCAGACCTATCTTGCCGAGCGCGCCCTGCTGGCGCTTGCAGCGCGAGATCACCTGGCGCTCGGGCGCCGGCCACAGGCGGGCGCGGTCGTAGATGTGGGTCAGTTCATGCAGGACCGTGGCCAGCAGTTCTTCGCGAACCGTGCCGTGGGGGCGATTGGTCTTCTCGCGGGCAGCGCTGCCGTCGGCAAGGCTTGGCAGCAGGCGGCGATTGAGGTCCAGCGTGGCGACCGGCGAAGCCTGGCCGTAGGCGTCCTCGGGCATGCGCTCGCTCCAGCTGACCAGGATGCGGCGGTCCAGCTGTTGCTTGAAACGCGGTGGCAGCTTGGCCATGGCTTCGTCGAGCAGCGCCTGGCTGGCCTGTTGTTGATGTGGGTCGAGGCCGTCCGCCTGCAGCACCAGTTGCAGGTCGGCCAGGGCGGGCGTGCCGAGCAGCGTCAGGACGCAGCCGAGCAGCCAGGCACGCGCGCGCTTCACAGGGCGAGGATGGCTTCGGCCAGGACCTGGTCGCTGGCGTCGCGTGCTTCAGGCACGCGGGCGCGCAGGGTGCCGAAGGCGGCTTCGAGTTGGGCGCCGCGGATATCGCCGTTGCTGGCGACGAAGCTGGCGGCGTCGTCATGGGCTTCGCGCACGACCTTCGAGTCGCGGATCGAGGTGGTGGTGTCGGAGGTGAAGTCGATCGAACGGCCGAAGGCACGGACGATGATGTTGCTGGTGGCCACCAGGGTGTGGGCCTGGGCAAGGTCGGCCAGTAGCAGCATGCCGAGGGTGGCGGCGATCAGCGGTTTACGCATGGAGCATCTCCGGGAATACGAGGAGTGGTGTGGTTATTGGACGAGAATCGCTTCGGCCAGTTCAAGGTCGCCGACGGAGTGCCGCGAGCAGCCCTGGCGCAGTGTGTTGAGCGCCGCCTGCAGGCGGGCTCCGCGGATCAGGCCGTCACTGGCGACGAAGGCTGCGGCATCGTCTCGAGCGCCTGCGACCAGCTTGCGGTCGAAGGGCGCGCTGGTTACCTGGCTGGTGACGAAGCCGGTCAGGAACGGTGCCTGGGTGGTGGCGTCCATGGCATGGGCGCTTCCCACGCCGGCGAGGGCGAACAGCAAGGGCAACAGATAACGCATGGGCTTTCTGGGGCGATGATCTCGGGCTGTGAAGGCTACTCCGGATTCCCTGGGCAGGGCCAGTGAATCCGGGTGTGGAGCCGGCTCTATCAGAGGGCGAGGATGGCGCGTGCCAGTTGTGCGTCGCTGGCTTGCAGCTCGGGCAGTTGCTGGCGGATGTGCATGAATGCGCTTTCCAGCTTGGCGCCGCGGATCGCGCCTTCGCTGCCGACGAAGCTGGCGGCGTCGTCGCGGGCGGCCTGGACGATCTTGTCGTCACGGAACGACGAGGAAATGTCGGACGTGGCGTCGGTGGTGGCAGCGACGGCGCCCACCACGGCATCGGTGGTGACGACGAAGCTGGTGGCATTGGCTGCGCCGGCACAGGCCAGCAACAGGGCGGCGCCAAACAGATGATTACGGGACATGGTCGAGGGACTCCTGCACAGGGGCTGGGTGGATCTGCTTATCGGACGCTGCCTGGGTTCGTCGCGGTACGTTTTCTTCCAGGCGTGTAGGACAAGCGTAACACGCCGTGGTTCTGCCGCTCGGGGCGGAGAAACATCACAATTCGTAACTGTACTTGCCGATATTTGTTAATGCAAAACTGTTATGGTTTCTGTTGTGACGCGTCTAATACGGGCCATACAAACAGAAAACCCGTCGCAGTTGCCTGCGACGGGTTCTTCTGAATTCGCGGTGCCGACGCCGGTCGGCGACCGAAGCTTAGCGCCAGAACGGCTTGCTCAGCTCTTCGTAGCGCTGCGACTCGCTGATACCAGCGTCGGCCAGCAGGCGCGAGTCCAGGCGCGCCAGTTGGCGGCGGCTGGCCATGCGGCGCTGCCACAGTACCAGAGTGGACAGGACGCGCAGCGGCAGGGGGGCGTTAGAGGCTTGGGCGTTTTCGAAAACCAGGTCGGAACTGAGGGTACGTTCCATGATGTGTCATCCTTCCGCTTGTGGCGGCATTAGGGAGTGATTTAACTGGTGCCCATCTTCCTCCTCTGTTGTCCATAACAGTAGATACAGTTCTGCTGTAATACGATGGCTCAGTTAACTGTGTAACCCTACTGTTACACTCGAAAGTGACGTAACTGTACTGGTCTGCACGATAATGGTGCGTTTCTTGATGAAATGAGGAAGTTGCGCGGCAGGAAGGGTGACTTTTACCAGTACAGTAGAACAGTTTTTAATGTTTGCTGCGGCCTCTGTAGGAGCGGCTTTAGCCGCGATTACCCCGCGAAGGTGTTGCCTGCATCGCGGCTAAAGCCGCTCCTACAGTATTCATGACGCGGGGCAGGTCTTGGCCTGCCCCGCGATGGATGCACCTGGTGGATCAACCGACGAGCATGCGCCCGGTCTCTTCCAGGTTCTCGTGCCAGCTCAAGGCCTCGCGCAGGATGTGCGGGGTATGGCCGCCGCGCTGGCAGGCGCGCTCGAAGTAGTCGTTCAGCGCGGCGCGGTAGTCTGGGTGCACGCAGTTGTCGATGATCACCCGGGCGCGCTCGCGCGGCGCCAGGCCACGCAGGTCCGCCAGGCCCACCTCGGTCACCAGGATGTCCACGTCATGCTCGGTGTGGTCGACGTGGCTGACCATCGGCACCACGCTGGAAATCGCGCCGCCCTTGGCGATCGACTTGGTGACGAAGATCGCCAGGTGGGCGTTGCGGGCGAAGTCGCCCGAGCCACCGATGCCGTTCATCATCTTGGTGCCGCAGACGTGGGTCGAGTTGACGTTGCCATAGATGTCGAACTCCAGCGCCGTGTTGATGCCGATGATCCCCAGGCGACGCACCACTTCAGGGTGGTTGGAGATCTCCTGCGGGCGCAGCACCAGCTTATCCTTGTAGCGCTCCAGGTTGCCGAACACATCGGCGTTGCGGCGGCTCGACAGGGTGATCGAACTGCCCGAGGCGAAGCTCAGCTTGCCAGCGTCGATCAGGTCGAAGGTCGAGTCCTGCAGCACTTCGGAGTACATGGTCAGGTTTTCGAACGGCGACTCGATCAGGCCGCACATCACCGCGTTGGCGATGCTGCCGATGCCGGCCTGCAGCGGGCCGAGGTTGTTGCTCATGCGGCCGGCGTCCACTTCGCCCTTGAGGAAGGCGATCAGGTGGTCGGCGATGCCCTGGGTCTCGTGGTCGGGCGGCAGCACGGTGGACGGCGAGTCCGGCTGGTCGCTGATGACGATACCGACGATCTTGGCCGGGTCGATCGGGATGGCGGTGCTGCCGATGCGGTCGTCGACCTTCACCAGCGGGATCGGGGTGCGGGTCGGGCGGTAGGTCGGGATATAGATGTCGTGCAGGCCTTCGAGGTTGGCGTTGTGCGACAGGTTGATCTCGACGATGACCTGCTTGGCGAAGATCGCGAAGCTGGCCGAGTTGCCGACGGAAGTGGTCGGCACGATGTGGCCCTGTTCGGTGATCGCCACCGCTTCGATGACCGCGATATCCGGCAGGGTGAGCTGTTTGTTGCGCAACTGCTCGACGGTTTCCGACAGGTGCTGGTCGATGAACATCACCTTGCCGTCGTTGATGGCCTTGCGCAGGGTGCTGTCGACCTGGAACGGCATGCGCCGCGCCAGCACGCCGGCTTCGGTCAGTTGCTTGTCCAGGTCGTTGCCCAGGCTGGCGCCGGTCATCAGGCTGATCTTCAGCGGCGACTGTTTGGCGCGCTCGGCCAGTGCATGGGGCACGGCCTTGGCTTCGCCGGCGCGGGTGAAACCGCTCATGCCGACGGTCATGCCGTCCTGGATCAGGCCAGCGGCATCAGCCGCACTCATTACCTTGCTGTGCAGGGAGGACAAGCGGATACGATCACGGTACATGGATTGTTATCTCGGGCTACTGAGGCTACTGGAAGCGCAGTCTAGAGATTTCGCCTGGTGCCGTCCCGCGACCATGGTCGTAGGCGAAGGCCGGAAATAGAGCCGTTGATCTGGATCAAGCAAACGAAAAGGCCCCCGGGAATATCTCCCGGGGGCCTTATGCGCTTCTATATATAGAAGGGCTGATCAGTCCACCGCCTTGACCATGTCCTCGATGACCTTCTTCGCATCACCGAACACCATCATGGTCTTGTCCAGGTAGAACAGTTCGTTGTCCAGGCCGGCGTAACCGCTGGCCATGGAGCGCTTGTTGACGATGATGGTCTTGGCCTTGAAGGCTTCGAGGATCGGCATGCCGGCGATCGGCGACTTCGGATCGTTCTTCGCCGCCGGGTTGACCACGTCGTTGGCGCCCAGCACCAGCACCACGTCGGCCTGGCCGAACTCGGCGTTGATGTCTTCCATCTCGAACACCTGGTCGTACGGCACCTCGGCCTCGGCCAGCAGCACGTTCATGTGCCCGGGCATGCGCCCCGCCACCGGGTGGATCGCGTACTTCACGGTCACACCGTTGTGGGTCAGCTTCTCGGTCAGCTCCTTGAGCGCGTGCTGGGCGCGGGCCACCGCCAGGCCGTAGCCGGGGACGATGATCACGCTGTCGGCGTTGCTCAGCAGGAAGGTGGCGTCGTCTGCCGAGCCGGACTTCACCGGGCGCTGCTCCTTCGAACCCTGTGCCGCACCGGCATCGGTATCGCCGCCGAAGCCACCGAGGATGACGTTGAAGAACGAGCGGTTCATCGCCTTGCACATGATGTACGAGAGGATCGCACCGCTGGAGCCCACCAGGGAACCGGCGATGATCAACATCGAGTTGTTCAGCGAGAAGCCGATACCGGCCGCTGCCCAGCCCGAATAACTGTTGAGCATCGACACCACCACCGGCATGTCGGCGCCGCCGATCGGGATGATGATCAGCACGCCCATGACGAAGGCCAGGGCCAGCATCAAGATGAAGGCGCTGTAGTGGCCGGTGAAGGTGAACAGCAGCCCCAGGGCGATGGTCGCCAGGCCCAGGATCAGGTTCAGCTTGTGCTGGCCGGCGAACTGTACCGGTGCGCCCTGGAACAGGCGGAACTTGTACTTGCCCGACAGCTTGCCGAAGGCGATCACCGAACCCGAGAAGGTGATGGCACCGATGGCCGCGCCCAGGAACAGCTCCAGGCGGTTACCGGTGGGGATCGGGTCGCTGATGCTGGCGACGATGCCCAGCGATTGCGGCTCGAGCACCGCGGCGATGGCAATGAACACCGCCGCCAGGCCGATCATGCTGTGCATGAAGGCGACCAGCTCGGGCATCTTGGTCATCTCGACGCGCTTGGCCATGATCGAGCCGGCGCTGCCGCCGACCAGCAGGCCGACGATCACATAGCCGATGCCGGCGGTAGCCAGTTCGGCGCCGAGCTTGTAGATGAGCCCGACCGTGGTGAGGATCGCGATCCCCATGCCGATCATGCCGAACAGGTTGCCGCGGCGTGAGGTGGTCGGGTGGGAGAGGCCCTTGAGCGCCTGGATGAAGCAGATCGAGGCGACCAGGTACAGAAGCGTTACCAGATTCATGCTCATGCTTACTTCTGCGCCTCGTTCTTGGTTTTCTTCTTGAACATTTCCAGCATGCGGCGGGTGACCAGGAAGCCACCGAATACGTTGACCGCGGCCAGCGCCACGGCCAGGGTGCCCATCACCTTGCCGGCCGGGGTGACGGTCAGCGCGGCGGCCAGCATGGCGCCGACGATGACGATCGCGGAGATGGCATTGGTGACCGCCATCAGCGGCGTGTGCAGGGCTGGGGTGACGTTCCACACCACGTGGTAGCCCACGTAGATGGCCAGCACGAAGATGATCAGGTTGTAGATCCCGTGGGAAATCAGCATGTCTTCCATTGTCGTGCTCCTCAGCCGTTCTTGCGCACGACTTGGCCGTCGCGGCACATCAGGCACGCGGCGACGATGTCGTCTTCGAGGTTGATGACCAGGTTGCCGTCCTTGTCGAACAGCAGCTTCATGAAGTCCAGCAGGTTGCGGGCGTACAGCGCCGAGGCGTCGGCGCCGACCTGGGCCGGCAGGTTGGTCGGCCCGACGATGATCACGCCGTTCGACTGCACCACCTGGTCGGCGACGGTCAGCGGGCAGTTGCCGCCCTGGGCCGCCGCGAGATCAATGACCACCGAGCCGGGCTTCATTTGCGCCACGGTCTCTGCGCTGAGCAGGGTCGGCGCCTTGCGCCCGGGAATCAGCGCGGTGGTGATGACGATGTCGGCCTGCTTGGCGCGTTCGTGCACGGCCTGGGCTTGGCGTTGCATCCAACTGGCGGGCATTGGCCGGGCATAGCCACCGACACCTTCGGCGCATTCGCGTTCTTCATCGGTTTCGTAGGGTACGTCGATGAACTTGGCCCCCAGCGATTCGATCTGCTCCTTCACCGCCGGGCGCACGTCGGACGCCTCGATCACCGCACCCAGGCGCTTGGCCGTGGCGATGGCCTGCAGGCCGGCGACGCCGGCGCCGAGGATCAGCACGCGGGCGGCCTTCACGGTACCGGCGGCGGTCATCAGCATGGGCATGAAGCGCGGGTAATGATGGGCGGCCAGCAGCACGGCCTTGTAGCCGGCGATGTTGGCCTGGGACGACAGCACGTCGAGGCTCTGGGCCCGCGAAGTGCGTGGCGCGGCTTCCAGGGCGAAGGCGGTGACGCCGCGTTCGGCCATCTTGCCGATCAGTTCGCTGTTGAAGGGGTTGAGCATGCCCACCAGCAGGCTGGCGCTGTTGATCAGCGCCAGTTCCTGGTCATTGGGCGCGACCACCTTGAGCACCAGTTGCGCGCCGAAGGCGTCGGCGGCTTCGCCTAGCGTGGCGCCCACGGCTTCATAGGCACTGTCCGGAATGCTGGCGTTGAGCCCTGCCCCCCGTTGCACGGTGACCTGATGGCCCTGGCCTACCAGTTTCTTGATGGTTTCCGGGGTCGCGGCGACCCTTGTCTCACCCGTCTGCGTCTCGAGAGGAACACCAATGTGCACGACTATGTCTCCTGCGGTGACCTTTATTTTTATGGAAACCAGCGCACTTCGGGTGGTGCGGCTGGGCGGCCGTAGAGCACGACTCCGCCTGATTCGGGGGCGGGGGAGGCATTTTGCAGACGAACCCGAGGGCCTTCAACCGGTTCTGAAGCGAAACGAAGTTAAAACTACAAGTCACCCTGTGACCCTATGTCGCAACGAATCGGTAAGAAGCCGTCAAACTCGCGCTATCCGGAGCTTAGGAGAAATTTTGAAATTTTTTCAGCTGTTTTCGTCAACGGCTTGGTGAATGTCGCAAAATAAGCCGCAAAGCCGCGTGGTTACTAGGGTTGATGCGGATTTTTCCGCATAGTGGAACAGATTACGGATTTGCGACAAATCCATATATCTGTAGGTGTTCAAAATAATTGACTACGGGGTCAGCTTCCATGTTTCCCGTTAGTTCGTCGCCGCATATTGATGCGCCTGGGCCACCAGCCAGTCGCGGAAGGCCCGCAATGACGCAGACTCGACCTTTCGCTCGGGAATCATCAGATGGTAGGCCTTGTCGCTGGCCAGGGCATGCCTGTTAGCGACCACCAGCCTGCCCTCCTCCAGCTCGCGCTGAATCAGGAATGGCGGGATCAGCGCGACCCCCATCTCATGCATGGCCGCCTGGGCCAGCATGGAGAATAGTTCATAGCGCGGGCCGGTCATGTCGCGCTCCACGCTCATGCCGAGACCGTCGAACCATTGCCGCCAGGCGTAGGGCCGGGTGGTCTGCTGCAGCAGAGGCAGCTCGGCGATCTGTCCCGCGCCGAGGTCGCCCTGCCCGCCTAATAACATCGGGCTGCATACGGGCATCGGGTTCTCGCCCATCAGCCTGTGCGCCTGGGTACCCGACCAGTCTGCGTCGCCGAAGTAGATGGCGGCGTCGAAGGGTGTATCAGCGAACAGGAACGGGCGGGTGCGGTTGGTGAGGTTGACCGTGACTTCCGGGTGGCGCTGCTGGAAGTCCTTGAGGCGAGGCAGCAGCCACTGGGTGCCGAAAGTCGGTACGACCGCCAGCTCGATCACATTGGCGCCCTGCTGACGCATCACCGACAGCGTGTCGCGCTCCACCGCGTCCAGCTGCGAGGCCACCTGGCGACTGTAGGACAACCCGGCTTCGGTCAACTTCACGCCCCGCCGCGAGCGACGGAACAGTTCCACATTGAGGAAGGCTTCCAGCCCACCGATCTGCCGACAGACGGCGCCCTGGGTCAGGGCCAGCTCCTGGGCGGCCTTGGTGAAACTCTCGTGCCGGGCGGCCGCTTCGAAGCAGACCAAGGCCGTGGTGCTGGGGATCTTGCGGCGCATGTACGTCAACCTCACTTATTTGCCGTGTAATGCGGCTTTTGACTGATCACGGAGTGAGAAAATATCACTAAACCGTGCGCAATCCTCGTTTGTCCCGACGGCTGAACAGGCCTAGGATCAATGCAACAAGAACATCCGTCCCCACCTTCTCTCGAGGCATCCACACATGGCCGGTAAAGCAAGCTTCAACTGGATCGATCCCCTGCTGCTTGATCAGCAGCTCACTGAAGAAGAGCGCATGGTGCGTGACAGCGCTTATCAGTTCGCCCAGGACAAGTTGGCGCCACGTGTGCTCGAAGCCTTCCGCCATGAACAGACCGATCCTGCGATCTTCCGCGAGATGGGCGAAGTCGGCCTGCTGGGCGCGACCATCCCCGAGCAGTACGGTGGCAGTGGCCTCAACTATGTGTGCTATGGCCTGATCGCCCGCGAGGTCGAGCGCATTGACTCCGGCTACCGCTCGATGATGAGCGTGCAGTCGTCGCTGGTGATGGTGCCGATCAACGAGTTCGGTACCGAAGCCCAGAAGCAGAAGTACCTGCCCAAGCTGGCCAGCGGCGAGTGGATCGGCTGTTTCGGCCTGACCGAGCCCAACCACGGTTCCGACCCAGGCTCGATGATTACCCGTGCGCGCAAGGTCGAGGGTGGCTATCGCCTGACCGGCTCGAAGATGTGGATCACCAACAGCCCGATTGCCGATGTGTTTGTGGTGTGGGCCAAGGATGATGCCGGCGACATTCGCGGTTTCGTCCTGGAGAAAGGCTGGGCGGGCCTTAGTGCACCGGCGATTCACGGCAAGGTCGGCCTGCGCGCTTCGATTACCGGCGAAATCGTCATGGACAACGTGTTCGTGCCGGAAGAAAACATCTTCCCGGATGTCCGCGGCCTGAAGGGCCCGTTCACCTGCCTGAACTCGGCACGCTATGGCATCTCCTGGGGTGCGCTGGGCGCCGCCGAAGCTTGCTGGCACACCGCGCGCCAGTACACCCTCGACCGTCAGCAGTTCGGTCGCCCATTGGCCGCCAACCAGCTGATCCAGAAGAAGCTGGCCGACATGCAGACTGAGATCACCCTCGCCCTGCAAGGCTGCTTGCGCCTGGGGCGGATGAAGGACGAAGGCACCGCGGCGGTGGAGATTACCTCGATCATGAAGCGCAACTCCTGCGGCAAGGCGCTGGATATCGCCCGAATGGCCCGTGACATGCTGGGCGGCAATGGCATCTCCGACGAATTCGGCGTGGCCCGCCACCTGGTCAACCTCGAGGTGGTCAACACCTATGAAGGTACCCATGACGTGCATGCGCTGATCCTGGGGCGTGCGCAAACCGGCATCCAGGCGTTCTATTAATAGAGGAGCCAGGCCATGGGTGCGCTTTCCCATCTGCGGGTGCTGGATCTTTCCCGAGTACTGGCCGGCCCATGGTCTGGCCAGATCCTGGCCGACCTTGGCGCGGACGTGATCAAGGTCGAGCGTCCGGGCTCGGGTGACGACACCCGTTCCTGGGGGCCGCCCTTCCTGCGTGATGCCCAGGGTGAGAACACCAGTGAGGCGGCCTACTACCTGTCGGCCAACCGCAACAAGCGCTCGGTGACCATCGACTTCACCCAGCCGGAAGGTCAGCGCCTGGTGCGGGAACTGGCGGCGAAGTCGGATATCGTCATCGAGAATTTCAAGGTCGGCGGGTTGGCTGGCTATGGGTTGGATTACCAGAGCCTGAAGGCCGTCAATCCGAAGCTTATCTATTGCTCGATCACAGGCTTTGGCCAGACGGGGCCGTATGCCAAGCGTGCGGGCTATGACTTCATGATCCAGGGGCTGGGTGGGCTGATGAGCCTGACCGGGCGTCCGGAGGGTGAAGAAGGTGCCGGTCCGATGAAGGTAGGGGTTGCCTTGACCGACATCCTCACCGGGCTGTATTCCACCGTGGCTATCCTGGCTGCCCTCGCTCACCGCGACCAGGCCGGTATTGGCCAGCACATCGACATGGCACTGTTGGATGTGCAGGTGGCCTGCCTGGCCAACCAGGCGATGAACTACCTCACCACGGGTACTGCTCCGCGCCGGTTGGGTAACGCGCATCCCAATATCGTGCCTTACCAGGACTTTCCGACGGCGGATGGCGACTTCATCCTCACCGTGGGTAACGATGGGCAGTTCCGCAAGTTCGCCGAGGTGGCTGGTCAGCCGCAGTGGGCGGATGATCCGCGGTTTGCCACTAACAAGCAGAGGGTGGCCAATCGGGCCGAGCTGATTCCGTTGATTCGCCAGGCCACGGTGTTCAAGACCACGGCGCAGTGGATCGGGGAGCTGGAGAAGGCGGGCGTGCCTTGTGGTCCGATCAATGACCTGGCGCGGATGTTCCAGGACCCGCAGGTGCTTGCGCGTGGGCTGGCGGTGAAGATGGATCATCCGTTGGCGGGCAGCGTGCCTCAGGTGGCCAGCCCGATCCGGTTGTCGGAGACGCCGGTGGAGTATCGACAGGCACCGCCGTTGCTGGGAGAGCATACCGAGGCAGTGTTGGGGGATGTGCTGGGGTTGGATGCTGAGGCGGTGGAGCGGTTGCGGGTTGCTGGGGTGCTGTGAAGCTATATAGAGAGAGCGGGGAGGCCGACGGGCCTCCCCGCTTTGCTTTTGGGACTTCATAGATAGCGTTGTGGCTGGCAGGTGCCTGTCTTTAGATGGTGTTGGTTTTGAGAGGTGCCCGCCTTGATTTCTGTGGCGCCTATCAGATCGAGCGCCGCACGGCGGCGCTCGATCCCAACGGCGGTGCAGGTGCTGAGTGCACGCCTGGCGGCCCTGATGCGGTCTTTTCGCTAATTATTTGAAATTATTGAAATTAAAGGTTGACGGTGTTTCAGATCCCCTTATAATGCGCCCCACTTCCAGCGACAACGGAACGCGAAACTCCTTGAGAATCAACGAGTTAAGCGAGTTCGAAGGTGCTGGAAGGGCTTCGGTTTCAGATCGAAAGCGGTGAAAAAGGTGGTTGACAGCAGGTTGTAACGCTGTATGATTCGCCTCCCGCTACGAGAGATCGCAGCGAGTCAAGTGTTTGAAGTTGAACGAAAAACTTCGAAAATAACGCTTGACACGAAATGAGGTTAGCGTAGAATGCGCGCCTCGGTTGAGATGAAAAGCTCTTAACCAATCGCTCTTTAACAAATTGAATCAAGCAATTCGTGTGGGTGCTTGTGAGTACGGACTGATAGTCACAAAGATTATCAGCATCACAAGTGACCATGCGAGAAATCACATAGTCATTTGAGATTGCTGAGCCAAGTTTAGGGTTTCTTAAAAACCCAAGCAGTATTGAACTGAAGAGTTTGATCATGGCTCAGATTGAACGCTGGCGGCAGGCCTAACACATGCAAGTCGAGCGGATGACGGGAGCTTGCTCCTTGATTCAGCGGCGGACGGGTGAGTAATGCCTAGGAATCTGCCTGGTAGTGGGGGACAACGTTTCGAAAGGAACGCTAATACCGCATACGTCCTACGGGAGAAAGCAGGGGACCTTCGGGCCTTGCGCTATCAGATGAGCCTAGGTCGGATTAGCTAGTTGGTGGGGTAATGGCTCACCAAGGCGACGATCCGTAACTGGTCTGAGAGGATGATCAGTCACACTGGAACTGAGACACGGTCCAGACTCCTACGGGAGGCAGCAGTGGGGAATATTGGACAATGGGCGAAAGCCTGATCCAGCCATGCCGCGTGTGTGAAGAAGGTCTTCGGATTGTAAAGCACTTTAAGTTGGGAGGAAGGGCAGTAAGTTAATACCTTGCTGTTTTGACGTTACCGACAGAATAAGCACCGGCTAACTCTGTGCCAGCAGCCGCGGTAATACAGAGGGTGCAAGCGTTAATCGGAATTACTGGGCGTAAAGCGCGCGTAGGTGGTTCGTTAAGTTGGATGTGAAAGCCCCGGGCTCAACCTGGGAACTGCATCCAAAACTGGCGAGCTAGAGTATGGTAGAGGGTGGTGGAATTTCCTGTGTAGCGGTGAAATGCGTAGATATAGGAAGGAACACCAGTGGCGAAGGCGACCACCTGGACTGATACTGACACTGAGGTGCGAAAGCGTGGGGAGCAAACAGGATTAGATACCCTGGTAGTCCACGCCGTAAACGATGTCAACTAGCCGTTGGAATCCTTGAGATTTTAGTGGCGCAGCTAACGCATTAAGTTGACCGCCTGGGGAGTACGGCCGCAAGGTTAAAACTCAAATGAATTGACGGGGGCCCGCACAAGCGGTGGAGCATGTGGTTTAATTCGAAGCAACGCGAAGAACCTTACCAGGCCTTGACATGCAGAGAACTTTCCAGAGATGGATTGGTGCCTTCGGGAACTCTGACACAGGTGCTGCATGGCTGTCGTCAGCTCGTGTCGTGAGATGTTGGGTTAAGTCCCGTAACGAGCGCAACCCTTGTCCTTAGTTACCAGCACGTTATGGTGGGCACTCTAAGGAGACTGCCGGTGACAAACCGGAGGAAGGTGGGGATGACGTCAAGTCATCATGGCCCTTACGGCCTGGGCTACACACGTGCTACAATGGTCGGTACAGAGGGTTGCCAAGCCGCGAGGTGGAGCTAATCTCACAAAACCGATCGTAGTCCGGATCGCAGTCTGCAACTCGACTGCGTGAAGTCGGAATCGCTAGTAATCGCAAATCAGAATGTTGCGGTGAATACGTTCCCGGGCCTTGTACACACCGCCCGTCACACCATGGGAGTGGGTTGCACCAGAAGTAGCTAGTCTAACCTTCGGGGGGACGGTTACCACGGTGTGATTCATGACTGGGGTGAAGTCGTAACAAGGTAGCCGTAGGGGAACCTGCGGCTGGATCACCTCCTTAATCGACGACATCAGCCTGCTGATGAGCTCCCACACGAATTGCTTGATTCAGATGTAAAGACGATCAAGACCCAATACTAGGTCTGTAGCTCAGTTGGTTAGAGCGCACCCCTGATAAGGGTGAGGTCGGCAGTTCAAATCTGCCCAGACCTACCAATATGCGGGGCCATAGCTCAGCTGGGAGAGCGCCTGCCTTGCACGCAGGAGGTCAGCGGTTCGATCCCGCTTGGCTCCACCACTTTCGCAGTTGTGTCACTTGATCAGAACTTAGAAATGAGCATTCGTTGATGAATGTTGATTTCTGGCTTTTGTCAGATCGTTCTTTAAAAATTCGGATATGTGATAGAAATAGACTGAATGCCAGTTTCACTGCTGGTTATTCAGGCTAAGGTAAAATTTGTGAGTTCTGCTCGAAAGAGCGACGTGCGAATTTTCGGCGAATGTCGTCTTCACAGTATAACCAGATTGCTTGGGGTTATATGGTCAAGTGAAGAAGCGCATACGGTGGATGCCTTGGCAGTCAGAGGCGATGAAAGACGTGGTAGCCTGCGATAAGCTTTGGGGAGTCGGCAAACAGACTGTGATCCAGAGATCTCTGAATGGGGGAACCCACTCAGCATAAGCTGAGTATCTTGTACTGAATACATAGGTGCAAGAGGCGAACCAGGGGAACTGAAACATCTAAGTACCCTGAGGAAAAGAAATCAACCGAGATTCCCTTAGTAGTGGCGAGCGAACGGGGACCAGCCCTTAAGCTGGTTTGAGATTAGTGGAACGCTCTGGAAAGTGCGGCCATAGTGGGTGATAGCCCCGTACACGAAAATCTCTTGCCAGTGAAATCGAGTAGGACGGAGCACGAGAAACTTTGTCTGAACATGGGGGGACCATCCTCCAAGGCTAAATACTACTGACTGACCGATAGTGAACCAGTACCGTGAGGGAAAGGCGAAAAGAACCCCGGAGAGGGGAGTGAAATAGAACCTGAAACCGTATGCGTACAAGCAGTGGGAGCCTACTTTGTTAGGTGACTGCGTACCTTTTGTATAATGGGTCAGCGACTTATATTCAGTGGCGAGCTTAACCGAATAGGGGAGGCGTAGCGAAAGCGAGTCTTAATAGGGCGCTTTAGTCGCTGGGTATAGACCCGAAACCGGGCGATCTATCCATGGGCAGGTTGAAGGTTAGGTAACACTGACTGGAGGACCGAACCGACTACCGTTGAAAAGTTAGCGGATGACCTGTGGATCGGAGTGAAAGGCTAATCAAGCTCGGAGATAGCTGGTTCTCCTCGAAAGCTATTTAGGTAGCGCCTCATGTATCACTGTAGGGGGTAGAGCACTGTTTCGGCTAGGGGGTCATCCCGACTTACCAAACCGATGCAAACTCCGAATACCTACAAGTGCCGAGCATGGGAGACACACGGCGGGTGCTAACGTCCGTCGTGAAAAGGGAAACAACCCAGACCGTCAGCTAAGGTCCCAAAGTCATGGTTAAGTGGGAAACGATGTGGGAAGGCTTAGACAGCTAGGAGGTTGGCTTAGAAGCAGCCACCCTTTAAAGAAAGCGTAATAGCTCACTAGTCGAGTCGGCCTGCGCGGAAGATGTAACGGGGCTCAAACCATGCACCGAAGCTACGGGTATCACCTTTGGTGATGCGGTAGAGGAGCGTTCTGTAAGCCTGTGAAGGTGAGTTGAGAAGCTTGCTGGAGGTATCAGAAGTGCGAATGCTGACATGAGTAACGACAATGCGAGTGAAAAACTCGCACGCCGAAAGACCAAGGTTTCCTGCGCAACGTTAATCGACGCAGGGTTAGTCGGTCCCTAAGGCGAGGCTGAAAAGCGTAGTCGATGGAAAACAGGTTAATATTCCTGTACTTCCAGTTATTGCGATGGAGGGACGGAGAAGGCTAGGCCAGCTTGGCGTTGGTTGTCCAAGTTTAAGGTGGTAGGCTGAGATCTTAGGCAAATCCGGGATCTCAAGGCCGAGAGCTGATGACGAGTGCTCATTAGAGCGCGAAGTGGTTGATGCCATGCTTCCAAGAAAAGCTCCTAAGCTTCAGATAACTGGGAACCGTACCCCAAACCGACACAGGTGGTTAGGTAGAGAATACCAAGGCGCTTGAGAGAACTCGGGTGAAGGAACTAGGCAAAATGGCACCGTAACTTCGGGAGAAGGTGCGCCGGTGAGGGTGAAGCACTTGCTGCGTAAGCCCACGCCGGTCGAAGATACCAGGCCGCTGCGACTGTTTATTAAAAACACAGCACTCTGCAAACACGAAAGTGGACGTATAGGGTGTGACGCCTGCCCGGTGCCGGAAGGTTAATTGATGGGGTTAGCGCAAGCGAAGCTCTTGATCGAAGCCCCGGTAAACGGCGGCCGTAACTATAACGGTCCTAAGGTAGCGAAATTCCTTGTCGGGTAAGTTCCGACCTGCACGAATGGCGTAACGATGGCGGCGCTGTCTCCACCCGAGACTCAGTGAAATTGAAATCGCTGTGAAGATGCAGTGTATCCGCGGCTAGACGGAAAGACCCCGTGAACCTTTACTATAGCTTTGCACTGGACTTTGAGCTTGCTTGTGTAGGATAGGTGGGAGGCTTTGAAGTGGGGACGCCAGTTCTCATGGAGCCATCCTTGAAATACCACCCTGGCAACCTTGAGGTTCTAACTCAGGTCCGTTATCCGGATCGAGGACAGTGTATGGTGGGTAGTTTGACTGGGGCGGTCTCCTCCCAAAGAGTAACGGAGGAGTACGAAGGTGCGCTCAGACCGGTCGGAAATCGGTCGTAGAGTATAAAGGCAAAAGCGCGCTTGACTGCGAGACAAACACGTCGAGCAGGTACGAAAGTAGGTCTTAGTGATCCGGTGGTTCTGTATGGAAGGGCCATCGCTCAACGGATAAAAGGTACTCCGGGGATAACAGGCTGATACCGCCCAAGAGTTCATATCGACGGCGGTGTTTGGCACCTCGATGTCGGCTCATCACATCCTGGGGCTGAAGCCGGTCCCAAGGGTATGGCTGTTCGCCATTTAAAGTGGTACGCGAGCTGGGTTTAGAACGTCGTGAGACAGTTCGGTCCCTATCTGCCGTGGACGTTTGAGATTTGAGAGGGGCTGCTCCTAGTACGAGAGGACCGGAGTGGACGAACCTCTGGTGTTCCGGTTGTCACGCCAGTGGCATTGCCGGGTAGCTATGTTCGGAAGAGATAACCGCTGAAAGCATCTAAGCGGGAAACTTGCCTCAAGATGAGATCTCACTGGGATCTTGAATCCCCTGAAGGGCCGTCGAAGACTACGACGTTGATAGGTTGGGTGTGTAAGCGCTGTGAGGCGTTGAGCTAACCAATACTAATTGCCCGTGAGGCTTGACCATATAACACCCAAGCAATCTGCACACGAAGCAGATTGTGGTGGTGAAGACGATACGAACCGAAAGTTCGCAACGAACCACAAAGATCACATATCCGAATTCGCTGGAGTATCCATCTGGATCTTCTGGCAACAGAATTTCTTGACGACCATAGAGCATTGGAACCACCTGATCCCATCCCGAACTCAGCAGTGAAACGATGCATCGCCGATGGTAGTGTGGGGTTTCCCCATGTGAGAGTAGGTCATCGTCAAGATTCATTTCGCAAAACCCCTATCTGCGCAGGCAGGTAGGGGTTTTGTCTTTAAGTAGAGAGTACAGAGATTCGCTGGCACGTCCCACGGACGGACCGGCACACAGAATTTCTTGACGACCATAGAGCATTGGAACCACCTGATCCCATCCCGAACTCAGCAGTGAAACGATGCATCGCCGATGGTAGTGTGGGGTTTCCCCATGTGAGAGTAGGTCATCGTCAAGATTCAATTCCGAAGCCCCTGATCGCAATGCGGTCAGGGGCTTTGTCTTTTCCGCTGCGTAGAAACCGTACCCATTGATTGGGCACGACCTCTGTAGGAGCGGCTTTAGCCGCGATCAGCCGCGAAGCGGGTGCCAGGCACCGCGTTGTCCGCATCGCGGCTAAAGCCGCTCCTACAAATTTCCAGCAGGCACAAAAAAGCCGCTCCAAGGGGAGCGGCTTTTTGTTACGGGTAGATCAGCTCAGCAGGTTCTTCACATTCCCCATCGCCTCATCGGCAAACCCCTGGAGAAACGCCTGGAAGCCCGGCAGCGCCTCGGGGCCGCCCTGCCAAGGCTCGGCCTGGATGGTCCAGGTCGCGCGGCTGTGGTTGGCGTCGATCGCTTGCACCTCCATCGCAGCCCACAGGTTTCCGATGTTCAGGCTGGTGTAGATCAGGCTCCAGGTCATATGCATGGCCTGGTCATCGCGGGAATTGAGCTGCTCGATGACCACGTTGCCATCCTTGAACAGTTTCTTGCGCAGCGAACGCACACCGCTGCCGGTCATGTCGATGTGCGCGAGCGCGGGGATGAACACTGGGAACCCGGCGAAGTTGCCGACGATGTTCCACACGGCGGCGGCGGGCGCGGTGATTTCCACGCTGGAGACCACCTCGCACCCTTCAGGGTTGCGGATCAGGGTATCGGGTTTGAGTGCTTGCATGCTGTGTTGCTCCTGTTGTGTGAAAAGGGGTCATATGAAGCCGATGTCGGCCAGGTACTGGCAGCCGCGGCGCAGCAGTTCGGGGTTCTTGCTGGGGTACTGGGCGCCCATGCGCCTCACCCCGTCACGGGCGTTGGCATGGGCAATCCCGGAGATGTCGCCGATGTCTTCCTCGAAACCATCCAGGTAGAAGCCCAGGACGTCGTACAGCGCGTTGTCGCGGTCGACCCGGCGCAACTGGCGCTGCCACTGCTCGATGCTGACCAGCTCGAAGGCATGGCCCTGTTCACGGAACGAAGCCAGGTAGTCGCGCCAGCGCAAAGGCTCGGGGTTGTGCAGGTTGAACACGCATTGCCCGGCCTGGTGGCGGCTGCTGTGGAAAGCAATGAAGCGCGAGAGGAAGTCCACCGGCATCAGGTCGAAGTCGATTTCCAGGCCAGGTACCTGCCCCAGTTGCAGCGAACCCTTGAGCATCAGCATCAGGCGATTGCGCTGGGGCTGGCAGGCGCCGGTACGGCTGTCGAAGGTGATGTTCCCCGGGCGGAACAGGTTGACCCACACCCCTTGCGCGCGGGCGCGACTGAGGATGCGTTCACCGACCCACTTGCTCAGGTTGTAGCCGTTGCGGATGTAGATTGGCGGGGTGCTCGCCGGTTCGTCCTCCAGTACCTGGCCATGGCTGTCCACGGCACTGCAGGCGGAGAGGGTGGAGACGAAGTTGAAGATCTTCTTGCGCCGGCCCTCGCACAGGCGCAGGCACTCGAACAACGGCTCGATGTTGTCGGCGGCCAGTACCTGATAATCGAGCACATGGTTGACCTGCGCAGCGTTGTGCAGCAGGGCGCCATAGCCTTCGTCCAGGTAGTCGTAGTCGGCCTGTGACAGGCCCAGACGTGGCTTGCGCAGGTCGGCCTCGAAGACCTTGATGCGTGAGAGGTCGAGGGTGAGGTGGTTGTCACGCAACGACCGGGCAAAGCGTTCGGCGGCATCCACACCCTCGGCACTGCGCACCAGGCAGGCCACCTCGGTGGCCCCCCAATCCAGCAGGGCTTCGACCAGGTGCACGCCGAGGAAGCTGTTGGCCCCGGTGACGATCACCTTGTGCACATCGCCCAGGCGCTCGACAGGCAGTACCTGCAGGGCGAGGTCGCGGTTGGCGTCCTGCTCCAGGCGCTCCAGCGAGTGCTGTTGCGCCGTGTCGTCACCATCGAGCAAGGCACCCAACCGCTGCAGGGTCGGTTGTTCGATAAAGCGATTGATCGCCACGCCCTGGCCGAAGCCATCACGCACCGCCAGCAGTAACCGCGACAGCAGGATTGAATGGCCACCGAGGTTGAAGAAGCTGTCATCGATGGAAATGTCTGCTTCCGGCAGTTCCAGCAGTTCACTCCACAGGCCACGCAAGCGATGTTCGGTGGCGGTGCCCGGTTGCAGGCAATGGCGGGTGGGCAAGGCCAGTGGTCGCTGCGACAGCGCCTGGCGATCCACCTTGCCATTGGCGGTGTAGGGCATCTGCTCCAGCTCCTGATAGAACATCGGGCGCATGTAGTCAGGCAGGTGCTGCTCGGCGTGCGCGCGTAGTTGCTGTTCGGCATCTGCGCCGTGGCCATGGGCGACGAACGCAAGCACGCGGCGCTGGGCATCGATCACGACCGCCACCTGGGCGAACAACAGGCTGTCACGCAGGCAGTGTTCGATCTCTTCCGGCTCAACGCGAAAGCCGCGGATCTTCACCTGGTTGTCACGCCGACCGCACAACTCGATGCCCTGGGGGGTCCACTTGCCGATATCGCCCGTGCGGTAGGCACGTAGCGTGCGGCCGTCGGGCAGGTACACCTCGACGAAGCGTTCGGCGGTCAGCGCCGGGTTGTTCAGATAACCGAGTCCGACACCGGGGCCGGTGATGTAAAGCTCGCCTGCAGTCTGCTGCGTGACCGGGCGCAGGTCTTCGTCGAGGATCAGCACCTGGGTGTTGGCGATGGGCAGGCCGAGGTTGCGGTTGCTGTCGCCGCTGGCAAACACCCGGGTAGTTGCCAGCACGGTGGTTTCGGTCGGGCCATAGATGTTGTGCATCCGGCATTGCCCGGACAGCCGGGCGATGACTTCCGGTTCGCAGACATCGCCGCCAGTGACCAGATGCTCAAGGCCCAGCGGCATATCGCGCGGAAGGATGCTCAACAATGCCGGCGGCAGGAACGCATGGCTGACGTCCTGGCTGTGGATAAGTCGCGCCAGCTGTTGCGGGTCACGGCGCTGGTCTTCGCTGGGCAGCACCAGTTCGGCACCGCAGGCGAAGGTGGGCAGGATATCCAGCAGGGAAGCGTCGAAGCCGATGGTGGAGAACTGCAGCAC
The DNA here is from genome assembly GCF_018417595.1 of Pseudomonas entomophila. Lineage (NCBI taxonomy): Bacteria > Pseudomonadati > Pseudomonadota > Gammaproteobacteria > Pseudomonadales > Pseudomonadaceae > Pseudomonas > Pseudomonas entomophila. The sequence goes on from NZ_CP070982.1 coordinate 139,883, forward strand.
TCGGCTGTGCCGGTCCAGTGCCACGTGCTCGCGATACCAGGCCATGAAGTGCGCCAGGTTGCCCTGGCTGAGCAGCACGCCCTTGGGCAGGCCCGTGGTACCGGAGGTGTAGATCGCCACGCAGGCCTGGCCGGCGCAGGCCGGGCGCTGTGCCAGTGTGGGCAGGTGGGCGTCCTCGGCTTCCGGCAGCGCGCGTACATCCAGGTGCCGTATATCCACGGCTTCTTGGCCGTCGTGCAGCAGCACACAGGCATTGGCGTCCGCCAGGATGCGTTGACGACGTTCGACCGGGGTCGCCGGGTCCAGGGGTAGGTAAATGGCCGAACAGCCCAGGATCGCCAGCAAGCTGGCATAGAGCTCGGGCGACTTGGCCATGCACACGGCGACCACCGGAGGGTGCTCGCCAGCCTCTGGCAACAGCGGCAGTAGCGTACGCTGGATCGCCACGGTGCGGGCGTGCAGCTGCCGATAGCGGTAGCGCTGGCCGTCGCGATTCAACGCTGTGCGTTCGGCGTGTTGGCGCAGGCTGTGCTCCAGTTGCCCGATCAAGCCGGTCTCGGCCTGTTCCAGGAGGTCGGCGCGCAGCGTGCGGTTGAACGGGTGCCGGTAGGCCAGCGCCTCCAGCCAGTCCAGGCCATGTTCGCGCTCCTGCACGCCGGGGCTGACAGCGGGTGCGTCCTGCAGGTACTGCGGGTTGCGGGCGTAGCGGGTGACCTGCAGGGCGAGCAGGTCGTTCAGGGCTTGCAGGGTGTCCTCACGCAGTTGCTGGCCGTTGCCGGAGGCAGGCGACGGTACGGGCAGGCGTTCGATCAGCCGCTGGGCGCTGGCACTGCCGCACCAGCACAGGGTCTCGAGGCGTGGCAGGGTTTCGGCGAAGCTGGCACCCAGGCGCAGCCTCAGCAGGGGCGTCGCGTCCAGCGATTGCCAGTCGCTGCTGTTCAGCACCAGGCTGCCGTCCTCCACCACCAGGTGCGGGCGGGCGATCAGTTGTCGGCGCAAGGCGTCGGCGTCGTTGGCGGTGGTGATGCCATGGCCGTGTTCGTCGAGCCGCTGGGCCAGTTGCCCCAGGGCGGGGCTGTGGCCCACCAGGAGTATGTCGAGGCGTCTCATCAGGGTGTCCTCAGGGCAGGTAGTCGCGCAGGGCCTGCTGTACGCAGGCCGACTCAAGCATCGAACTGGCACGGAAGAAGCGCAGGATGTTGCCCAGCAACGGATGTTGGTGGTTGATCGGGTAGGCCAGCCCTTGAGCTTCTTCGCGCAAGGCCTGGCGCAGCGTCTCGGTCACCGGCAGTGCGGCGATAAGGGCACGGTCGAAGGCTTGTTGGATGTCGTTGGTCAGGTACTGGCGCAGGAACACCGGCAGCACCTCGGCGATCGCCTGGCGGTCGGCTTCGGCTGCCGCCTGCCAGTAGATCCGCGTCAGGCGTGCCCAGAAGCTCGAGTGACGGCCCTCATCGAGCAGGTGGTCGGCCATCAGGCCTTTCACCGAGGGCTTGACCGAGTCGTCGCGGGCGAACGCCGCCACATCGTCGGTCAGGGTGTTCTCGGCAATGCCCACGCAGATCAGCTCCACGGCATCGCGCAGGCCCTCGGGTACCTGCGCCAGGGCCGCCGGGATGGCCCGGCTGAGCTCGATCTCCTGGGGCAGGGCGATCGGTTCGATACCGGTCAGGGCGACGGTCTGCTGCAGGAAGTCCATGGCCACCAGGGCGTGGTAGTCCTCGTCCACCACCACGGTCATGGCGTCGTAGCGGCAGGCGAACGGGAAGCGCACGGCGAAGCGGTCCTTGGCGATGCGCCGTGCGGTACGGTCGACGATCTCGGTCTCGAAGATCACCACGTCGTTGATGAACTTGTAGAGGCTCTGCACCAATACGAAGTCGCGCAACTGCGGGCACTCGCGCTGGAAGGTGGCACCCAGCACCAGGGGTTGGCGGCTGAGCGGGTAGATCAGCCGCTGGTCGTCCTCGACCAGGCGCCGGGGCCGGGTGCGGATGGTGGCGCGCTCTTCCCAGACCTCGGCGAAGGAGCGGTATTCATGGGCGTTCATGGGGTGACCTCGGCGACAGGGGTTTGCAGCGAGGCGCGCAGGCGGTCCCACAGGGCCATGCGGCTGTCCACCGCGGCGATGGCGGCGGCGTAGACGTCCTCCTGGCGTACCGGGTCGTGATCGACCAGGCGTGCCAGCAACTGCTCGGCGGCCGGGCCGTGGTCTTCGGAGTCGACCTCGATATGCCGTTGCAGGTAGTAGCGGAAGGTGGGGGCCTGCTCGCTGTCGATGCCCCATTCGTCGAGGATCTGCTGGAACATCATCGGGATGACGCTTTCACGGCCGTGCAGGAAGGCGGCGGCGACGCGGTGCGCGGGGGCTTCCAGGGCCACTTCGAGGGTGTCGCGCACGAAGTGCTGGGCCGCTTCGCTGGCTCCAGCGCGGGGCAGGGCGCTCAGCGCGTCGACGCCCTGTTGCTGGAGGCTGATGAAGCGTTCGATCGCCTGGGTGCAGGCGCCGACCTCGCGCATGGCGTCCAGGTACAGCTCGAAGTGGCTGTAGTGACCGTGGTCGAGGCGGTCGTCGGATTCCTCGCCCAGCACGATCTCGTTGATCAGGCGGGCAGCGGCCGGGTCTGCCGGGGGCAGCCAGGGCAGGCTGACGCAGGTCAGCTCCTGTTGCAGGCGTTTGGTCAGTGACATGAAATCCCAGACGGCAAAAACGTGGGTTTCCATGAAACGACGCAACGTGTCGAGCGAGTCGATCTCGGAAAACAGCGGGTGCCGGGAAAGTGCGATCTTCTTGTTGGAAAGTGTGCTCTTCAATGTGCTCATGATGATGTCCGTTGTGGGCATTTGAGGGATTGTTATTTCACTGCGGGTTGTTCGCTTTGCCATATTCGAGGTGCACGAGGCCCTCGAAGCAAAATCGATATTGATGAACCTGCAGAGGCCAGGGGCGCGGTTGTTACAGGTTGTCGGCGCCTGGCGATATAAAAGTTAGAGCAACTTCAAAGTTGTCGGCAAATGTTTTTTTAATTATTTTAAGTTTGTGTTTTTTACGAGCAAATAGAGGGTATATAAAACTTTCTGGTAAGCTTTATTTAGGCAATAAGTGCCCCTTCCGATAATTAACTATCAGAAAAGAATACGACGGAGTGAATGCCTCACTCGGAGCACTGATAAACGGAGTCAGGGGAGGTTTGACTATTAAGGGGCGGCTGATCGCTTGCGGTCCTTGCCCCGGTACCACACTCCTTCTTCTGGTGGATAAAGTGCAGCCGACCAGGCCCGTCGGGTGATCAGCGGTCGGCGCGGGGACTAGAGTGTGCCCAAAATGCTGGCACTGCCATGGCTTGCGGCAGCCATGACAACGCAAATGGATGTTTCTGGAGGGGGCGTAAGCGTGCGTGGCTACAAGCTGAGCAGGCCGAGGTGGGTGTTGATGATGCGCACCAGGCGCTGGTTGAGCAGTGAGGTGTCGACCGATTGCGCGGGCAGCTCGATCAGCTCAAGGCCCTGGCGGGCAAGGCTGTGCCAGCCAAGCATGGCCGGCAGCGAGCCGGGAAGGTACAGCACGGTCATCGGCACCTGGATGGCCTGGCGGGTGGTGATGTCCAGGCGGGGGGAAGGGCTGTCATAAGTGGAAACAAAGAGATGGCGAGTCTGCCCAGGATGATGGTTCTGCGCCAACTGGGTCAGTGCCACCGCCACATGCGCGCCAAGGCCCTGGCCGAAGATGGCATGGGGGTGGGCGAGGTAGGGCTGGAGTTTGTCGAGCAACGCACGGGCGAGGGGGCAGGGAGGTTGCGCGGGGTCGAACCCATCCAGTCGGACAGAGGGAGGGACATCCGCGGCAATCAGTTCGATGGGATCGCACAGGGTCTGGGCCCAGGTGCGGTACTGCATGAGCTGTTGTCGGTCGTAGGCCAGGCAGATCAGGCGGATCCGGGCAGGTGGTTCGATTGTTGTTCCCTGTAGCGTCTGCACGTGCACTGGCGTTCCTTATGCCGGATGACGTTCCTTGCCGACCCAGCCACGACCGTGGCTGCGGGGTGTCACTGATCGGCTGTCGACTGTCGGTCGAGGTACTTCCTGATGGTGCGGGCGGCATTGTTCAGGTGGGCTTCGAGCAACTTCACGGCATCATCCACCAGTTTGTCGCTGGCCGCATCCACCAAGGCGATATGGTCGTCCTGTGTCAGCTTGCCCAGCCCCATCGACGACAGGTGGAAACGCAGGAAGCGCTCCTCTTCGTTGAGCTCGATCTCGATCATGCGCAGCAGCTTCTGGTTGTGCGCCTTGCTGTAGAGGGCCATGTGGAACAGGCGGTTGAGGCGACCGATCTCGGCGTGACGGGTTTCGTTTTCCAACTGCTGGATATAACCACGGGCCTGGGCGATGTCATTGGCATCGAGCAGGGGAATCGATTGGCGCAGGGCCTCGGTCTCGAGGATGACACGCAGCGCGTAGGTGTCGACCGCGTCCTCGCCGATCAGCGGCGCGACCACGGCGCCTTTATGCATGACCACCTGCAGCAGCGATTGCGCTTCGAGCTGGCGCAGGGCTTCGCGCACCGGCATGCGGCTGACGCCGAAGAGGCTGGCCAGCTCCTGTTGGCGCAGGGCGGTGCCCGGGGGCAGGCGGCCATCGAGGATGGCACTGCGCAGGCGCTCTTCGATGACGCTGCGGGCGAGGTGCGGCGGAACTTGCTCGCTGCCCAGCACGGTGCTCAGGAGTTTGGGTTTCTCAGCCACGCGGGTTCAGCCTCGGCAACATGAAGATTGGATCCAATAACCCTAGTGAGGGACGGGGCCGCTTGTCAAACGGCAAGTGGATGTGGGCCTGTGCCCGTTCATCGAACGCGGCTATCGTGAAGGAAGTCGGCTGCCAAGGGAAGTCGCGGGCCTCCTTGCATGGTCTTTGTGGAGCAGGTTTGCCGACGGCTGGCAGCATGATCGCAAGGTGCCATTGTCTTTTGCACCGCCAGCCCGCACCATCGCTGCTTTCGAATGATCTGAACAGGTGTCCGCAGTGGCGATACCTTGGACTCTCAATACGACCCTGCGCCGCTTCGGCCTCGCCGTGCTGCTCGGCGGCCTGTTGCTGGGCGTCACGCAGGCGGATTGGGACTTTTCCCAGATCAGCCGCCGTGCCCAGGCGCTCTATGGGCCGTTGGGCGAGGGCCAGAAGCGCATCGATGCCTGGCAGCAACTGCTCGCCACGCAGAAGCAGGGCAGCGAGCTGGAGCAGTTGCAGGTGGTCAATCGCTTCTTCAACCAGCAGTTGCGCTATGTCGAGGATATCGACCTGTGGCATGAGGTCGACTACTGGGCCACGCCGGTGCAGTCGCTGATCAAGGGGGCGGGGGATTGCGAGGACTATGCCATCGCCAAGTACTTCAGCCTGCGGCGCATGGGCATCCCGGCCGAGAAGCTGCGCATCACCTACGTCAAGGCCCTGCGCCAGAACCGTGCGCACATGGTCCTGACCTATTATTCAAGCCCACAGGCCCAGCCTCTGGTGCTCGACAGCCTGATGGACGCGATCAAGCCCGCCAGCCAGCGCACCGACCTGCTGCCGGTGTACGCCTTCAATGGCGAAGGCCTGTGGCTGACCGGCGCTGCTGGCAACAAGAAAGTCGGCGACACCAAGCGCCTGTCGCGTTGGCAGGATCTGCTGAAGAAAATGCAGGCCGAAGGGTTCCCGGCCGAACCGGTTTACTGAAGGAGCACAGATGTCACTGTTCAAACAATTGCTGCTAGCCATTTGCCTGTTCCTGGTGGTCGCCTTCAGTGGCAGCTTCATGGTCAGCCTGGAGAGCTCGCGCAGCCAGTACGTCAACCAGTTGCGCTCCCACGCCCAGGACGCGGCCACCGCGCTGGCGCTGTCGCTCACACCCAACATCGACGACCCGGCGATGGTCGAACTGATGGTCAGCTCGATCTTCGACAGTGGCTACTACACCAGCATCAAGGTCATCGACCTGGGCTCCAATGCCGTGCTGGTCGAGCGCCATGCCGAGCCTGACAGCGGTGGTGTGCCGGGCTGGTTCATCCACCTGATCGGCCTGGAGCCGGCCGGGGGCGACGCGATCGTCAGCCGTGGCTGGCAGCAGGCGGCGCGGGTCGAGGTGATCAGCCACCCGATGTTCGCCCTCGCCAAGCTCTGGCAGAGCGCCTTGGGCAGCCTTGGCTGGCTGCTGCTGTGCGGCGCGGTGAGCGCGGTGCTCGGTGCGCTGCTGCTGCGCCGGCAGTTGCGGCCGCTGGACTACATGGTGGCGCAGTCCCACGCCATCGCCCGCCGCGAATTCCTCAGCCTGCCCGAGCTGCCGCGCACGCCGGAACTGCGGCGGGTGGTGCAGGCGATGAACCAGATGGTCGAGAAGCTCAAGGCGCTGTTCACCGAACAGGCCGAACGCAGCGAGAAACTGCGCACCGAGTCGTACCAGGACAGCCTCACGGGCCTGGCCAACCGCCGCTACTTCGAGATGCAGCTCAATGCCCGGGTCAGCAACCTGGAGGAGGCGCGCGCCGGTTACCTGCTGCTGCTGCGGGTCCAGGACCTGGCTGGCCTCAACGCGCGGCTGGGCGGTCAGCGCACTGACCAGTTGCTGCAGGCGGTGGGAGAACAACTGCGCCGCACGTGTGCCCACTACCCGGAAACCAACGACCTGATCACCCGCAGCCGGGGTGGCGAATTTGCCGTGTTGGCGCCGGGCATGGTCCATGACGAGGCGATCCAGCTGGCCCAGGCCCTGGCCACGACGTTGCAGAGCCTGCACGAAACCGGTGCCAGCGATGTCGACCCGGTGGCCTGCATCGGCCTGGCACCCTACAACCCAGGCGATGTCCCCCAGGACCTGCTCAAGCTTGCCGACGAAGCGCTGGCCCGCGCCGAGAGCCAGCCGCAACCGGGCTGGGTGTGCCTGGAGCAGGGGGCCGCGGCCGATGCCGCCGACAGCCATCATGCCTGGCATATGCGCCTGGACCAGGCGCTCTCCAAAGGGCAGTTCGAGTTGTTCTTCCAGCCGGTGGTGGATTGCCGGGCGACAGATCGGGTGCTGCACTACAAGGTCATCTCGCGCTTGCACGACGAGCAGGGCAAGGCCCTGGCGGCGGGGCGCTTCCTGCCCTGGCTCGAGCGTTTCGGCTGGATGGCGCGGCTGGACCTGCTGGTGCTCGAGAAGGTGCTCAAGCACCTGCAGGGGCATGGCGAGTCGCTGGCGCTGAACTTGTCGGCGGCGACCCTGGCTGACCCCAAGGCGTTGCAGCGGGTCTTCGAGCTGCTGGGCCAGTACCGCGCCATCGGGCCGCGCCTGACCTTCGAGATCGGCGAAGAGCAGTTGCCCGAACAATCGATGCTCGAGCAACTGACCCGTCGCTTGCGCGGGCTGGGGTTCAGCCTGGCGCTGCAGCGTTTCGGGGGCCGCTTCAGCATGATCGGTAACCTGGCGCACCTGGGCCTGGCCTACCTGAAGATCGATGGTGGCTATATCCGCAACATCGACCATGAGCGGCACAAGCGGCTGTTCATCGAAGCCATCCAGCGGGCGGCGCACAGCATCGACCTGCCGTTGATCGCCGAACGGGTGGAGACCGAAGGGGAATTGAAGGTGCTGCGCGAGATGGGGGTGCAGGGGATCCAGGGACAACTGGTGGGTGAGCCTGCGCCTTGGCGTTGAGCCTGCTCGCTCTGTAGGAGCGGCTTTAGCCGCGATCACCCGCGAAGCGGGTGCCGCACACCGCGATACCTGCATCGCGGCTGAAGCCGCTCCTACAGCGAACGGGGCCGTTCAGATCAACCCGCCTTCCTCTTCTTCCTCGATCAGGTTGTTCAAACCGCCCAGCGCCTTGCGCGCGGTGGAGCGGCTTAGCAGCTTGGCTTGGGCGCCCGGCGGCAGGTCGGTGATGCTGAACACCCCCTTGGCCGTCAGCACTTCGATCAGGTCTTCGAGCACCCGGATCATGTCCAGGTCGCTCTGCTTGAGCTGCTTGAGGCTGTTCTCGACAACGTCGTCGGCGAACCATTCCTGGATCTCGGCATTGTCTGCCGGGACCATGTCGGTAAAACCGTCAAACGCGGCGGCTTCCACCCGCAGCAACTGGCCCTCGGCGTCGCGTTGCACGTAGAACATGGCGGCGTCCCTCGTCACGATGAATCCTTTTTGGTAGTCAGCAGCATAGGCAAAGTTCACCGGGCATGTAAGCCCGGCGCACGAGTATGCGCGTGAAGGGATGGCTGGGAAAGCCCGCGCCCCCGACGGCAGCCCTTGCGGGCCGCCGTAGAGAGGCAGGGATCAGCTGTTGGAGTTGTCGATCTTGATGGTCGGGTCGGCGCCGCTGATCAACGAGTTGATCGTGGTGTTCGACCAGTTGACGCCTTCGAGCTTGATGGTCACGTCGGCATTGGCCAGGCCGCCGGCGGCGTTGAGCTTGCCTTCGGTGCTGACTTGCAGGGTCGACTCGCCATTGACCGTGGTGAGCTTCAGGAAGTTGTCGATGGTGCTGGCGCGCTCGCCCTGGAGCAGGTCGCTCAGGTCGAGGCGATCACCTTCGCTGGCCTTGAAGTCCTTGATCACGTCGTTGCCCAGGTCGCCGGCCTTCCACACGAAGGTGTCGGCGCCGGTGCCACCGGTCATGATGTCGTCGCCCTTGCCGCCGATCATCAGGTCGTTGCCGGCACCGCCGAACAGCAGGTCGTTGCCTTCGCCGCCGAGCAGGGTGTCGTTGCCGGTCCCCCCGAGCAGGATGTCGTTGCCCTTGCCGCCGTCGATGTAGTCGTTGCCACCCTGGCCGAAGATGATGTCGTTGCCGTTGCCACCCAGCAGGGTGTCGGCACCGTCATTGCTGCGCGAGACATCGAACTCGGTGTAGTGCTCGTTGATGTACTTGTGCATCGTCCGGGCATCCACGTCGCCCGCGTCGACGCCCAGCTTGCCGGCGACGAACGCCTGGATCGCCTCGACACCCGTGCCGGCGATACCGTCGAAGGTGACCAGGTCGCCGAAGATGATGTCGTTGCCATCGCCGCCATTGACCGTGTCGTTGCCCGGCTGGGTGACTTCGGTGTGGCCGAGGATGGCTTCGGCCAGCTTGCTCGGGTCGATGTTGGTCTGCGGCGTGCCGTCGGAGTCGAACGGTTTCAGGTCGCTGGTGTTCACACCGTTGTTCAGGCCGATCGCCTCGACGTTGGACAGGCCCGAGAGCAAGGTGAAGCTGCTCAGCGAGTTGTTCCAGGTGGCATCGTCGGTGTAGCTGCCACGGCCTGCCTGGTAAGACAGTTCGTAGGTGCCGTTGCCTTCCGGGTGAAGTTCGCCGGAGACGCCGTACTTCCAGTTCCTGCCGCTGATGTACTGCACCTGCAGGTTGCCGGCATTGTCGATGCTGACGTAGTTGGTCCTGCTGCTGTCGATGTAGTCGTTGAACGCCATGCCTGGCTTGTAGTTGATCGAGGCCAGGAAGGTATCCAGGGTGATGCCCGAGGTACCCAGTGTCGGGTTGCTGTTCTCGCCCGCCTGGTAGAACGTCGGCTTGCCGTCGGTGATGAAGAACGTCTGGTTGCTGCCGGTATTGCCGCCGTCCTTGAGGTTCTGGAACCAGTTGGCGGTGGTCTTGAACGCATCTTCGTAGTTGGTGCCGCCATTGGAGTTGAGGGTGTTCAGGGCACTGAGCAGCTTCTGCAGGCCGGCATCGTTCAGGGTTACCGAGACACTGCTCTTGACCTGGCTGGCGAAGTCCACCAGAAGGATGTTCACAGTACCCGCCTGATCGCCCTTGACGCTGGCGGCCAGGGTCTTGAACACCGACTCGAGGGATTTCTTCGCCGCATCGACGCCCGACGAGCCCATGCTGCCGGAGGTGTCGACGATGAAGGCGAGGTTGTAGTTCTGCCCGGGTACCACGTGCAGCCCGCTGACGTCCGCCACCACCACGTCGTTGCCGTCGGTGCCGGTGATGTTGTCGCTGTCCGAGGACAGGTTGCTGGTGCTGTAGGTCTGCGGGTAGACCGTGACCTTGATGGTGCCCTCGGTGGTGGCGGTGCTGCCGCCGACGCTCTCGGTGGAGGTCGAGCTGACCTTCACGTCGAACTGGCCGTAGTAGTAGGCCGGCGGCTTGATGGTCAGGCTGCCCAGGTTCCAGCCGGTGACGTCCACCGCGGACGCGCCGACGGTGAAGGTGTGGCCGGCATTGTCAGCGATCACCGAGCCTGCCGGGATGCCGCTGAGCTTGATGCTGAGGGTCTCGGAACCGTCGGTGTCGGTCAGGTTGGTGCTGATGCCCACCAGCTTGACCGGCGCGCCGTTCTCGCTGCCTTCGTTGAGCTTGTAGCCGTCGTAGTAGCCCTGGCCGTTGCTGCCGTGCAGGTCGGAAACGGTGACGCCGGCGTTGGCCAGGTCCTTGACGCTCGGGTACATCGGGATGTTCGAGCTGTTCAGGTCCATCGCCGTGCCATTGTTGACCCGGATGTTGACGTCCAGGCTGCCTGGGCCGGCCTGGTTGGCGTTGTAGATCTCCAGGGTGTAGTAGCCGCTGGTGGTCGGGGTGAAGCTGCCGGAGATGGCGCCGCTGCCCGAGCCCCAGATGCCGCTGGCGACGTTCTTGCCGCCGACCACAATCTGCAGGCTGTCATCGGCGGTGCCGGTGAAGGCGTAGGTCTTGCCGGCTTCCAGGTAGATCAGGCCGGAAGTCTTCGAGCCGCTGCCTGGGGTGACGTTGCTGGTCGAGTCGACGCCGGTGACCGTCTCGGTCTTGCTGGCATTGCCGGAGTTGGAGAACACGTTCTTCAGTGTATCGCCGGAGATGCCGTTGCCGTTGTTGCCCAGGCCGGTGAGGCTGTTCCAGGTTTCCTTGACCAGGCCGATCGAGTTGACGTTGTTGTTGCCGATGTTCAGGTCGGGCTTGTCGGCTACCGGCCGGATATCGACCTTCATGGTCGCTTCGCCGCCCAGGTTGGTGCCATCGTTGGGCTTGTACTTGATCTGCGCGTAGTCGGCCTGCTTGTTGCCCACGCCGGTGCCGCCATAACCGTCGATGCCCGACTGGTTGGCCAACGGCACGAACTTGAGCTTGCCGGCGGCGATGTCGGCCTGGCTGATGTTCTGGTTCAGCGTGACATCGACCCACGCGGTGCCGTTGAAGAACTTCAGGCTGCCAAGGTCCGGCAGTTTGCTGATGGTCACCGACAGGCCGGTGTTGCCATCGGCGTCGGTGACGTTGAAGTCGCCCCAGCCGAACACGTAGTCGGTGTCTTCGTTGCCGGTCACGGCGCCACCAGTCGACACCGGCACGTGGTCGTTGTCGAGGATGGTGGTGGTGACGCTGGACTTGCCGGCATCGACCTGCAGGTTCTCGAAGTTGCCGCCGCTGACGCCGCTGATCTTGACCGTGAAGTTCTCCGAGCCTTCAACGAGCTGATCGTCGATGGTCTTGATGTCGAAGGTCGTGCCGTTGCTGTTGGCCGGGATCTTGACGGTGACCACGCCGGTGAAGTCCTGGCCGTTGGTGGCGGTGCCACTGTAGGTCAGGGTGACGGTTACTTCGCTCTTCGAGGTGTTGCTCAGGGTCAGGGTGTAGTGGGCGGTATCGCCTTCGGTCACCGAGGTGTCGCCGCTGATGCCCACGGTGGTCAGGTCGCCCTGGCCGCTTGGCTCGTCGGTGACGCTGGTAGTGACGGTGTTGCTGCCCAGGGTCAGTTTCTCGAAGTTGTCGCCGCCGGCGACCGATTCGATCTTGTTGACGATGTTCGGCTGGCCACCGACGTACACATCATCCTTGGCGGTGATGGTGAAGGTGCCGCTGGCGCTGCCGGCCGGGATGGTGACCTTGGTGCCATCGGTCAGGGTGAAGGTCAGGCCGTTGTGGCCGGTGACCGACAGGCCCTGGGCGTTGGTCAGGGTGACGGTGTAGGTGACCTGGCCGCCTTCGGTGACGGTGGTCTTGTCCGCCGTCAGGGTGGCCACGACTTCGCTGGTGGTGTCGCTGATCTGCACGGTGGCCGCGCCGCCGAGTTCCAGGTTCTCGAAGGTCTTGCCGGTGACGGCGGCGTTGCTGATGCCCACGGTCAGGGCGCCGGCATCCTTGAACACGTCGTCGCCCTGGGCCGCAGCCTTGTAGATGGCCTCGGTCTGGCCGGCGACGATGGTCACCTTGGCGCCGTTGGACAGGGTGACGGTGAGGTCCTGCTCGAGCTTCTGGCTGACCTTGACGGTGAACGATGGTTGCTGGTCTTCGGTGACATTGCCATTGCTGACGATGGTGACGGACACCTTGTCGCCCTGGTTGCCGGTACCGGTGCCCGTGCCGCTGCCCGGTTCGTCGGTCACGGAAGTGGTGACGGTGTTGCTGCCGAGGGTCAGCTTCTCGAAGTTGTCGCCACCGGCGACCGACTCGATCTTGTTGACGATATTCGGCTGGCCGCCGACGAACACGTCATCCTTGGCGGTGATGGTGAAGGTGCCACTGGCGCTGCCAGCCGGGATGGTGACCTTGGTGCCGTCGGTCAGGGTGAAGGTCAGGCCATTGTGGCCAGTGACCGACAGGCCCTGGGCATTGGTCAGGGTCACGGTATAGGTGACCTGGCCGCCTTCGCTGACGGTGGTCTTGTCGGCGGACAGGGTTGCGACGACCTCGCTGATGGTGTCGGTGATCTGCACCGTGGCGTTGCCGCCGAGCTCCAGGTTTTCGAAGGTCTTGCCAGTGACCGTGGCGTCGGTGATGCCGACGGTCAGCGAGCTACCATCCTTGAACACATCGTCGCCCTGAGCGGCCGCTTTGTACTCGACCTGGGTCTGACCCGCTGGAATGGTGACCTTGGCACCGTTGGACAGGGTGACGGTGAGGTCCTGGTCGAGCTTCTGGCTGACCTTGACGGTGAAGCTGGGCTGTTGGGTTTCGTTCACGTCGCCATTGCCGACGATGGTCACGGAAACCTTGTCGCCCTGGTTGCCGGTACCGGTGCCCGTGCCGCTGCCTGGTTCGTCGGTGACGGTGGTGGTGACGGTGTTGCTGCCCAGGGTCAGTTTCTCGAAGTTGTCGCCACCGGCGACCGATTCGATCTTGTTGACGATGTTCGGCTGGCCACCGACGAACACGTCGTCCTTGGCGGTGATGGTGAAGGTACCCGAGGCGCTGCCGGCCGGGATGGTGACCTTGGTGCCATCGGTCAAGGTGAAGGTCAGGCCGTTGTGGCCGGTGACCGACAGGCCCTGGGCGTTGGTCAGGGTGACGGTGTAAGTGACTTGGCCGCCTTCCGAAACCGTGGTCTTGTCGGCGGTCAGGGTCGCGACAACCTCACTGATGGTGTCGGTGATCTGAACCGTGGCGTTGCCACCCAGCTCCAGGTTCTCGAAGGTCTTGCCGGTGACAGTGGCGTCGGTGATGCCGACGGTCAGCGAACTGCCATCCTTGAACACGTCGTCACCCTGGGCGGCCGCTTTGTATTCGACCTGGGTCTGGCCGGCCGGAATGGTGACCTTGGCGCCGTTGGACAGGGTGACGGTGAGGTCCTGCTCGAGCTTCTGGCTGACCTTGACGGTGAAGCTTGGTTGCTGGGCTTCGTTCACGTCGCCGTTGCCGACGATGGTGACGGAGACCTTGTCGCCCTGGTTGCCGGTACCGGTGCCTGTGCCGCTGCCCGGCTCGTCAGTCACAGAGGTGGTGACGGTGTTGCTGCCGAGAGTCAGTTTCTCGAAGTTGTCGCCACCGGCGACCGACTCGATCTTGTTGACGATGTTCGGCTGGCCACCGACGAACACGTCGTCCTTGGCGGTGATGGTGAAGGTACCCGAGGCGCTGCCGGCCGGGATGGTGACCTTGGTGCCGTCGGTGAGGGTGAAGGTCAGGCCGTTGTGGCCGGTGACCGACAGGCCTTGGGCGTTGGTCAGGGTCACGGTGTAGGTAACCTGGCCGCCTTCGCTGACGGTGGTCTTGTCGGCGGACAGGGTCGCGACGACTTCACTGACGGTGTCGGTGATCTGCACCGTGGCGTTGCCACCCAGCTCCAGGTTCTCGAAGGTCTTGCCGGTGACAGTGGCGTCGGTGATGCCGACGGTCAGCGAACTGCCGTCCTTGAACACGTCGTCGCCCTGGGCCGCCGCTTTGTATTCGACCTGGGTCTGACCGGCCGGAATGGTGACCTTGGCGCCGTTGGACAGGGTGACGGTGAGGTCCTGCTCGAGCTTCTGGCTGACCTTGACGGTGAAGCTTGGTTGCTGGGCTTCGTTCACGTCGCCGTTGCTGACGATGGTGACGGAGACCTTGTCGCCCTGGTTGCCGGTACCGGTGCCCGTGCCGCTGCCCGGCTCGTCAGTCACAGAGGTGGTGACGGTGTTGCTGCCGAGGGTCAGTTTCTCGAAGTTGTCGCCACCGGCGACCGATTCGATCTTGTTGACGATGTTTGGCTGGCCACCGACGAACACGTCGTCCTTGGCGGTAATGGTGAAGGTGCCACTGGCGCTGCCGGCCGGGATGGTGACCTTGGTACCGTCGGACAGGGTGAAGGTCAGGCCATTGTGGCCGGTGACCGACAGGCCCTGGGCATTGGTCAGGGTGACGGTGTAGGTGACCTGGCCGCCTTCGGTGACGGTGGTCTTGTCCGCAGACAGGGTCGCGACCACCTCGTTGGTGGTGTCGGTGATCTGCACGGTGGCCGAGCCGCCGAGCTCCAGGTTCTCGAAGGTCTTGCCAACCACCGAGGCGTCGGTGATGCCGACGGTCAGCGGACCTGCATCCTTGAAGACGTCTTCACCTTGAGCCGGCGCTTTGTACTCGACCTGGGTCTGACCGGCCGGAATGGTGACTTTGGCGCCGTTGGACAGGGTAACGGTGAGGTCCTGGTCAAGCTTCTGGCTGACCTTGACGGTGAAGCTGGGCTGTTGGGTTTCGTTCACGTCGCCATTGCCGACGATGGTCACGGAAACCTTGTCGCCCTGGTTGCCGGTACCGGTGCCCGTACCGCTGCCCGGTTCGTCGGTGACAGAGGTGGTGACGGTGTTGCTGCCGAGGGTCAGTTTCTCGAAGTTGTCGCCACCGGCGACCGATTCGATCTTGTTGACGATGTTCGGCTGGCCACCGACGTACACATCATCCTTGGCGGTGATGGTGAAGGTACCCGAGGCGCTGCCGGCCGGGATGCTGACCTTGGTGCCATCGGTCAGGGTGAAGGTCAGGCCGTTGTGGCCGGTGACCGACAGGCCCTGGGCGTTGGTCAGGGTCACGGTGTAGGTGACCTGGCCGCCTTCGCTGACGGTGGTCTTGTCGGCGGACAGGGTCGCGACGACTTCACTGATGGTGTCGGTAATCTGAACTGTGGCGTTGCCACCCAACTCCAGGTTCTCGAAGGTCTTGCCAACTACCGACGCATCGGTGATGCCGACGGTCAGCGAGCTGCCGTCCTTGAACACGTCGTCGCCTTGGGCCGCGGCCTTGTAGATGGCCTCGGTCTGGCCGGCGACGATGGTCACCTTGGCGCCGTTGGACAGGGTGACGGTCAGGTCCTGGTCGAGCTTCTGGCTGACCTTGACGGTGAACGACGGTTGTTGGTCCTCGGTGACATTGCCATTGCTGACAATGGTCACGGAAACCTTGTCGCCCTGGTTGCCGGTACCGGTGCCTGTGCCGCTGCCCGGTTCGTCGGTGACGGAGGTGGTGACGGTATTGTCGCCGAGGGTCAATTTTTCGAAGTTGTCTGCACCGCTAACCGACTCGATCTTGTTGACGATCGAAGGCTGGCCGCCGACGAACACGTCGTCCTTGGCGGTGATGGTGAAGGTGCCGCTGGCGCTGCCGGCTGGAATGCTGACTTTGGTGCCGTCGGACAGGGTGAAGGTCAGGCCGTTGTGGCCGGTGACCGACAGGCCCTGGGCGTTGGTCAGGGTCACGGTGTAGGTGACCTGGCCGCCTTCCGACACGGTGGTCTTGTCGGCGGTCAGGGTCGCGACCACTTCGCTGATGGTGTCAGTGATCTGCACGGTAGCGCTTCCGCCGAGCTCCAGGTTCTCGAAGGTCTTGCCTACAACCTGTGCGTCAGTGACGCCAACGGTCAGCGAACCGCCGTCCTTGAACACATCGTCGCCTTGGACGGCGGCTTTGTACTCGACCTGGGTCTGGCCAGCCGGAATGGTGACTTTGGCGCCATTGGACAGGGTAACGGTGAGGTCCTGGTCGAGCTTCTGGCTGACCTTGACGGTGAAGCTTGGCTGCTGGGCTTCGTTGACGTCGCCATTGCCGACGATGGTGACGGACACCTTGTCGCCCTGGTTGCCGGTACCCGGCGTGCCCGAGCCCGGTTCGTCGGTCACGGAGGTCTGTACTTCGCCCTGACCCATGGTCAGTTTCTCGAAGTTGTCGGCGCCGCTGACATTCACCAGCTTGTTGCTGATGGTGGCTTGGCCGCCCACGAAGACATCGTCCGGTGCGGTGATGGTGGCGGTACCGGTGGTGCTGCCGGCCGGAATGCTGACTTTGGTGCCGTCGGACAGGGTGAAGGTCAGGCCGTTGTGGCCGGTGACCGGCAGGCCCTGGGCGTTGGTCAGGGTCACGGTGTAGGTGATCTGGCCACCTTCCGACACGGTGGTCTTGTCGGCGGTCAGGGTCGCGACGACCTCACTGACGGTGTCGGTGATCTGCACGGTGGCGCTGCCACCGAGTTCCAGGTTCTCGAAGGTCTTGCCGGTGACAGTGGCGTCGGTGATGCCAACGGTCAGCGAGCTGCCATCCTTGAACACGTCATCGCCTTGAGCCGCGGCCTTGTAGGTGGCTTCGGTCTGCCCGGCAGTGATCACCACCTTGTCACCGTTGGACAGGGTCACGGTCAGGTCGCGGTCCAGCGGCTGGTTCACCTTCACGGTGAAGGTTGGTTGCTGGGCTTCGTTGACGTCGCCATTGCTGACGATGGTGACGGCGACTTTGTCGCCTTCGTTGCCAGTGCCGGGGGTACCGGTACCTGGCTCGTCGGTGACGGTGGTGGTGATGGTGTTGTCGCCGAGGGTCAGCTTCTCGAAGTTGTCGCCACCGGCGACCGATTCGATCTTGTTGACGATCGAAGGCTGGCCACCGACGTACACGTCATCCTTGGCGGTGATGGTGAAGGTGCCACTGGCGCTGCCGGCCGGGATGGAAACCTTGGTGCCGTCGCTCAGGGTGAAAGTCAGACCATTGTGGCCGGTGACCGACAGGCCCTGGGCGTTGGTCAGGGTCACGGTGTAGGTGACCTGGCCGCCTTCCGACACGGTGGTCTTGTCGGCAGTCAGGGTTGCGACAACCTCACTGACGGTGTCAGTGATCTGCACGGTGGCGCTACCACCGAGTTCCAGGTTCTCGAAGGTCTTGCCGGTGACAGTGGCGTCGGTGATGCCAACGGTCAGCGAGCTGCCATCCTTGAACACGTCATCGCCTTGAGCCGCGGCCTTGTAGGTGGCTTCGGTCTGGCCTGCGGTGATCACGACCTTGTCGCCATTGGACAGGGTCACGGTCAGGTCGCGGTCCAGCGGCTGGTTCACTTTGACGGTGAAGGTTGGTTGTTGGGCTTCGTTGACGTCGCCATTGCTGACGATGGTGACGGAGACCTTGTCGCCTTCGTTGCCGGTGCCCGGGGTACCGGTACCTGGCTCATCGGTGACGGTGGTGGTGATGGTGTTGTCGCCGAGGGTCAGCTTCTCGAAGTTGTCCGCACCGGTAACCGATTCGATCTTGTTGACGATCGAAGGTTGGCCACCGACGTAGACGTCATCCTTGGCGGTGATGGTGAAGGTGCCGCTGGCGCTGCCCGCAGGCACGGTGACCTTGGTGCCGTCGGACAAGGTGAAAGTCAGGCCATTGTGGCCGGTGACCGACAGGCCCTGGGCATTGGTCAGGGTCACGGTGTAGGTGACCTGGCCGCCTTCGCTGACGGTGGTCTTGTCGGCAGTCAGGGTCGCGACGACTTCGCTGACCGTGTCGGTGATCTGCACGGTGGCCGAGCCACCGAGCTCCAGGTTCTCGAAGGTCTTGCCGGTGACGGTGGCATCAGTAATGCCGACGGTCAGCGAGCTGCCGTCCTTGAACACGTCATCGCCTTGAGCCGCAGCCTTGTAGGTCGCTTCGGTCTGACCGGCAGTGATCACCACCTTGTCGCCGTTGGACAGGGTCACGGTCAGGTCGCGGTCCAGCGGCTGGTTCACTTTGACGGTGAAGGTCGGTTGTTGGGCTTCGTTGACATCGCCGTTGCTGACGATGGTGACGGAGACCTTGTCGCCCTGGTTGCCGGTACCCGGGGTACCGGTACCTGGCTCATCGGTGACGGTGGTGGTGATGGTGTTGTCGCCGAGGGTCAACTTCTCGAAGTTGTCCGCCCCAGTAACCGATTCGATCTTGTTGACGATCGAAGGTTGGCCACCGACGTACACGTCATCCTTGGCGGTGATGGTGAAGGTACCGCTGGCGCTGCCGGCCGGAATGTTGACCTTGGTGCCGTCGGACAGGGTGAAGGTCAGGCCGTTGTGGCCGGTGACCGACAGGCCCTGGGCATTGGTCAGGGTCACGGTGTAGGTGACCTGGCCGCCTTCGCTGACGGTGGTCTTGTCGACAGTCAGGGTTGCGACGACTTCGCTGACCGTGTCGGTGATCTGCACGGTGGCCGAGCCACCGAGCTCCAGGTTCTCGAAGGTTTTACCCTGGACGCTGGCATCGGTAATGCCAATGGTCAGCGAGCTGCCGTCCTTGAACACGTCATCGCCTTGAGCGGCGGCCTTGTAGGTGGCTTCGGTCTGGCCTGCGGTGATCACGACCTTGTCGCCATTGGACAGGGTCACGGTCAGGTCGCGGTCCAGCGGCTGGTTCACTTTGACGGTGAAGGTCGGCTGCTGGGCTTCGTTCACGTCACCGTTGCTGACGATGGTCACGGCGACCTTGTCGCCTTCGTTGCCGGTACCTGGGGTGCCGGTGCCTGGCTCGTCGGTGACGGTGGTGGTGATGGTGTTATCGCCGAGGGTCAGCTTCTCGAAGTTGTCGCCACCGGCAACCGATTCGATCTTGTTGATGATCGAAGGTTGGCCGCCGACGTACACATCGTCCTTGGCGGTGATGGTGAAGGTGCCCGAGGCGCTGCCGGCCGGGATGCTGACCTTGGTGCCGTCGGACAGGGTGAAGGTCAGGCCGTTGTGGCCGGTGACCGACAGGCCCTGGGCGTTGGTCAGGGTCACGGTGTAGGTGACCTGGCCGCCTTCGCTGACGGTGGTCTTATCCGCGGTCAGGGTTGCGACAACCTCACTGACGGTGTCAGTGATCTGCACGGTGGCCGAGCCACCCAGTTCCAGGTTTTCGAAGGTCTTGCCAGCGACTGCGGCGTCAGTGATGCCGATGGTCAGCGGACCTGCATCCTTGAAGACGTCTTCACCTTGCGCTGGCGCCTTGTACTCGACCTGGGTCTGACCAGCCGGAATAGTGACCTTGTCGCCGTTGGACAGGGTGACGGTCAGGTCCTGGTCGAGTTTCTGGCTGACCTTGACGGTGAACGAAGGCTGCTGGGCCTCGTTCACATCGCCGTTGCCGACGATGGTGACGGCGACTTTGTCGCCTTCGTTGCCGGTACCCGGGGTGCCGGTGCCTGGCTCGTCGGTGACGGTGGTGGTGACAGTGTTGTCGCCGAGGGTCAACTTCTCGAAATTGTCCGCGCCGGAAACGGATTCCAGCTTGTTGACGATCGAAGGCTGGCCGCCAACGTACACGTCATCGGGCGCATTGATGGTGATGGTGCCGGTGGCACTGCCCGCAGGCACGTTGACCTTGGTGCCATCGGACAGTGTGAAGGTCAGGCCATTGTGGCCGGTGACAGACAGGCCCTGGGCGTTGGTCAGGGTGACGGTGTAGGTGACTTGGCCGCCTTCGCTGACGGTGGTCTTGTCGGCGGTCAGGGTCGCGACAACCTCACTGACGGTGTCGGTGATCTGCACGGTGGCGGAGCCACCGAGCTCCAGGTTTTCGAAGGTCTTGCCGGTGACGGTGGCATCGGTGATGCCGACGGTCAGCGAACTGCCGTCCTTGAACACGTCATCGCCTTGAGCCGCAGCCTTGTAGGTGGCTTCGGTCTGGCCTGCGGTGATGACCACCTTGTCGCCATTGGACAAGGTGACAGTCAGGTCGCGGTCCAGCGGTTGGTTCACTTTGACGGTGAAGGTCGGTTGCTGGGCTTCGTTGACGTCACCGTTGCTGACGATGGTGACGGCGACCTTGTCGCCTTCGTTGCCGGTACCTGGGGTGCCGGTGCCTGGCTCATCGGTGACGGTAGTGGTGACAGTGTTGTCGCCGAGGGTCAGCTTCTCGAAGTTGTCCGCACCGGTAACCGATTCGATCTTGTTGACGATGCTCGGTTGGCCACCGACGTAGACGTCATCTTTGGCGGTAATGGTGAAGGTGCCCGAGGCGCTGCCGGCCGGGATGGTGACTTTGGTGCCATCGCTCAGGGTGAAGGTCAGGCCATTGTGGCCGGAGACCGAGAGGCCCTGGGCATTGGTCAGGGTCACGGTGTAGGTGACCTGGCCGCCTTCCGACACTGTGGTCTTGTCGGCGGTCAGGGTCGCCACGACCTCGCTGACGGTGTCGGTGATCTGCACGGTGGCGCTGCCACCGAGCTCCAGGTTCTCGAAGGTTTTGCCCTGGACGCTGGCATCGGTAATGCCGACGGTCAGCGAGCTGCCGTCCTTGAACACGTCATCGCCTTGAGCCGCAGCCTTGTAGGTGGCTTCGGTCTGGCCTGCGGTGATGACCACCTTGTCGCCATTGGACAAGGTGACAGTCAGGTCGCGGTCCAGCGGTTGGTTCACTTTGACGGTGAAGGTCGGTTGCTGGGCTTCGTTGACGTCACCGTTGCTGACGATGGTGACGGCGACCTTGTCGCCTTCGTTGCCGGTACCTGGGGTGCCGGTGCCAGGCTCATCGGTGACGGTGGTGGTGATGGTGTTGTCGCCGAGGGTCAGCTTCTCGAAGTTGTCGCCACCGGTAACCGATTCGATCTTGTTGACGATGCTCGGCTGGCCGCCGACGTACACGTCATCCTTGGCGGTGATGGTGAAGGTGCCCGAGGCGCTGCCGGCCGGAATGTTGACCTTGGTGCCGTCGGACAGGGTGAAGGTCAGGCCATTGTGGCCGGTGACCGAGAGGCCCTGGGCGTTGGTCAGGGTCACGGTGTAGGTGACCTGGCCGCCTTCCGACACGGTGGTCTTGTCGGCAGTCAGGGTTGCGACAACCTCACTGACGGTGTCAGTGATCTGCACGGTGGCGGAGCCACCGAGCTCCAGGTTCTCGAAGGTCTTGCCGGTGACGGTGGCATCAGTGATGCCAACAGTCAGCGAGCTGCCGTCCTTGAACACGTCGTCGCCTTGAGCCGCGGCCTTGTAGGTGGCTTCGGTCTGACCGGCAGTGATCACCACCTTGTCGCCGTTGGACAGGGTCACGGTCAGGTCGCGGTCCAGCGGCTGGTTCACTTTGACAGTGAAGGTCGGCTGCTGGGCTTCGTTCACGTCACCGTTGCTGACGATGGTGACGGCGACCTTGTCGCCTTCGTTGCCGGTACCTGGAGTACCTGTACCTGGTTCGTCAGTGACGGTGGTGGTGATGGTGTTATCACCGAGGGTCAGCTTCTCGAAGTTGTCCGCACCGCTAACCGATTCGATCTTGTTGACGATCGAAGGTTGGCCGCCGACGTACACATCATCCTTGGCGGTGATGGTGAAGGTGCCCGAGGCGCTGCCGGCCGGGATGGAAACTTTGGTGCCATCGCTCAGGGTGAAAGTCAGGCCGTTGTGGCCGGTGACCGAGAGGCCCTGGGCATTGGTCAGGGTCACGGTGTAGGTGACCTGGCCGCCTTCCGAAACCGTGGTCTTGTCGGCGGTCAGGGTCGCGACGACTTCACTGACTGTGTCAGTGATCTGCACGGTGGCCGAGCCACCGAGCTCTAGGTTCTCGAAGGTTTTGCCCTGGACGCTGGCATCGGTGATGCCAACGGTGAGCGAGCTGCCGTCCTTGAACACGTCATCGCCTTGAGCCGCACCCTTGTAGGTGGCTTCGGTCTGGCCGGCGGTGATCACCACCTTGTCGCCGTTGGACAGGGTGACAGTCAGATCGCGATCCAGCGGCTGGTTCACTTTGACAGTGAAGGTCGGCTGTTGGGCTTCGTTGACATCGCCGTTGCTGACGATGCTGACGGACACCTTGTCGCCTTCGTTGCCGGTACCTGGGGTGCCGGTGCCAGGCTCATCGGTGACGGTGGTGGTGATGGTGTTGTCGCCGAGGGTCAGCTTCTCGAAGTTGTCCGCACCGGTAACCGATTCGATCTTGTTGACGATGCTCGGCTGGCCGCCGACGTACACATCGTCCTTGGCGGTGATGGTGAAGGTACCACTGGCGCTGCCGGCTGGAATGCTGACTTTGGTGCCGTCGGACAGGGTGAAGGTCAGGCCGTTGTGGCCGGTGACCGACAGGCCCTGGGCGTTGGTCAGGGTCACGGTGTAGGTGACCTGGCCGCCTTCCGACACGGTGGTCTTGTCGGCGGTCAGGGTCGCAACGACTTCGCTGACGGTGTCGGTGATCTGCACGGTGGCCGAGCCACCGAGCTCCAGGTTCTCGAAGGTCTTGCCGGTGACGGTGGCATCAGTGATGCCAACAGTCAGCGAGCTGCCGTCCTTGAACACGTCGTCGCCTTGGGCAGCCGCCTTGTAGGTGGCTTCGGTCTGACCAGCCGTGATCACCACCTTGTCGCCATTGGACAGGGTGACAGTGAGATCGCGATCCAGCGGCTGGTTCACTTTGACGGTGAAGGTCGGCTGTTGGGCTTCGTTGACATCGCCGTTGCTGACGATGCTGACGGACACCTTGTCGCCTTCGTTGCCGGTACCTGGGGTGCCGGTGCCAGGCTCATCGGTGACGGTGGTGGTGATGGTGTTGTCGCCGAGGGTCAGCTTCTCGAAGTTGTCGCCACCGGTAACCGATTCGATCTTGTTGACGATGCTCGGCTGGCCGCCGACGTACACGTCATCCTTGGCGGTGATGGTGAAGGTGCCCGAGGCGCTGCCGGCCGGAATGTTGACCTTGGTGCCGTCGGACAGGGTGAAGGTCAGGCCATTGTGGCCGGTGACCGACAGGCCCTGGGCGTTGGTCAGGGTCACGGTGTAGGTGACCTGGCCGCCTTCCGACACGGTGGTCTTGTCGGCAGTCAGGGTTGCGACAACCTCACTGACGGTGTCAGTGATCTGCACGGTGGCGGAGCCACCGAGCTCCAGGTTCTCGAAGGTCTTGCCGGTGACGGTGGCATCAGTGATGCCAACAGTCAGCGAGCTGCCGTCCTTGAACACGTCATCGCCTTGAGCCGCGGCCTTGTAGGTCGCTTCGGTCTGACCGGCAGTGATCACCACCTTGTCGCCGTTGGACAGGGTCACGGTCAGGTCGCGGTCCAGCGGCTGGTTCACTTTGACGGTGAAGGTCGGTTGCTGGGCTTCGTTGACGTCACCATTGCTGACGATGGTCACGGCGACCTTGTCGCCTTCGTTGCCCGTGCCAGGCGTGCCAGTACCAGGTTCGTCCGTCACTTCGGTCTTCACTTCATCCTGACCCAGGGTCAGCTTCTCGAAGTTGTCGGCGCCTGTAACGGATTCAAGCTTGTTGGTGATGGTCGGCTGGCCGCCAACATAGACATCATCTGGCGCATTGATGGTGAAGGTGCCAGTGGCGCTGCCCGCAGGCACGGTGACCTTGGTGCCATCGCTCAGGGTGAAGGTCAGGCCGTTGTGGCCAGTGACCGACAGGCCTTGGGCATTGGTCAGGGTGACGGTGTAGGTGATCTGGCCGCCTTCCGAAACAGTGGTCTTGTCGGCGGTCAGGGTCGCGACAACCTCACTGATGGTGTCGGTGATCTGAACCGTGGCGTTGCCACCCAGCTCCAGGTTCTCGAAGGTCTTGCCGGTGACAGTGGCGTCGGTGATGCCGACGGTCAGCGAACTGCCATCCTTGAACACGTCATCGCCTTGAGCGGCGGCCTTGTAGGTGGCTTCGGTCTGACCGGCAGTGATGACCACCTTATCACCGTTGGACAGGGTGACAGTGAGATCGCGATCCAGCGGCTGGTTCACTTTGACGGTGAAGGTCGGCTGCTGAGCTTCGTTCACGTCACCGTTGCTGACGATGGTGACGGCGACCTTGTCGCCTTCGTTGCCGGTGCCCGGAGTGCCGGTACCTGGCTCATCGGTGACGGTGGTGGTGATGGTGTTGTCGCCGAGGGTCAGCTTCTCGAAGTTGTCGCCACCGGCGACCGATTCGATCTTGTTGACGATCGAAGGCTGGCCACCGACGTACACGTCATCCTTGGCGGTGATGGTGAAGGTACCGCTGGCGCTGCCCGCAGGCACGGTGACCTTGGTGCCATCGGACAGGGTGAAGGTCAGGCCGTTGTGGCCGGTGACCGACAGTCCCTGGGCGTTGGTCAGGGTCACGGTGTAGGTGACCTGGCCGCCTTCGGTGACGGTGGTCTTGTCGGCGGTCAGGGTCGCGACGACTTCACTGACCGTGTCAGTGATCTGCACAGTGGCCGAGCCACCCAGTTCCAGGTTCTCGAAGGTCTTGCCCGGGACGTTGGCATCGGTCACGCCCAGGGTCACCGAACTGCCGTCCTTGAATACGTCGTCGCCCTGGGCCGGCAGGCTGTAGGTCGCCTCGGTCTGGCCCGCGGCGATAACCACCTTGTCGCCGTTGGACAGGGTGACAGTCAGGTCATGGTCGAGCTTCTGGCTGACCGAAACGGTAAAGGTCGGCTGCTCGGCCTCGGTCACATTGCCATTGCTGGCGATGCTGACCGTGACGGTGTCGATGCTGTCGCTGACGACGGTCTGCGCTGGCGTCGGGTTCGGCACCAGATTCTCGAAGTTACCGCCCGTTGCCCCCGTGATCGTGGTGCTGACGGTGCTGCCGTTGACGAACACATCGTTGGCGGGCGTCTGGAAATCGACGCTGGCGGACGACTTGCCCGCTTCGATGGTGACGGTCTGGCCGTTGGACAGGGTGACGGTCACCGGCGTCTGCGCCGGGTTGGTCAGGGTCACGGTGTAGGTGATGACGCCGCCTTCGGTCACGCTCGGGGTGGCGGTCAGCGTCGCGGTGGTGGTGTCGACCGAATCATTGACGACGGTCTGCGCTGGCGTCGGGTTCGGCACCAGATTCTCGAAGTTACCGCCTGTTGTGCCCGTGATCGTGGTGCTGACGGTGCTGCCGTTGTTGTAGACGTCGTTGGCCGGGGTCTGGAAATCGACGCTGCCGGAGGACTTGCCCGCTTCGATGGTGACGGTCTGGCCGTTGGACAGGGTGACGGTCACCGGTGTCTGCGCCGGGTTGGTCAGGGTCACGGTGTAGGTGATCACACCGCCTTCGGTCACGCTCGGGGTCGCGGTCAGCGTCGCGGTGGTGGTGTCGACCGAGTCATTGACGACCGTTTGCGCTGGCGCCGGGTTCGGCACCAGATTCTCGAAGTTGCCGCCCGTTGCCCCCGTGATCGTGGTGCTGACGGTGCTGCCATTGTTGTAGACGTCGTTGGCCGGGGTCTGGAAATCGACGCTGCCGGAGGACTTGCCCGCTTCGATGGTGACGGTCTGGCCATTGGACAGGGTGACGGTCACCGGCGTTTGCGCCGGGTTGGTCAGGGTCACGGTGTAGGTGATCACACCGCCTTCGGTCACGCTCGGGGTCGCGGTCAGCGTCGCCGTGGTGGTGTCGATGGTGTCGGTGACCTGGGTTACGGCCGGCGTAGTGCTCGGGGTGACGATCAGGCCGTTGCCGCCGGTGGTGCCGGTGATGGTGGTGGAGATCTGGCCGCCATCGTTGTACGGCGTGTCGTTTGCCGGGATGTTGACGTTGACGGTGCCAGTGGTCTGCCCGGCCGGAATCACGATCACCGCGCCGTTGGACAGGGTGACGGTGAGGTTGCTCAGCGGTGCCTGGCCGACGGTCGCGGTATAGACGATCACGCCACCCGCTTCAGTGATCGAAGGGGTGGCGCTGAGGGTGAGGCCAGTGCTGATCGGCGTGTTGGCCGTGGTGTCGGTGCTCGTCGTGTCCAGCCCGCCGATTTCCTGGTTGCCCAGCCCGTTGGCGAAACCGATCGGGCCGGTGGGGAAGCCGATGTTCGGGTCGACCGCCCCGGCCGTCTCCTCGAGCAGCACGAAGCTGTGACCGCCGCCGACGGAGCCGCCCCCTGCCGCGGCCGGGCCGGCTGCGGTGGCTTCCAGCTCGGTGGTCGGGTCGGCACCCGCCGCGATGGCTTGCTGCAGTTCTTCGACCGAGGGCGCTGCCTGGGCGGTGGCCTGGCTCAGGTCGGTGCTGCTGTCGGGCGCGTCGGCGCTCCATTGGGTGTCGCGGCCCAGGTCGAGCAGGCGGCCGTCGGCCAGCTCCAGGGTGACCGCGCCGCCCGCGCCGGTGTCTACCTGTTCGCCGGCGAACAGGCGGTCGCCTTCGATGAGTACGCGCCGGATGCCTTCTGGGGAAACTGCGATGACTTGGCCAACAATGCTTTTGACGATGGCAACAACAGTGCTCATTGGACTCTCCGGACTACCCGTTCAGTTGGCTTCCATGCCTGGCCGGCATGCGAAGGCGGCGACTGATGGAATGTTTCAAAAATGATTTTGACACACCAAAGTGTCAATTTTACGTCTATAACTATTGGCGATTTACTTTATGCCAAACTATTGACCTTCTGGCTGCCATCCTAAACAATCGCCAACGTAATGTCACATTGATATTTGGCCATCCACAGCCCTTTCTTTCGTATTAATCGCACTGCCTATTCGGAAGCTTCCTATACACAGGATCGGGGTTTGCCATTTTCCAAGGCAGGCACAGCTTCGGCTGTGATTTGGGACAACAGCTCTCTCGGGAACCAGTAAAAATGCGTGCGTCACTGTTCACCGCTCTTCCTTTCGCGCTTGCCGCCACCTTCGTTCAAGCCCAGACCCTGCCCGAAGCCATGCAGAAGGCCCTCGAGGTGCACCCGGAAATCCAGGCCGGCGTGAATGCCCGCATGGCTGCGGATCACCAACTGCGCGCCGCCAAGGGCGGCTATTTGCCGCGGGTCGACGTGACCGCCGGCTATGGCCGTGAGGGCACCGACAGCCCCAGCACCGGCAACCGCTGGGAAACCCTCAACCGTGGCGAGTCGGCCCTGCGCCTGCGGCAGATGGTCTTCGACGGCTTCGCCACCTCCAGTGAAGTCGGCCGCCAGCAAGCCACCGTCAACGCCCGCGCCTATTCCCTGCTGGGTACTTCCGAACGCACCGCGCTGACCGTGGCCCAGGTCTACCTGGATGTGCTGGCCCGCCGCGAAATGGTACGCCTGGCCGAAGACAACCTGCGCAACCACGACCGCATTCTCGACCAGATCAAGCTGCGCACCAGCCGCGGCGTAGGCCGCATGGCCGACCTCGACCAGGCTGAAGCGCGCCAGGCCCAGGCCCGCAACAACCTGATCACCGAGCAGACCAACCTGGCCGACGCCAACACCAACTACCTGAGCGTCGTCGGGCAAATGCCGGACGAGTTAAGCACGCCAGCGCCATTTGTCGACCTGCTGCCAGCGACCCTCGACGAAGCCCGTCACCAGTTGATCGAAGATAGCCCGATCCTGCGCTCGGCCGAGTCCGACATCGCCGCCGCCGAAAAGCAATATGAAGCCGCGAAGTCTACGTTCTATCCACGCTTCGATGCCGAACTCGGACGAACGGCCGACAACAACCTCGACGGCGCGGTCGGCCACAACAATGAATGGCAGGCCATGCTGCGGATGAACTTCAACCTCTACGCCGGTGGCAGCAACAAGGCGGACCTGGAGTCGAAGTCGTACCTGGCCAACCAGGCCCTGGACATTCGCAACAACGCCTTGCGCCAGCTCAATGAGGAGTTAGGCTTGGCATGGAATGCTCTGGACAACGCCAACGCCCAGGTACCGATCGCCCAGCAGTACGTCGATCACAGCCAGCGCGTGCGCAGCGCCTACCAGCAGCAGTTCGGCCTGGGCGAGCGCACCCTGCTCGATTTGCTCGACAGCGAGAATGAAACCTTCACCGCCCAGCGCCGTCTGGTAGAGGTGAAGAACACACAAATGTTTACTCAATACCGAATCAAGGCGACCATTGGTCAACTGCTCAAGAGCCAGGGTGTCGTAGCCCCCATGGCATCCGTTGTGCAGAACGACCTGAAACCCAAGGTGAACCTGCCAGGCATGAACTGACAGGCGCGCCTTGCCCCTACCCGCAAGGATGAAGAGAGCGCCGCGTGGAATCCGAAGTCAGTCGAGTCCAACTCAGCCACGATCCACGCAGTCAGCATGACGACCCGTTGCTGGACAGTCTGCTGACCCTGTGTGTCCTGCACCAGAAGCCCGCCAGCCGGGCCATGCTGACCACCGGGCTGCCCTTGCCCTCGCAGCGCCTGACCGCCGAGCTGCTGCCCCGCGCCGCCGCCCGGGCGGGCCTGCAGGGCCGCCTGCTGCAGCGCAAGCTGGAGCAGATCCCGAGCATCGCCATGCCGGCGATGGTGCTGCTCAAGGAGGGCCGCTGCGCCGTCCTGCTGGGTTGGGAGAACGAAGACACCGCCCGCCTGCTGCTCAGCGAGAGCGACGGCGGCGAGGTGCATGTCACCCGTGAAGCGTTGCAGAGCGACTACAGTGGCAAGGTGTTCTTCGCCCAGCCGCAGCACAAGTTCGACGTCAACCATGGCAACCTCATCCCGCGCGCCCGCTCCTGGTTCCGCGACACGCTGCTGCGCAGCAAATGGCTGTACATCGACGCCATCGCCGCCAGCCTGGTGATCAACCTGATCGCCCTGGCCGCGCCGCTGTTCGTGATGAACGTGTACGACCGCGTGGTGCCCAACCAGGCCACCTCGACCCTGTGGGTGCTGGCCATCGGCATTGCCGGCGCCTATGTCTTCGACCTCATCCTCAAGGGCCTGCGCAGCCTCTGCCTGGACCTGGCCGGCAAGAAGACCGACCTGATCATCTCGGCGACGCTGTTCGAGCGCATCGTGGGGATGTCGATGAAGTACCGCCCGGCGCGGGTCGGCAGCTTTGCCCAGAACATCCACGAGTTCCAGGGGCTGCGCGACTTCCTCGCCTCGCTGACGCTGACCAGCCTGATCGACCTGCCGTTCACCCTGCTGATCCTGATGGTCATCGCCATCATCGGCGGGCACCTGGTGTGGATCCCGATCCTGGCCTTCCCGCTGGCCCTGGGCATCGGCTACGCCCTGCAGAAGCCGTTGATGGCGACCATGGAACGGACCATGGCCCTGGCCTCCGAGCGCCAGTCGAGCCTGATCGAGACCCTCGCCGGGCTGGACGCGGTCAAGGTCAACAACGCCGAGAGCGAACGCCAGTACATGTGGGAGCAGACCCTCGGCACCCTCAGCCGCCTGGAACTGCGGGTCAAGGTGCTGTCGGGCCTGGCCATGAACATCACCCTGCTGATCCAGCAGCTGGCCGGCGTGGCGATGATCTGTGTCGGCGTGTACCTGATCATCGACGGCAACCTCAGCATGGGCGGCCTGGTGGCCTGCTACATGCTTAGTGGCCGTGCCCTCGGCCCGCTGGGCCAGCTCAACGGCCTGCTGGCCCGCTACCAGCAAGCCAAGGTGACCATGGTGGCCACCGACCAGATGATGGAGCTGCCGCAGGAGCGCAACTTCGAGGAGCGCCCGCTGAGCCGCCAGGTGCTGCAGGGCGCGGTCGAGTTCCGCGGGGTCGAGTTCACCTACCCGAACCAGCAGAACCAGGCGCTCAAGGGCATCAACCTGACCATCCGCCCGGGCGAGAAGGTCGGCATCATCGGCCGCAGCGGCTCGGGCAAGAGCTCGCTGGCCAAGCTGATCGTCGGCCTCTACGAGCCGGACAACGGCTCGCTGCTGGTCGATGGCGTGGACATCCGCCAGATCGACGTCAGCGAGCTGCGCCACAACATCGGCTATGTGCCCCAGGACATCCAGCTGCTGGCCGGCACCCTGCGCGACAACCTGGTCAGCGGCGCCCGCTACATCGAGGACGAGCTGATCCTGCAGGCCGCTGAACTGGCGGGTGTGCACGAGTTCGCCCGCCTGCACCCGGACGGTTACGAGCTGCAGGTCGGCGAGCGTGGCCAGAACCTCTCCGGCGGCCAGCGGCAGAACGTCGCCCTGGGCCGGGCCTTGCTGCTCAACCCGCAGATCCTGCTGCTGGACGAGCCTACCAGCGCCATGGACAACACCGGCGAGGAGCGCCTCAAGCAGCGCCTGGCCGCAGTGATCGAAGGCAAGACCGTGCTGCTGGTCACCCACCGCGCCTCGTTGCTGTCGCTGGTGGACCGGTTGATCGTCATCGATCGTGGACAGATTGTCGCGGATGGCCCGAAAGCCGCCGTCATGGATGCGCTGAAGAAGGGGCAGATCAGTGTTGCATAAGCTGGATATGGGGCGTTTCAAGGACAACCTGCGCCGTTACTTCAAGGGCTCCGAGTCCCTGGCCGGGCAGCCGCTGCCCGAGGTCAACAAGGCGCTGATCGAAGATGCGCCGCGCATCGTGCGCCTGACCATCTGGGGCGTGATCGCGTTCTTCCTGTTCATGATCGTCTGGGCCAGCGTCGCGCCCATCGACGAAGTGACGCGCGGGGAGGGCAAGGCCATCCCGTCGTCCAAGGTGCAGAAGATCCAGAACCTCGAAGGCGGCATCGTCGCCGAGATCTTTGCCAAGGAAGGCGAGATCGTCGAGGTCGGCCAGCCGCTGCTGCGCCTGGACGAGACCCGCTTCGCCTCCAACGTCGACGAAACCGAGGCCCTGCGCCTGGCCATGGCCCTGCGTGTGCAGCGCCTGAACGCCGAGGTCGAGGACAAGCCGCTGCAGATCGACGAGGAGCTGCGCAAGGCCGCCCCCAACCAGGCTGCCAACGAGCAGTCGCTGTACCAGAGCCGTCGTCAGCAGTTGCAGGACGAGGTGGCGGGTTTGCAGCAGCAACTGGTGCAGAAGCAGCAGGAGCTGCGCGAGTTCAACTCCAAGCGCGCCCAGTACGCCAACAGCCTGCAGTTGCTGCGCCAGGAGATCGCCATGTCCGAGCCGCTGGTGGCCCAGGGCGCGATCTCCCAGGTCGAAGTGCTGCGCCTGCGCCGCGCCGAGGTCGAGAACCGTGGCCAGATGGACTCAACCAGCCTGGCCATCCCGCGGGCCGAGGCGGCGATCAAGGAAGTCGAGAGCAAGATCGAGGAGACCCGTGGCAAGTTCCGCAGCGAGGCGCTGACCCAGCTCAACGAGGCGCGCACCGAGCTGAACAAGGCCACCGCCACCAGCAAGGCGCTGGATGACCGGGTGAACCGCACCGTGGTCACCTCGCCGGTGCGCGGCATCGTCAAGCAGCTGCTGGTCAACACCATCGGCGGGGTGATCCAGCCGGGTAGCGACATCATCGAAATCGTGCCGCTGGATGACACCCTGGTGATCGAGGCGAAGATCCTGCCCAAGGATATCGCCTTCCTGCACCCGGGCCAGGAAGCCACGGTCAAGTTCAGCGCCTACGACTACACCATCTACGGCGGCATGAAGGCCAAGCTCGAGCAGATCGGTGCCGACACCATCACCGACGAAGACAAGAAGACCACCTACTACCTGATCAAGCTGCGCACCGACAAGAGCCACCTGGGCACCGACGAGAAGCCGCTGCTGATCATCCCGGGGATGGTGGCGACGGTGGACATCATGACCGGCAAGAAAACCATCATGAGCTACCTGCTCAAACCAATCATCAAGGCCCGCAGCGAGGCGCTGCGTGAGCGGTGATGGTAGGCGGTAAGCTGTGGGAGCAATGGTGTCGTGCTGACTGCACTGGCCCATTCGCCGGTAAAGCCGGCTCCTGCCGGTGAGATGCTGGTCTTTGGGTTGGCGCGGTTCCTGTGGGAGCGGGTTTACCCGCGAAAGCGTCGGCGGCCTCACCCTTGCATTCGCGGGTGAACCCGCTCCCACAGGGATCTGCTGCGCGGCGTATCGAGCGCCCCTTCATATGGATATGCCGTAACGGTATTTAAAGTATCGTTCTTATGACTTTATAGTCACTCTCACTGCGTACCCGCCGACCAATCGGCGCGCCGCACGACTCGAACCCACACGGGCAAACCCCGTGCGTTTCCGATCGTTGCGCGCCCTGAAGTCGCGCACTGCGTGGGAGTGACCAATGCTAGCCGCCTCGAACGCCTTGTCGTCCATCGACAGCGCCCTGCCGCAAACCTTCGACATCCGCCCGTTCCCGGGTGCCGTCGGCGCCGAGATCGTCGGCCTCGACCTGGCCCGACCGGTCAATGTCGAGGATTTCAGCCGAATCCACCGCGCCCATCTGGACCACCATGTCCTGGTGTTCCGCGACCAGCGCATCAGCCCCGAACAACAAATCGCCTTCAGCCGCCGCTTCGGTGAGCTGCAGATCCACGTGCTCAAGCAGTTCCTGCTGGCGGGCCACCCCGAGATCCTGATCGTGTCCAACATCGTCGAGGACGGTCGCAACGTCGGCCTGGGCGATGCCGGCAAGTTCTGGCACTCCGACCTGTCGTACAAGGAACTCCCCAGCCTGGGTTCGATGCTGCATGCCCAGGAGCTGCCCAGCGAGGGCGGCGACACCCTGTTCGCCGACATGCACAAGGCCTGGGACGCGGTGCCCGTCGCCCTGCGCAAGGTCGTCGAGGGCCGCGTCGCCGCTCACTCCTATACCGCCCGCTACGCCGAGACCAAGTTCGAAGGCAACTGGCGCCCGACCCTCACCGCCGAGCAGCTGGCCCAGGTCCAGGAAGTCATCCATCCCGTAGTGCGCACCCACCCGGAAAACGGCCGCAAGGCGCTGTTCGTCAGCGAGGGCTTCACCACCCGCATCGTCGGCCTGCCGGAAGACGAGAGCCGTGATGTGCTGCGTCAGCTTTACGCCCTGAGCGTGCTCGAGCAGCACATCTACCGCCATCAGTGGCAGCCCCGTGACCTGGTGTTCTGGGACAACCGCTCGCTGATCCACTTGGCCGCCGGCTGCCCCGCGCACCTGCGGCGCAAGCTGTACCGCACCACCATCCAGGGCGACGCCCCGTTCTGACGACTGAGGAAATTCATCATGCGCATATCCATCAGCCGCCTGGCGGCCAGCATTGCCCTGGGCGCCAGCTTGGGTCTAGGCAGCCTCGTGGCGCCCACCGTGGCCCACGCCGAAGGGCAGATCCGCATCGCCGAGCAGTTCGGCATCGTCTACCTGCTGCTCAACGTGGTGCGTGACCAGCAACTGATCGAAAAGCACGGCAAGGAGCAGGGCATCGACATCAAGGTCGACTGGGCCCAGCTTTCCGGCGGCGCGGCGATCAATGACGCACTGCTGTCCGGTTCGGTGGACATCGCCGGTGCCGGTGTCGGCCCGCTGCTTACCGTGTGGGATCGCACCAAGGGGCGGCAGAACGTCAAGGCCGTGGCTTCTCTGGGCAACTTCCCGTACTACCTGGTCAGCAGCAACCCGAATGTGAAGAGCATCGCCGATATCGGTGACAAGGACCGCATTGCCGTGCCGGCGGTGGGTGTTTCGGTCCAGTCGCGTTTCCTGCAGTACGCCGCCGCCCAGCAGTGGGGCGACAAGGAATACAACCGCCTCGACAAGTACACCTTGGCCGTGCCGCACCCGGACGCCACCGCGGCGCTGCTGGCCGGTGGCACCGAGCTCAACGGACACTTCTCCAATCCGCCGTTCCAGGACCAGGTGCTGGCCAACAAGAACGTGCATGTGGTGCTCAACAGCTATGACCTGCTCGGCCCCAACTCGCCGACGCTGCTGTTCGCCACCGAGAAGTTCCGCAACGACAACCCGAAGACCTACAAGGCCTTCGTCGATGCCCTCGCCGAGGCCGCCGACTTCGCCCAGAAGGACAAGGCCGCCGCCGCCGACACCTACATCCGCGTGACCCAGGCCAAGATCGACCGCGACGCGCTGATCAAGCTGATCGACAACCCCCAGTACGAGTTCACCGTCACCCCGAAGAACACCTACAAGCTGGCCGACTTCCTCTACCGGGTCGGCGCGATCAAGAACAAGCCGGCGTCGTGGAAGGACTACTTCTTCCAGGATGAACGCCCGCTGCAGGGGAGCTGATCACCCATGACCGCCCCATTGCCAGGCCACACGGCCAGCAACCTGAGCCCTGTCGCCACCCCACCGCTGCTGGCGGTGGACAACGTGAGCCTCGAGTACCGCACCGCCCAGCGCGTGGTGCGGGCCACCCACCAGGTCAGCTTCGAAGTCGATCGCGCCGACCGTTTCGTGCTGCTTGGCCCGTCCGGTTGCGGCAAGTCCACCTTGCTCAAGGCTGTGGCCGGCTTCATCGCGCCGCGTGAAGGACAGATCCTGCTTCAGGGCCAGCCGGTACGCGGTCCCGGGCCGGACCGCATCGTGGTGTTCCAGGAGTTCGACCAGCTGCCACCGTGGAAGACGGTAAAGCAGAACGTGATGTTCCCGTTGCTGGTATCCGGGCAGCTCAAGCGTGCCGAAGCCGAGGAGCGGGCGCTGCACTATCTCGACAAGGTTGGTTTGGCGGCCTTTGCCGACGCCTATCCCCATACATTATCCGGCGGCATGAAGGCCCGCGTGGCCATCGCTCGGGCACTGGCCACGCAACCGAAGATCCTGCTGATGGACGAGCCATTCGCCGCGCTCGACGCGCTTACCCGGCGCAAGATGCAGGAAGAGTTGCTGTTGTTG
Organism: Pseudomonas entomophila; assembly: GCF_018417595.1. Lineage (NCBI taxonomy): Bacteria > Pseudomonadati > Pseudomonadota > Gammaproteobacteria > Pseudomonadales > Pseudomonadaceae > Pseudomonas > Pseudomonas entomophila. The sequence goes on from NZ_CP070982.1 coordinate 174,615, forward strand.
TGGGAAGAGGTGCGTTTCACCCTGCTGTTCGTCACCCACTCCATCGAGGAGGCGCTGGTGGTCGGCAACCGCATCCTGCTGCTGTCGCCACACCCTGGGCGGGTGCGGGCCGAGGTGCATAGCCATCAATACGATCTCGGCAGCCTGGGTGGCGGCGATTTCCAGGCCAGCGCCAGGCGGATTCACCGCCTGCTGTTCGACGAGGCCGATGCCCCGGAGCAAGCGGCTGATCTGGGCTTCAACGACATCCGTATCGCCTACTGACAGGAGCCAGGCCATGACGACGACACCTGTACGCCAGGAATACGAAGTGCAGCTGCAACCCCTGCCCGGAGTGCCGCTGGAGCGTGAGCTGCCGGTGGTGCAACGGCTGTGGCGGCAGGGCTGGTTGCGCAAGGTGCTGATCCTGGCGCTGCTCGCCGGCATCTGGGAGGCGGTGGCCCGCTATACCGGCAACGACCTGCTGCTGCCCAGCTTCCTGCAGACCGCCACGGCACTGTGGGATGGCCTGGCCAGTGGCGAGCTGCCGGCCAAGGTCGGTGTTTCGCTGGTGGTACTGCTCAAGGGCTATGTGCTGGGTATCGTCCTGGCCTTCGGCCTGACCAGCCTGGCGGTCTCGACGCAGTTGGGGCGTGACCTGCTGGGTACCCTTACCTCGATGTTCAACCCCTTGCCGGCCATCGCTCTTTTACCACTGGCGTTGCTGTGGTTCGGCCTGGGCGACAACAGCCTGATCTTCGTGCTGGTGCATTCGGTGCTCTGGGCGCTGGCGCTGAACACCTACGCCGGTTTTCTCGGGGTATCCGAAACCCTGCGCATGGCGGGGCGCAACTATGGTTTGCGCGGCTTGCGGCTGGTACTGCACATCCTGGTGCCGGCGGCGCTGCCGTCGATCCTGTCGGGGCTGAAGATCGGCTGGGCGTTCGCCTGGCGCACGCTGATCGCCGCCGAGCTGGTGTTCGGCGCCAGCAGCGGCAAGGGTGGGCTGGGTTGGTACATCTTCCAGAACCGCAACGAACTGTACACCGACAAGGTGTTCGCCGGGCTGGCGGTGGTGATCCTGATCGGCTTGCTGGTGGAGGGGTTGGTGTTCAATACCCTGGAAAGGCTGACGGTGAGGCGTTGGGGGATGCAGCGCTAGCCGCAGGGCACAGGGCCTCTGTAGGAGCAGCTTTAGCCGCGATGCAGGCAACGCGGTATCTGGCACCCGCTTCGCGGGTGATCGCGGCTGAAGCCGCTCCTACAGGCCTTGGTACTGGGCGGCGGCGGCGGCCAGTGTGCGGGCGATTTCCTCGCGCAATGTGCTTGGCAACTCCACCACCAACCCTTGTCCCTGGCTCAGCAGCCACCAGCGCAGCGGCCAGCCATCGACCACCGTTGCCCGCAACCGATGCCCCTGCTCCAGTGCGGTCAGCTGCATGTCCCCGGTCAACGGCGACTCGCGCAGTTGGCGGGCCAGGTGGTCGCTGACCCACGCCTGCAACTCGACCCCTTCACCCACGACAGGCTGTAGCGAATCGCCCCGCAGATAGCCCTGCAGGTCGAAGTTCCCCCGCAACTCGCTTCCGGCGCTGGCCGACCAATGCCAGCCAAACGGAATGCTCTTGTCATTGCGCTCCAGCGGAAAGATCAGCGACAGCTCGTTCAGGTCCCGCTCCACCGTGCGCTTGCTGACACTGAAGCCCACGTCACGCAGGCGCCACACCAGCTCGGCACTGGTGATCCCGGGGGAGCGGCTGGGCAGCTGGCGCAGCAAGGCCCATTGGCGGCTGAGGGTGGCGCGGGTGGTGGCGAACGGCAAAAGGAAACGTCCTTGTCTAGGCTATGCCGCCATAGGATGGCGACACGGGTGGGGCATGGCAATTGGCCACGGCCTGCTCAGATCAAGGAACAGGCAAATGGTTGCCAGGGATCGAATCGTTCGCGACAGGTTTTGTCGTGGCATCGCGCAGAATCACGCCTCATCACAGTCGTGGTCGGTGCTGTGGGTCGTTCAATGAGGATGAACATGTCTGCTGCCAGCAATATCCATTCGCTGCTCGCGCGGCTTCTACCCGAGCGGATCGTCCCGGCGCCGGCGCGCCCGGGGCAGCGCCACCGGCTGTTCGCCGGGATCGGCATGCCGAGCCAGCAGGCGCTGGCGGGCGAGCGCTTCGGCCTGGTCGACCGCCTGGATGAAGCGGTCGACTTGCAGGCGATCTACGCCGACCTCTGCCGTCAGGCACTGCTGGGCAACGTGGCGGTGCTCAACGACCTGGGCTGGATCTGGCTCAATGGCAAGTACTGGCGCGGCGACACGGTGCTGGCGGGGCACCTGCTGCGCATGGCGGCGTTGCAGGGCAATGCCGCGGCCTGGTTCAACCTCGGGCAGCAGCACTACTTCGGCAAGGGTGTGGATATCTCCTATGCCAACGCCGCCGAGTACTACCGGCATGCCTTCGAGCGCGGCATGCCCCTGGCCGCCGCGGCGCTGGGGGACCTGTACGAGGAAGAGGTCTGTGACGGCGGCCAGGACTGGCAGGTCGACCCCTGCGAAGCCTACCAGTGGTTCCTGCGCGGGGCCCGGCAGGGCGAGACGCGCTGCCGTTTCGAGGTGGGCTATCGCCTGTTGCATGGGCTGTATGTGGACCCGGATACCAAGGCCGCGCTGTATTGGCTCGAGCTGGCGGCGGCGACCGGGGTGATGCAGGCGGCTGAAGAGTTGGCGGTGCACTTCAGCAGTCGTGACGCGGCGCGCTACCTGGGGTGGCGGGACCTGGCGATCAAGCTGGGCAGCAACCTGGCGTTGACCATGAAGCTGGAAGATCAGATCCAGCCATAACCCATTGATTTGAAGAGTCCTCTGTAGGAGCGGCTTCAGCCGCGATCACCCGCGAAGCGGGTGTCAGGAAACGCGTTAACCGCATCGCGGCTGAAGCCGCTCCTACAGGTTCATGAACAACCTTTCAGCCAAACCTGCCCTCGCCCCCGGTTGACGACAGGGGGAGGGCAGGGCGTATATTGATAGTTAGCAAACTATGAATATCCTCGGTTCCCTTTATGTCCCTTGACGCACTGCACCTGAAGATCAGCAGCGGCATGGTCGTGGCCGCCCGGCATTGGCGTCGCCTGTGCCAGGGTGCGCTGACCGGCTATGGCATTTCCGAAGCCTGTGCCGTGCCGTTGCTGATGATCGTGCGCCTGGGCGACGGCGTGCACCAGGTGGCGGTGGCCCAGGCCGCCGGGTTGGAGAGCCCGTCGCTGGTGCGCCTGCTCGACCAGTTGTGCAAGGCGGGCCTGGTGTGCCGCAGCGAAGACCCGCTGGACCGCCGCGCCAAGGCCCTGAGCCTCACCGCCGAGGGCCGCGCCCTGGCCGAGTCCATCGAGGGTGAATTGGTGCGCCTGCGTCGCGAAGTGCTGCACGGCATCGACCAGGCCGACCTGGAAGCCACCCTGCGGGTGATCCAGGCCTTCGAAGCGGCGGGCGCGCTGCCATGAACGGTTTCTTCAGCTCGGTGCCCCCGGCCCGCGACTGGTTCTATGGTGTGCGCACCTTCGCCGCCTCGACGATCGCCCTGTACATCGCCCTGCTGATGCAGTTGCCGCGCCCGTACTGGGCGATGGCTACGGTGTACATCGTCTCCAGCCCGTTCCTCGGGCCGACCACCTCCAAGGCACTGTACCGCGCCCTCGGCACGCTGCTGGGCACCGGTGGGGCGATCTTCCTGGTGCCGCCGCTGGTGCAGTCGCCCCTGCTGCTGAGCATCGCCATCGCCCTGTGGACCGGCACCCTGCTGTTCCTCTCGCTGAACTTGCGCACGGCCAACAACTACGTGCTGATGCTGGCCGGCTACACCCTGCCGATGATTGCCCTGGCCGTGGTCGACAACCCGCTGGCGGTGTTCGACGTGGCCTCGTCCCGCGCCCAGGAGATCTGCCTGGGCATCGTCTGCGCGGCGGTGGTCGGCGCGGTCTTCTGGCCCCGGCGCCTGGCGCCCGTGGTGGTCGGCGCCACCGGCAGCTGGTTCAACGAGGCGATCCGCTACAGCGACACCTACCTCGCCCGCGAGGCCAGCGCCGACAAGCTCGGCGGCATGCGCGGCGCGATGGTCGCCACCTTCAACTCGCTGGAGATGATGATCGGCCAGCTCGGCCATGAAGGCGCCGGCCCGCACACCCTGAAGAACGCCCGCGAGTTGCGCGGCCGCATGATCCACCTGTTGCCGGTAATGGACGCGCTCGACGATGCCCTGGTCGCCCTCGAAGGTCGAGCCCCCGTCCAGTTCGCCCAGTTGCAACCGGTGCTGGAAAGCGCCCGCGAATGGCTCAAGGGCACCGCCGACAGCGCCTCGGTGGCACGCTGGACAGCCCTGCACGAGCAGATCGACCGCCTGCAACCTGGCGCCGCGGCCATCGACCAGCGCGCCGAGTTGCTGCTGTCCAACGCCCTCTACCGGCTGACCGAGTGGGCCGACCTCTGGCAGGACTGCTGCACCCTGCAGCACGCCCTGCGCACGGATGACGCCAAGCCCTGGCGCGCGGTGTACCGCCACTGGCGCCTGGGCCGCCTGACACCGTTCTTCGACCGCGGCCTGATGCTCTACTCGGTGTTCTCCACGGTCACCGCCATCGTCGTCGCCTGCGGCCTGTGGATCGGCCTGGGCTGGAACGACGGCGCCAGCGCGGTGATCCTCGCCGCCGTGTCGTGCAGCTTCTTCGCTGCGATGGACGACCCGGCACCGCAGATCTACCGGTTCTTCTTCTGGACGTTGATGTCGGTGATCTTCTCCAGCCTGTACCTGTTCCTGGTGCTGCCCAACCTGCACGACTTCGCCATGCTGGTGCTGGCCTTCGCCGTGCCCTTCATCTGCGTCGGTACCCTGACCGTGCAACCGCGTTTCTACCTGGGCACCTTGCTGACCATCGTCAACACCTCGACCTTCATCAGCATCCAGGGCGCCTACGACGCCGACTTCTTCACCTTCATCAACGCCAACCTGGCCGGCCCCGTGGGGTTGCTGTTCGCCTTCATCTGGACCCTGGTCGTGCGCCCGTTCGGCGTGGAGCTGGCGGCCAAGCGCATGACCCGCTTCGCCTGGCGCGACATCGTCGAGATGACCGAGCCGGCAACATTGGCTGAGCACCGCCAGGTGGGTGTGCAGATGCTCGACCGCCTGATGCAGCACCTGCCGCGCCTGTCGCAGACCGGCCAGGACAGCGGCGTGGCCCTGCGCGACCTGCGCGTGGGCCTGAACCTGCTCGACCTGCTGGCCTACATGCCCCGTGCCGGCAACCAGGCCCGCGAGCGCCTGCGTACCGTGGTCGAGGAAGTCGGCGGCCACTACGCCGCCTGCCTGCGCGCCAACCAGCGGCTGCACGCCCCGGCGGCGCTGCTGCGCAACATGGAGCGCGCGCGCCTGGCACTGAACCTGGACGAACTGTACGAACGCGGCGATGCCCGCACTCACCTGCTGCATGCCCTGGCTGGCCTGCGCCTGGCGCTGCTGCCGGGGGTCGAGGTGATGCTCGAGCCTGCCGAACAAACGCAACTGCCCCCCGGCCTCGATGGAGCGCCTCTGTGATCGGTGAACTGGATATCAGTGGGGTGTTCCTGCCCACGCTGCTGGTGATGATGTTTGGCACCTACCTGTTGTACCTGGGTGTGCACGCGGTGCTGGTGCGCCTGCATTTCTACCGCCTGGTCTGGCACCGGGCGTTGTTCAACGTTGCCCTGTATGCCGTGCTGCTTGGCGCGGTGGACCACTTTTGCCGAAGCCTGATGCTGCCATGAAAAAACCTTTGCTGACCCTGGGCCGCGTGGTCCTGACCTTGCTGGTAGTGACTTTCGCCGCCGTGCTCGTGTGGCAGATGGTCGTGTACTACATGTTCGCGCCGTGGACCCGCGACGGGCATATCCGCGCCGACGTGATCCAGATCGCCCCGGATGTCTCCGGGCTGCTCCAGAAGGTCGAGGTGCGCGACAACCAGACCGTCAAGCGCGGCGACGTGCTGTTCACCATCGACCAGGACCGCTTCACCCTGGCCCTGCGCCAGGCCAAGGCGACCCTCGCCGAGCGCCAGGAAACCCTGGCCCAGGCTTCGCGCGAGGCCCAGCGCAACCGCAAGCTGGGCAACCTGGTGGCAGCCGAGCAACTGGAAGAGAGCCAGTCCCGCGAGGCCCGCGCGCGCTCGGCGGTCAACGAAGCCCAGGTACAAGTCGATGTCGCCCAGCTCAACCTCGACCGCTCGGTGGTGCGCAGCCCTGTGGACGGCTACCTCAACGACCGCGCCCCGCGCGCCCACGAGTTCGTCAGCGCCGGGCACCCGGTGCTGTCGGTGGTCGACAGCGCTTCCTACCACGTCGATGGCTACTTCGAAGAAACCAAGCTGGGTGGCATCCACATCGGCGACGCCGTGGAGATCCGCGTGATGGGTGACAACACCCGCCTGCGCGGCCGCGTGCAGAGCCTGGCCGCCGGCATCGAGGACCGCGACCGCAGCAGCGGCGCCAACCTGCTGCCCAACGTCAACCCAGCGTTCAGCTGGGTACGCCTGGCCCAGCGGATCCCGGTGCGCATTGCCTTCGACGAAGTGCCGGAAGACTTCCGCATGATTGCCGGACGCACCGCCACGGTGTCGATCATCGAGGACAAGCGCCCATGAAACACCTGATCCTGGCCGGGCTCAGCCTGTCCTTGGGCGCCTGCATGATGGTCGGCCCGAACTACGAGGTGCCCAAGGACGCTGCCGTGCAACGCGCCGACCTCAACGGCCCGCTGCGCCAGGACGCCGACAGCGTGGTGTCGGCACCGGTGGCCGAGGACTGGTGGCAGCTCTACCAGGATCCACGACTCGACGCGTTGGTGCGTCAGGCACTGAGCGCCAACACCGAACTGCGCGTGGCCGCCGCCAATATCGCCAAGGCCCGTGCCCAGGTCGAAGTGGCCGAATCCCAGGGCGGCTTCAACGGCGGTATCAAGGCGGGCGCCCAGCGCCTGCAGGAGTCCGGCGAAGCCTTCCTGCTGCCGGAGAAGGTGCCGGTGGCCAACATCGGCGAGGCGATCATCAGCGCCAGCTACCAGTTCGACCTGTGGGGCACCTTCAAGCGCGGCACCGAGGCTGCGAAGGCCAACGCCGACGCGGTACAGGCGGCTGCCGACACCGCGCGCATCACCCTGGTGGCCGATGTGGTCAAGGCTTACACCCAGGTGTGCTCGGCCAACGAGGAATACCACATCGCCCGCGAGTCGCTGGACCTGCAGGAGCAGAGCGTGCAACTGACTCGGCGCCTGCGTGATGCCGGCCGCGGCGACGAGACCCAGGTCACCCGTTCGCAGACGCAGTTCAAGTCGCTGCGTGCCGAGCTGCCGCGTTTCAAGGCCGAGCGTGAGGCCGGCCTGTACACATTGGCTGCATTGCTGGCCAAACCTGTCGAGCAACTGCCTGCGGGCACCGCCGATTGCGCCGAGCTGCCGCAGCTGGCGCAACTGATCCCGGTGGGTGATGGCGCCGCGCTGCTCAAGCGCCGCCCCGACGTGCGTCAGGCCGAGCGCCAGCTGGCGGCGGCGACCGCCTACATCGGCGTGGCCACAGGCGCGTTGTACCCGGACATCAGCATCGGTGCCCAGGTGGGTACCATCGGCCTGCTGAAGAACCTCGGCGAGCCTTCGACCAACCGTTGGGGCTTCGGCCCGCAGATCAGCTGGAACATCCCCACCAACGGCACCCGCGCGCGCATTCGCGAGGCAGAGGCTTCCACCCAGGCGGCATTGGCGCACTTCGACGGCGTGGTACTCAATGCCATTCGCGAAACCCAGACCCGCCTGGCCCAGTACAGCGCCTTGCTCGACCGCCGCGATGCCCTGGCCGACGCCGAGCGCTCGGCCAGGGAATCGGCGGACCAGACGCACCTGCGTTACCAGGTAGGGCGTGAGTCGTTCCTCGCCGACTTGCAGGCAACCCGCACCTACACCGATGTGCGGGCACAGTTGGCGGCGGCGAACAGCCAGGTGGCGATGGGGCAGATAGGCGTGTTCCTGGCCTTGGGCGGGGGCTGGAAAGGCGCGGCCCGGCAATAGCGAAGTACTTATCCACAGGCTCCAGCGCGGGTTGGAGCCTGCCTTACAGCGCCGCGTCGAAAAATCCTCTTGCTCCATAGGAATGTTCCTACTTGCATTAGAAGCGTTTCCTTGCCAATCAGCGACTTGTCCGCGCCGTAGCGCCTTGATACAAAGCGCTCCTTTCCTCTACCGTTTCCAACCACTTTCCCCACATCGCGGACATTCATCACCCATGTCGCTGGCCTGCCTGCGCAGCTTTTTCCTTCCCGCCCTGCTGGCCTCGATGGCTGTGCTGGTGGCGTCGTTCCACCTGGAGTCGGTCGTCGGCCTTGTGCCTTGCGCGCTGTGTTTCAGCCAGCGCCTGATGCTGGGGGGGTACGCGCTGGTATGCCTGGCCGCGCTCGTGCATTCACCCGCTGCTCGAGGGCGACGTGCCTATGCAGGTTTGGCGCTGGCGAGCGCGTTCGGCGGCGCGCTGCTGGCAGGCCGGCATGTCTGGTTGCAGGGCGACCCTCAGGTGGTCGACGGGTGTCACCTGCCGGTCGAGCAGATCCTGCAGCGCCCGCTGGACGAAATCCTGCAGATGTTCCTGCTGGGCAGCCCGGATTGTGTCTCCATCAGCTGGAGTTTCCTCGACCTGACCTTGCCCGAATGGAGCTTGCTGGCGTTCTTGCTGCTGGCCGCGATGCCCCTGTCCTGGCTGGTGGCGTATCGTTTCCGCAAACGCGCGATGGCTTGATCCAGAGCAATGCCCTGGGCATTGCTCGACCAGCGGCAGGTGGGAACGGGATTAAACGCTTGTATGAACTTTGTCCACTGCGTACCTTGAAGGGCAGGTCGCGCGGGAATAATCTCGCAGCACGCATACCCAAAACACACCTGTTCGATGCCGTCCTGCTGATGTCACCTTTGTGCCACGGTGTTGTGTCGCGAGGTGCAGCGGCATCTATCCAGAAGGGAAGAGATCGCCATGCTCGATAGTTGCCAGAACGCCCAGGAACGCTGGGGCGGTGTTCACAAGCTGATCGATCGTTGGCTGGAGGAGCGCCAGGAGCTGGTGCAAGCCTTCCGCACACTGCGCGATGCCAAACCGGCCTTTGCCGACAAGGACAAGAACCGCGATTTCTGCGCGCTACTGGTCGATTATGTCTCGGCATGGCACTTCGAAGTCAGCGAGCAGTTGGTCAGCGAAGCCAAGGCCTTTGGCGATACCAAGGCCCTGGAACTGGCCACGCAGATCAACCCCCGTATCGATGACAGCACCCAGATCGCGCTGGCCTTCAATGACCATTGCGAGAAGGGCGAGTGCACTGACCCCGAGCGCTTTGCGGACAAGCTGGGCAAGCTGGGCGGCCTGTTGCGCGAACGCTTCGAGCTGGAGGACTGCCTCATCGAAGTGCTGCACACCGCGCACAAGGAAGAGGACGCGGTGCAGGCTTGACTCAGTCGGCCACCGCCAGCAGTTCGATCTCGAACACCAACGGGGTGTAGGGCGCGATCAGGTCGCCCGCGCCGTCGGCGCCATAAGCTTGCGCCGACGGTATCACCAGCCGCCATTTCGACCCCGCCTTCATCCTGGGCAGCGCCACCTGCCAGCCTTCGATTACCGAGTCCAGCTTGAACCATTGCGGTTGCTGGCTCTGGTCGAACACCGAGCCGTCAGGCAGTTTCCCCACATAACGCACCTGCACGCTGCCGGTGGCCTTGGGCTGCGCGCCGTTGCCGCTGGCCAGTTCGCTGTAGAGGATGCCCTCCGGCAACTCATGGACGCCGGCGCGTGCGCGCTCGGCGGCCATGAAGCGCTTTTCCGCGCTCAGCAGGGTGTCCACCCGCGCCTGTTCGGCGGCGGCATTGGCCTGCTCTTCATGCTTTTGCAGGATCGCCTCCATCTGTGACTTGGCGATCCGTGGCGGCTGGCCCTGATAGGCCTGGCGCAGGCCTTCGACCAGGGCATCGAGTTGCAGGCCAGGCACTTCCTGGCGCAGGCGCTCACCCAGGCTGGCGCCGAGGCTGTAGGCCAGGTCGCTGTCGTTGCCGGGTGGGGACTCGGGGTTGGCCAGCGCCAGTGGGGCCACCAGGCACAGGCCGAGAATCAGGTAACGAGGCATCGTCGACTCCTGCTGCAAAGAGCGCGAAGTATGCCAGCGTTGTCGAACAAAGATGTGCAATTGTCGGCAAGGAATTAACAGGCAACTACACTTGCTTCCAGCTGCAAGACAACAACTTTGCCCAGGCATGCAACGCGGCGCTACTGATACTGTCAACATGCCCTAGCGGCAGTAGCAGCAGAAGCATAGTATGAGTCGCACTCTCGTCAGCCAGGAGGTAATCCATGTCGGCCAAAAAGAAAGCAGTCAGTACGCCGTTGCACCTGCTCCAGCAACTTTCGGGCAGCCTGCTCGAACATTTGGAAGATGCCTGCTCCCAAGCATTGGCGGATGCCGAGAAGCTGTTGGCCAAGTTGGAAAAACAACGTGGCAAGGCGCAGGAGAAACTGCACAACGCGCGCCTGAAGTTGCAGGACGCGGCCAAGGCTGGCAAAGCCAAGGCACAAGGCAAGGCGCAGAAAGCCGCCGGTGAACTTGAAGCCCTGCTCGATGCGCTCAAGGACCGCCAGGCTCAGACCCGTACTTATATCCAGCAACTCAAGCGTGACGCCCAGGAAAGCCTGAAGTTGGCCCAGGGCGTGGGCAAGGTACGCGAGGCCGCGGCCAAGGCGCTGCACTTGCGCTCCGAAGCACCGAAAGCCGCTGCAAAGCCGGCCGCCAAGCCAGCTGCAACAAAGACCCCGGCCAAGACCGCCACTGCGAAACCTGCAGCCAAGCCTGCCGCCAAACCCGCTGCCGCGAAGGCTCCGGCCAAGGCCGCCGCTGCGAAACCTGCAGCCAAGCCCGCCGCTAAACCTGTCGCTGCTAAGGCTCCGGCCAAGACCGCCGCTGCGAAACCTGCAGCCAAGCCCGCCGCCAAAGCTGTCGCTGCGAAGGCCCCGGCCAAGACCGCCGCTGCGAAACCTGCAGCCAAGCCAGCCGCCAAAGCTGTCGCTGCGAAGGCCCCGGCCAAGCCCGCCGCTGCGAAACCTGCAGCCAAGCCAGCCGCCAAAGCTGTCGCTGCGAAGGCCCCGGCCAAGACCGCCGCTGCGAAACCTGCAGCCAAGCCTGCCGCCAAACCTGCCGCCGCAAAAGCCCCGGCCAAGCCCGCCGCTGCGAAACCCGTAGCCAAGCCAGCCGCTAAACCTGCTGCCGCAAAAGCCCCGGCCAAGCCCGCCACCGTCAAGGCTCCAGCCACGCCAGCCGCCAGCACCACGCCGGCTCCGGTGGCCAGCCCGGCAGCGCCAGCCCCCGCAGCGGCCAGCACCCCGGCTCAGTCGCCTTCCTCGGCCTCCTGACGCCTCCGGGCCACGGCGCGCAGCGTATGCAGCGCGTCGTGACCCCGGGCCTGGTCCGGTGCCAGCCGGGCCAGCCAATCTTCCGTCTCGTTCTGTTCGGCGGGCCACTCGCGGGCCAATGTTTCCAGGCGCTCAAGCAGCGTGCGTTCAGCCTGAAGCTCCAGGTTCTTCACTTGCTCACGCAGCCCGCTCAAGTTCGGGTCGGCCAACGCCTGCTCGCGCCACTGCTGGCGCAGCGTGCGCAGTGGGGTGACCACGTCCCGCTGCCAGGGGCAGGCCAATGCTTGAAGGGCCTGTATTCGTAATTCATTCGGTGCTACCTGGCGTGCCTGCAGCCAGGTGCCGCAGAGCAGCAGGCAGACGTCGCCGCCCAGCGCCTGGAGGGCCAGGCAGGCGCCTTCGACACCTGGCCGTGCGTACAGGGCCAAGGCATGGTTCCACAGGTCGGTGTGCATGGTTTCACTCGCGCCAGTGATCGGGGAAGCTGGTAGACTCCGCGACCATCATGATCAGACTATCGAACCTCACTTTACAGCGTGGTCCACAGCGCCTGCTAGAAGGCGCCGAGATGACCCTGCACACCGGTCACAAGGCCGGCCTGATCGGTGCCAACGGCGCCGGCAAATCCAGCCTGTTCGCGCTGCTGCGCGGTGAGCTGTCGCCCGATGCCGGCGACTGCCTGCTGCCCGGCGACTGGCGCATCGCCCACATGCGCCAGGAGGTCGACACCCTCGACCGTATCGCCGTGGACTATGTGCTTGATGGCGACGCCCGCCTGCGCAAGGTCCAGGCCGACCTGGCCGCCGCCGAGCAGGCCCATGACGGCACCGCCCTGGCACGCCTGCACAGTGAGCTGGACAGCGCCGACGGCTACACCGCCGATGCCCGCGCGCGCAAGCTGCTGGCCGGGCTTGGGTTCACCAACGAGCAGATGGACCGCCGCGTCGGCGACTTCTCCGGTGGCTGGCGGATGCGCCTGAACCTGGCCCAGGCACTGATGTGCCCGTCCGACCTGCTGCTGCTCGACGAGCCCACCAACCACCTGGACCTCGACGCCATCCTCTGGCTCGAGGACTGGCTCAAGGGCTACCCGGGCACGCTGCTGCTGATCTCCCACGACCGCGATTTCCTCGATGCCGTGGTCGACCATGTGCTGCATGTCGAGCAGCGCAAGCTCAATCTCTACAAGGGCGGCTACAGCGCCTTCGAGCGCACCCGCGCCGAACGCCTGGCGCAACAGCAGCAGGCCTACGAGAAGCAGCAGGCGCAGCGCGCGCACATGGAAAAGTACATCGCCCGCTTCAAGGCCCAGGCCACCAAGGCCCGCCAGGCGCAGAGCCGGATCAAGGCCCTGGAGCGCATGGAGGAGCTGTCGGCGGCCCACGTCGACTCGCCGTTCGACTTCGTCTTCCGCGAGTCGGAGAAGATCTCCAGCCCCTTGCTCGACCTCTCCGAAGGCCGTCTGGGCTATGGCGACAAAGCCATCCTCGAGAAGGTCAAGCTGCAGCTGGCGCCGGGTGCGCGCATCGGCCTGCTCGGCCCCAACGGCGCGGGCAAGTCGACCCTGATCAAGAACCTGGCCGGTGAGCTGCAGCCGTTGTCCGGCCGCCTGGTGCGGGGTGAGAACCTTGCCGTCGGCTACTTCGCCCAGCACCAGCTCGACTCGCTGGACGACAAGGCCAGCCCGTTGCTGCACCTGCAGCGCATCGCCCCCGGCGAGCGTGAGCAGACCCTGCGCGACTTCCTCGGTGGTTTCGACTTCCACGGCAACCGCGTCGACGAGCCGGTGGTCAATTTCTCCGGTGGCGAGAAGGCCCGCCTGGCCCTGGCGTTGATCGCCTGGGAGCGGCCAAACCTGTTGCTGCTCGACGAACCGACCAACCACCTGGACCTGGAGATGCGCCTGGCGCTGACCATGGCCCTGCAAGAGTTCGCCGGCGCCGTGGTGGTGGTATCCCACGACCGTCACCTGCTCAAGAGCACCACCAACGACTTCCTGCTGGTGGCCGATGGCAAGGTCGACACCTTCGACGGCGACCTGGACGATTACAGCCGCTGGCTGGTCGAGTACCGTCAGCGCAACGCGCCGGCCAGCAGCACGCCAGTCAACCCTGACAAGACCGACAAGAAGGCTCAGCGCCAGGCCGCCGCGGCCTTGCGCCAGCAGTTGGCGCCGCACAAGAAGGCGGCCGACAAGCTGGAAACCGAACTCAACCAGGTCCACAAGGCACTGGCCGAGATCGAAGCGGCCCTGGGCGATGGTGGCGTGTACGAGGCCTCGCGCAAGGATGAACTGCGCGACCTGCTGGCCCGCCAGACCAAGTTCAAGCAGCGCGAAGGCGAGCTTGAAGAGGCCTGGATGGAAGCCCTGGAAACGCTGGAAAGCATGCAGGCCGAGCTCGAGGCGCTGGGCTGATGGAGCAACTGCGTTCGCTGCTGCCAGGGCAATGGATGGACACGTTCTGGTTGGGGCTGCAGATCCTGCTGATCCTGATCGCCGCGTTCATCCTGCAGCGCATGGTTGCCCGTGGGCTGAGGAGCCTGGGCGAGCGTTATCCGCTGCCGCACGAGTTGATGGTGCCGGTGCGTGGCGCCCTGCGCTGGCTGATCATGGGCAGCGCGCTGCTGTTCGTGCTGGAGCGCATGGGGGTGTCGGCCACGGTATTGTGGACGGCGCTCTCCGGTTTCGTCGCGGTGGCGGCGGTGGCCTTCTTCGCCATCTGGAGCGTGCTGTCCAATCTGCTGTGCGCGGTGCTGATCTTCACCGTCGGGCCGTTTCGCATCGGTGATGTGGTCGAGCTGGTCGATACCCTCGACAAACCAGGGGTCAAAGGCCGGGTGATCGCCATCAACCTGCTGTACACAACGCTGATGGAGACGCCCGAGGCGGGTGGGGCGCTGGTACAGGTGCCCAACAGCCAGTTCTTCCAGAAGGCGGTTCGGCGTTGGCGGGGGGCTGAAGTGCCTGCTCCAGGCAAGGACCCGGCCATCGGGGCCGATTAACGCCGCTCCTACAAGGAACGCACAAGGTTGGCACGGTCGGAGTGGGAGCGGGTTTACCCGCGAAGAGGCCCTCACCGACACTGCAAAAACCACTGGTTATTTTTTCGCCAGCACCGTAGCTTAACGTTTTGCAATAAATGTTCGAGCGAGGTGTGCGATGTCGATGGAAACGTGGTTGGCCTTCTTTGCCGCGTGCTGGGTGATCAGCCTGTCGCCGGGCGCCGGGGCGATTGCCTCGATGTCCAGTGGCCTGCAGTATGGCTTCTGGCGTGGCTACTGGAATGCCCTGGGCCTGCAACTGGGCCTGATCGTGCAGATTGCCATCATCGCCGCCGGTGTTGGCGCCATCCTCGCCGCTTCGGCCACCGCCTTCCAGATCATCAAGTGGTTCGGTGTCGTCTACCTGGTCTACCTCGCCTACAAGCAATGGAAAGCCTTGCCGATGGACATGAGCGACGAGTCCGGCGTGCGTCCGATCGGCAAGCCGCTGAGCCTGGTGTTCCGAGGTTTCCTGGTCAACGTCAGCAACCCCAAGGCGCTGGTGTTCATGCTCGCGGTGCTGCCGCAGTTCATCAACCCCCATGAAGCGCTGCTGCCACAGTATGTGGCGATCACCGTGACCATGATCAGCGTCGACATGCTGGTGATGGCGGGCTACACCGGGCTGGCGTCGCGGGTGCTGCGCCTGTTGCGCACCCCTAAACAGCAGAAGCGCCTGAACCGCACCTTTGCCGGGCTGTTCATCGGCGCGGCGACGTTCCTCGCTACCCTGCGCCGGGCGCCGATCTGATTGATTGTGCCGGTCCATTCGCGGGCAAGCCCGCGAATGCCGCACCGCTATTTCTGCTTATCCATCAACCCCTTGAGCAGATCCACCGGCAACGGAAAGACGATGGTCGAGCTCTTGTCCCCGGCAATCGCACCCAGCGTCTGCATGTAGCGCAGTTGCATCGCCCCAGGCTCCTTGCCCAGCATCTGCGC
This sequence comes from Pseudomonas entomophila, assembly GCF_018417595.1. Classification (NCBI taxonomy): domain Bacteria; kingdom Pseudomonadati; phylum Pseudomonadota; class Gammaproteobacteria; order Pseudomonadales; family Pseudomonadaceae; genus Pseudomonas; species Pseudomonas entomophila. Next base: position 190,023 of record NZ_CP070982.1, read on the forward strand.
CGCCTGCATCAGTTTTTCCGATGCCTGCAGCTCGCCTTCGGCATGGATCACCTTGGCCCGCCGTTCGCGCTCGGCCTCGGCCTGGCGGGCGATGGCGCGGACCATCGACTCGTTGAGGTCGACGTGCTTGATCTCGACATTGGCCACCTTGATGCCCCAGGCGTCGGTCTGTGCGTCGAGCACGGCGCGGATGTCGGCGTTGAGCTGCTCGCGCTCGGCCAGCAGCTCGTCGAGCTCGTGCTTGCCAAGCACCGCGCGCAGGGTGGTCTGGGCCAGCTGGCTGGTGGCGCTGAGAAAATCCTCGACCTGGATGATCGCCTTCTGCGGGTCGAGCACGCGGAAGTACACCACGGCGTTGACCTTCACCGAGACGTTGTCGCGGGTGATCACGTCCTGGGGCGGCACGTCGAGTACCACGGTGCGCAGGTCAACCCGCACCATCTGCTGGATCCCCGGGATCAGGATGATCAACCCCGGGCCCTTGACCTGCCAGAAGCGCCCGAGCTGGAACACCACCCCGCGCTCGTACTCGCGCAGGATGCGCAAGGCCGACAGCAGCAACAGGGCCAGCAGCACCAGCAGGGTGCCGAAACCGAACTGCATGAACATCTTCACTCTCCTTGCGCCGTGGGCGCGGTGGCGCTGACCTCGAGCGTCAAGCCGTTACGGGCGATGACCCTGACGTGCTGGCCGGGTTGCAAGGGGGTCGCGCACTGCGCCTGCCACTGTTCGCCCTGGGCCTGTACCGAGCCGAGGAACGGGTTGTCCTGGTGTACCACGGTCACGGTGACCAGGCTGCCCACCAGCCCGGCGTCGCCGCTGACCAGCGCCCGCCGCCGCGCCCTGAGCGCCATGCCCAGCACGCCACCGAGCAGCAGTGCCGAGACCACGGCGAGGCTGATGATCAGCGCCAGGGGAATGCCGAAGCCGGGGGCATCGGTGTCCATCAGGATCAGTGCGCCAACCACGAAGGCGACGATGCCGCCGAAGCCGATCACGCCGAAGCTGGGCAGGAAAGCTTCGGCAATCATGAAAGCGATCCCCAACAGGATCAGCGCCACGCCGGCATGGCTGACCGGCAACAGTTGCAGGGCGTACAACGCCAGCAACAGACTGATGCCGCCGACCACGCCTCCCGCGCCGGTGCCAGGGTTCATGAACTCGAACAACAAGCCGTACACGCCGATCATGATCAGGATCAGCGCCACGCTGGGGTTGGTGATCACTGCCAGCAGGCGTGTGCGCCAGTCGGGCAGGTGCTCCACCACGGCAGCGTCGGCGGTGCGCAGTTGCACGGGCTGGCCGGCGACCTGCACGGTGCGGCCATCGAGCTGGCGCAGCAGTTCAGGCAGGTCGCTGGCGACCAGGTCGATCACCTTCAGGCGCAGGGCTTCGCTGGCCGAAAGACTCACGGCCTCGCGCACCGCCTTTTCCGCCCAGTCGGCGTTGCGCCCGCGCAACTCGGCCAAGCCCCGGATATAGGCGGCGGCATCGTTGACCTGCTTGCGGGCAAGGGTGTCGTCCTCCTTGTTGGCGGGCGGTTTGTCGCCCATGCCGGGCGCGCCGATCTGCACCGGTGTCGCCGCGCCCAGGTTGGTACCAGGTGCCATTGCCGCCACATGGCTGGCATAGAGGATGTAGGTGCCGGCGCTGGCCGCCCGGGCGCCGCCGGGAGCGACGAAGGTGACCACCGGCACGGGGCTGGCGAGGATGGCCTTGATGATCTGGCGCATGGCGCTGTCCAGGCCGCCGGGGGTGTCCAGACGGACCACCACCAGTTGCGTACCCTGCGCCTGTGCTTGTTCAAGGCCGCGCAGCAGGTAGTCGGCGCTGGCCGGGCCGATGGCGTCGTCAACGCTCAGCAGCCAGACATCCGTGCCCGGCGCGGCCTGGCCGCCTGGGGCGAGGCCAAGCAACAGTGACAGCAGCAACACGCGCCAGCAGTGAGCGATCACCTGTCGTCACCTCGTGCGGACCTGTTCCTGAAGTTTAGTCGTGCCCGACCGACCACGGCCTAAACTTGAGGGTGGGGGCTAAACCGGAGGTGCATCATGCGAATGGCCAAGACCCTTCAGCAGCGCCTGGACCAGGCCAACTGCGACTACGACATCGTTCCCCATCCACATTCGGCCACCAGCCTGGAGTCGGCGCGCACGGCCGGCGTGCCCGCCGAGCGGGTCGCCAAGTCGGTGATGCTCGACGACCGCCATGGCAACTACATCATGGCCGTGCTGCCGGCCAACCGGCACCTGGACATGACCGAGGTGCGCATGACCGGCGCCTGGCAGCTGACCCGCGAGAGCGCGTTGCCCAGCCTGTTCGGCGATTGCGAGCGTGGCGCGATCCCGGCGCTTGGGGATGCCTACAACATCCCGATGCTGCTCGATCGCACGCTGACCCGCCAGGGTGATGTCTATCTCGAGGCGGGTGACCACGATCATCTGATCCACATGAGCATGGAGCAATACTTGAAACTGGTGCCGCACGCCGAAGTGCGCGAATTGAGCTGATGCTCGCAACCACCGCCGGGCTGGCGTCGTGGACGACCGGCCCGGCCGAAGGAGTGAACCATGGAAGCGCCGATCCACAAGTTTTCCGAACTGTTCAAGCAGCTGGGGCTGCCGGACGATCCGCTGGGCATCGACCAGTTCATCACCAGCCATTCGCCGCTCAAGGGCGATGTGAAACTGGTGGATGCGCCTTTCTGGACCGATGGCCAGCGGGCGTTTCTGAGGCAAAGCATTGATGACGATGCCGATTGGGCGGAGCTGTTCGATCAGCTCAACGAAGCCTTGCGTCGCCCACGAAAATAAAGCGCCGAGCGGCACCTGATGGGTGATCGGGCCGTTGCTATGCTCAGGAAAAACAACAGGGGATGGCGCGATGAAAGATCCCTACGCACCGGGTTTCTGGTGCTCCGTGACGATCCTGGGCACCCTGACCGCCGGCTACTTCTACGGTATCCGGCACACCCAGCAGATGAACCAGGCCGTGCAATTTCTGTATGCCGCCGCCGCCGTCACCGCGGCGGTGTCGTTGTGCGGGCTGGCATGGATCGCCTGGCAGCAGTTGCACCTGAACCGTCGCGAAGTGGCTCAGGGGCGAACGCTGCTGACCATCTGGAACACCAAGGTTGCCCTGCGCCGGGTCGAGACGGTGTTCGACCGATATTTCTGGGGTAGTTACTGGCATTCCGGGCGGACGTTCGAAGAGGTCATGGGCGAGCTCAAGGGCACGCCCCTGGAGCAAAGCCTGGATGCCCTCAAGCGCCAGTGCCGGGAGCTCGACCGGGAAGTGCATGATCACCACCATCACTGGCTGGCCAATGCCCGTGATCTGTCTAGCGTGGCCACCGCGATGGCGCGCGAGCGCTACCAGCTGGACCTGTGCGATGCACCAGTGCGCGAGGGTGGCAACACCGCGGTGCTCAATCGTGACCTGGAAGTGCTGGTGTACACCTGGTCGGCGCGGCTGCGCAGCTTCGACCATCAGCTGGACGAGCTGGAGCGCGCCTACCACTGAGGGTTAATCGCCGCGAATGTACTGCTCCAGCTGGAGGATGAGGTTGGCCTGCTCGGCGATGGTCTCTTTCACCAGGTCGCCGATCGACAGCAGCCCGAGCAGTTGGCCGTTATCCACTACCGGCAGGTGACGCAGGTGGCGGTTGGTCATCAGGTTCATGCAGTACTCGAGGTTTTGCTTGGGGTCGACGGTGACCACCGGCGAACTCATGATTTCGCGTACGGTCGTGAACGGTGAAGAGCGGCCCTTGAGCACCAGCTTGCGAGCGTAGTCGCGTTCGCTGACGATCCCGACCACCTGGCCGTTCTCCACCACCGGCAGGGCGCCGATGTTTTTCTCCGCCAGCAGCTTCAAGGCATCGAGCACCGAATCATCAGGCGCGATGGTATAGACGGTCTGAGGTTGCGACTTGTTTTTCAGGATCTGTTCGACGTTCTTCATACGGGCCTCAGTGGGTGGGACGGCGATGTGTCGGAGTAAATAAAGCATCCGGCACGGCGCTCTGCACGGCAATGCAGGAAACGGCATGGAGGCGATTGAAAAACGTCATGTGTGGGCCGCATGAAAAAAGGCGGCCCGAAGGCCGCCTTTCCATTCACGCACAGGCTGCGCTTACACCAGGCCTTTGGGGCTCGGGCCGAAGCGGTTGTTGCCTGGGGTGCCGTCCTTGATCAGGAACACCAAGCCGACGATAGGTACCAGCAACCACCAGCCGCTGTGGTCATTGTCGTGCACACGACGAACAGCAACGGCGATGCTCGGGATCATGATCGCCAGGTTGTACACCAGGCCCAGCAGCGGTTTGGTGCCGATAGCGTTGTCGACGAAACCGATAGCGATCGTGATCAGCAGGTTGAAGAGCACGAACATCCAGTATTCCTTGCGGCGCGCACGGCCCTTGAATACGGCGTACTTCTTCATCACTTCGAGGTAGGCATTGCCACTGCTCACGGCAGTGGCACCCGCGATTGTGCCGTTGCCGGCAGTGGCGGCCTGGGGTGCGCCGCAGCCCGGGCAGCTCAGGGCCGATTGATGGATCTGTTTGGCGCAGCCGCGGCAGAACACCATGCTCATTTGTTTTCCCTCACGTTTTGATTAGCTAGCAGATAGACCGATGAAGCACAGCAGTGAAATGACTGCCATGACCACGCCGGCGATGGCCATGCCGTTACCGGGCTTCTTCTGGCTGATGCTGACGATGCCCAGGACCAGGCCCGCCATTGAAAGCATGACCATCCCAAGGAGGGTTTCACCATCCCAGTCAGCGTCATCGAACAGCGTCAGTACACAGAGGATGCCGAGAATCAGGGAGACGATGCCCATCCACGGCGATTCGCCGCTGACCGGGTTCGTGGGGGAGATTGCGTGCTGTGGAGCACCGCATTGTGGGCAGGTGGGTGCCGTTTCGTGCAGCTGTCTGGCACAGCCGCGGCAATAGACCATCGCCATCGCAATTCCTTTTGTAGCGTTCGTCGAACGCGTCCCTGTTCGCATAACGTGTCACCCGAACGGGTGGCCGGCGCGAAGGTTACCAAACATTTCATGGGTGGCGAAACAGTGGCGCCAGAAAATCCACACGTAAACGAGAAAGGCGCCCGCAGGCGCCTCCCGTCTTTACAAGCGTGCCTCAGAGTTTCGGCATCTGCCCGATCCGCGCCACCATCTCGCTGACGATCTGCAAGTCGAGCATGAACTGCTCCACGGTCTTGAACTCGTTGTCGTTGTGGCCGGTGTACTTCACATCCGGCATGGCCAGGCCGAACTGCACGCCGTTGGGCAGGTCGTGCACCGAGGTGGCGCCGGCGGAGGTACCGAACTCGTGCTTCATGCCCAGGTTCTCGCTGGCCACGGCCAGCAGGGCCTTGACCCACTCGCCTTCGGGGTTGCGGTACATTGGTTCGTCGAGGGTGTAGTCGAAGGCCACCGAGGTGTGGCTGGTACGCGCCCACTCACCGAGTTTGCCGGAGATCTCCGACTTGAGAGTCTCGAGCGACTTGCCCTTGGGAATGCGCAGGTTCACCGCCAGCTTCAGCGCCTTGTCATCCAGGCCGACGAAAGTCAGCGAGGTGGTCAGCGGGCCCATGAAATCGTCCTTGAAACCCACGCCGAGCTTGTTGCCCAGGTAGTCCAGGCCCCAGTTGTCGGCGGCGTAGCGGGCAGCGTCGGTGATGTGGTTGTGCTTGAGCGGCACCTGCTTCTGCACGCCGTTGAGGAAGTCGAGCATGCGTGCCACCGGGTTGACCCCGGACTCAGGCTCGGAGGAGTGGGCCGACACACCGGTCACGGTCAGCAGTACCTGCTTGCCGTCGGCCTTGGCGTCGATGCTGAAGTCGCCGCTGTGTTGCTTGACGTACTCGGCGCCAGCTTTCTCCAGCGCCTTGGCCAGGTCCGCGGGTTTGTCGCTGATCAGCGTCGCCACCGAGCTGCCGGGGATCTGGTTGGTGGCCAGGCCGCCGGTCAGCTTCACCACCTCGGCGCCTTTACCGGTACCGGCGCGCTTGGTGAAGGTGGCCATGACGGTGCCGTAGCCTTTCTCGGCGATCACCACCGGGTAGCCGCCGTCCAGCGCCAGGTTGTAGTCGGGGGTGGCGTTGCGCGCGAAGTAGTAGGGGATCGCGTCGCCGGTGGTTTCCTCGGTGGTGTCCACCAGCAGCTTGAACTGGCGGGCCAGGGGCAGTTTCTCGTCCTTGGCCACTTTCAACGCGTAGAGCGCGACGACGATGCCGTTCTTGTCGTCCTCGGTGCCACGGCCGTACATGCGGTCGCCCACCAGGGTGACCTTGAACGGGTCGAGTTGGGTGCCGTCCTTGAGCTTCCAGTTTTCCGGGGTTACCGGCACCACGTCGGCGTGGGCATGGATGCCGATCACTTCCTTGCCTTCGCCGAGGGTGATTTCGTAGACACGGTTGTCGACGTTGCGGAACTGCAGGCCGAAGCCCTCGGCCAGGGCCTTGATCTTGTCGGCGATCTTGAGGAATTCCGGGTTCTCGTGCTGCTCAACACCCTCTTTGCGTACCGTCGGGATCTCCACCAGTTCGCGCAGGGTCTGCTTGGCGGCCTCGCCGTACTTGATCCGGGTATACAGGCCCAGCAGGCGGTTGATCTCGTCCTGCTGCTCAGTGCTCAGCGGCTTGCCGGCCAGGTACAGTTTGAGGGTGTCGCCGAGCTTGTCGGCCTTGGCCAGGTCGCTGCCGGCCAGTTTGCCGAGGAACTGCTTGAAGTCGGCCGGGTTGCTGCCGTCGTAGGCTTTGATGATGGCGGCGGACTGTTGCTGGGAGAGGTTGGCGTGGGCCGGGATCGAGAACATCGCCAGGCTGGCCAGCATCACGGAAGCGGCGGAAAGCTTGGAAAATGGCATGGGTGTGCGCATTCCTTTGCAAGGGTGGGTGGTGCCCGTTTACGCAAACGGGAAGATGCCCACGCTAACACCAATGCACGCCCCCTTGGGAGAGGTGGCACCGTGCATTCATGCACAATTTCGCCAGCTAGTGTTCGCGTCCGCAGCGCGCCGGTTCGGCGAGCAGGCCTGGCCAGCGCGCCGCCCAGTCACCCCCATGGCCTATCCCGGGAACCGCGCGGACGTGCGTGCAGTCGCCGGCCACAGCCTGGGCGAATCGTTCGGCGATCACACCAGGCACGACGCGGTCGGCGGTGCCATGGAAGTGAATCTGTGGCAGCGCGCGCAGCCTGGCCGCCTGGTCGATCGGGTTGAGCGACTCGGGCATGGGGGTGGTCCTGTGCAACCGGTTGAATTCGGCGACATCGAGATTGCCCGCCACGGTGCGCAGGCTGGCGATGTCCACCCGACGCGCCGCCAGCAGCGCGGCGATGGCGCCACCGCCGGAGTAGCCGACTAGATGCAGCGGTTGCCCGGGCACTTGCCGGGCATAGTGATCGACCGCCTGGTCCATGGCCTGCACCACCTCTTCGGCGAACCGCTTGCCGGTCCAGTACGCCACGGCGCAGCGCGGGTTGTCGGCGGCGTGGGCGAACTGGCAGGGGCGGGCGAGGTAGAGCACGTTGGCGGCCGGGTCCGCCGCTGCCAGGGCCAACCCCACCGGGTTGAGCGGCGTAGGGTCGTCCGAGGGTTGCGAGCGGCTGCGGAAAGCCAAGCCGTCGCCTTCGATGTAAACCGTCAACGGCAGGTCCGGGCGTTCGATGCGTACGTAACTGGTCAGCAGGAAGGCATCGGTGCGCACCTGCTCGCGCATCAAGTTCACGGTGCTGGCCAGCGCGTCCGCCTGTTGGCTGCGCTGCTGCGGCAAGGGCAAGGTCGCGCAGCCATGCAGGCCAAGGCAGACAAGCAGCGCCACAGTGGTCCCGCAGTTGGCTTTCACGCTACCGGTGCCCTGAAACGAAAAAACCCCGGAAGCATTCCGGGGTTTCAGAAGATGGCGCACTCGGCGGGATTCGAACCCACGACCCCTGCCTTCGGAGGGCAGTACTCTATCCAGCTGAGCTACGAGTGCAACGGGCCGCATGATACCCATCAATGCCGATGGCGTCCATCGCCTTGATATGAGGCTGTTTTTCCCTGTGGATTGCCTTCTGCAGGAGCGGCTTCAGCCGCGATCATCCGCGAAGCGGATGCCAGGTGCCGCGCTGCCTGCATCGCGGCTGAAGCCGCTCCTACAAGGAAATGGCCGGTACGGCCGGCAAAAATGTCTATTCATATGCAATATCGATATTTCCTCTCGCTGCCTTATGCCCGCTATCTTCTGGTTACAACTTGTTATAACAAGTCAGCCAACAGCGAAGACAACCATGGCCGAACTGCTCCCCCTCTCTCCCGTACCGCTCTACACCCAGCTCAAGGAGCTGCTGCGCGAGCGCATCCTCGACGGCAGCTATCCACCCCACAGCCGCATGCCTTCGGAAAACGAACTGGGCAAGGTGTTCGACGTCAGCCGCATCACCGTGCGCCAGGCGCTGGGCGACCTGCAGAAGGAAGGGCTGATCTTCAAGATCCATGGCAAGGGCACCTTCGTCGCCAAGCCCAAGGCGTTCCAGAACGTCAGCACCCTGCAGGGCCTGGGCGAGTCGATGACGCAGATGGGCTACGAAGTGCTCAACCGCCTGCGCAGCTTCCGCCATGTGCCGGCCAGCGCACTGGTGGCGGCGCGGTTGCAGGTCGAGGAAGGTGCATGGGTCACCGAGATTCGCCGCGTTCGCCTGATCAACCGGGAGCCGGTGTCGCTGGAACTGACCTGGCTGCCGAAAAGTGTCGGTGAAAAGCTGGAAAAGGCTGACCTGGTGACCCGTGACATCTTCCTGCTGCTGGATAACGACTGCGGCATCGCCCTCGGCCACGCGGACCTGGCCATCGACGCGGTGCTTGCCGACAGCGACCTCACTCAGGCCCTGGAGGTGGAGGAGGGCTCGCCGATCATGCGCATCGAGCGCCTGACCCATGCCGCCGACGGTACGCCGCTGGACTTCGAACACCTCTACTACCGTGGCGACGCCTTCCAGTACCGCCTGCGCATCGACCGCCAGAGGGGCTCCAAGGTATGAACATCCAGCCTCAGGACTACGACATCGTCGTCATCGGTGGCGGAACCGCCGGGCCCATGGCCGCGATCAAGGCCAAGGAGCAGGACAAGCAACTGCGTGTGCTGGTGCTGGAGAAGGCCAACGTCAAGCGCAGCGGCGCCATCAGCATGGGCATGGATGGCCTGAACAACGCCATCGTTCCCGGCCACGCCACACCCGAGCAATACACCAAGGAAATCACCGTCGCCAATGACGGCATCGTCAACCAGGCCACCGTGCATGCCTACGCCACCCGAAGTTTCGAGACCATCGAGCAGCTCGATCGCTGGGGGGTGAAGTTCGAGAAAGACGAGACCGGCGACTACGCGGTGAAGAAGGTGCACCACATGGGGGCCTACGTACTGCCGATGCCCGAGGGCCACGACATCAAGAAGGTGCTCTACCGCCAACTCAAGCGCGCGCGAGTCGAGATCAGCAACCGCATCGTCTGCACCCGCGTGCTGCTCGATGACCAGGGTGCCGCGGCTGGCGTGCTCGGCTTTGACTGCCGCACGGGTGAGTTCCGGGTGATCCGCGCCAAGGCGGTGATCCTCGCCTGCGGCGCGGCCGGGCGCCTTGGCCTGCCGGCGTCGGGCTATCTGATGGGCACCTATGAGAATCCCACCAACGCGGGTGACGGTTATGCCATGGCCTACCACGCCGGCGCCGAGCTGGCGAACCTGGAGTGTTTCCAGATCAACCCATTGATCAAGGACTACAACGGCCCGGCCTGCGCCTACGTCACCGGCCCGCTCGGTGGCTACACCGCCAACAGCAAGGGCGAGCGCTTCATCGAGTGCGACTACTGGAGCGGGCAGATGATGTGGGAGTTCCACCAGGAGCTCGAAGGCGGCAATGGCCCGGTGTTCCTCAAGCTCGACCACCTGGCCGAGGAAACCATCCAGAACATCGAAGAGATCCTGCACGGCAACGAGCGCCCCAGCCGTGGCCAGTTCCACGCCGGGCGCGGCACCGACTATCGCCAGCACATGGTGGAGATGCACATCTCGGAGATCGGCTTCTGCTCCGGGCATTCGGCTTCTGGGGTGTGGGTCAACGACAAGGCCGAGACCAGCGTCAAGGGCTTGTACGCCGCAGGCGACATGGCCGCGGTGCCGCACAACTACATGCTCGGCGCCTTCACCTATGGCTGGTTCGCCGGGGTGAATGCCGCGCAGTACGTGGCCGGGCGCGAGTTCGCCGAGGTCGATGCCGGGCAGGTCGAGCGCGAGCAGGCACGGGTGTTCGCGCCGCTGCATCGCGAGCATGGGCTGGCGCCGGCCCAGGTCGAGTACAAGCTGCGGCGCATGGTCAATGACTACCTGCAACCGCCGAAGGTGACGAAGAAGATGCAGATCGGCCTGGCGCGCTTCGCCGAAATCGAGCGGGACCTGGCGCAGATGAAAGCCAGCAACCCCCACGAACTGATGCGGGCGATGGAGGTCACGGTGATCCGCGACTGCGCCGAGATGGCGGCGCGGGCGTCGCTGTTCCGTGAAGAGAGCCGTTGGGGGCTTTATCACCACCGGGTCGATTTCCCTGAGCGCAACGATGGCGAATGGTTCTGCCATTGCCACCTGAAAAAAGGTGAGAACGGCGAAATGACCAGTTTCAAGAAGGCGGTCGAGCCGTACCTGATCCCGCTGGATGCCCAGGAACAGAGCGCCTACGACCGCTTACGGGTAAAAACCAACGCCGCCTAGGCGCCACAGATTCCTGTAGGAGCGGGTTTACCCGCGCATGCGTCCGCCAGGACGACGACGTTGCTCCTGCTGACGCCTTCGCGGGTAAACCCGCTCCTACAGGGAATGTGGACACCTTCGATCAAGAGGGCCTCAGGCCCCGAGGATTTGTGAAATGGCCCACCAACCCCAGGAAATCTTCTTTCGCAGCAGCGCCCCGGTCACCATCGATGAAGACAAGTGCATCGCCGAAAAAGGTTGCACGGTCTGCGTCGAGGTCTGCCCCATGGACCTGCTGGCGATCAACCCGGCCACCCAGAAGGCCTACATGGCCTTCGACGAGTGCTGGTACTGCATGCCCTGCGAAAAGGATTGCCCGACCGGCGCGGTCAAGGTCGACATTCCCTACCTGCTGCGCTGAACCCTGCGCCAAGGATCGCCCCATGACAGAACGACACAGCGACAACCCCGATATCCTGGCATTGCTGCCACGCCTCGGCGATGCCGATGCCGGCGTACGGCGCATCGCCTTGATCGCCCTGGCCGATCTGGAAGAACCGGACGGATTGCCATGGCTGACCGATGCCCTGCTGGCCGACCCTGCCGAGGAGGTCCGCGCCGAGGCTGCGCGCCTGCTGGAAGCCTGGGAGGACGGCGAAGCGGTCCAGGCGCTTTGCGCCGCTCTGGCTGACGCCGCCGAACCCGTGCGGCTGGCCGCCGCGCAGAGCCTGGCCGAGCTCAAGAGCCTGGAGGTTGGCCACCTGATCTTGCCATGGGCCATGCACGCCGATGCCTTCGTGCGCGCCAGTGCCTTGCGCGCCCTGCGCGAGCTGCGTCTGGAGGAGGCTGCCGCGCCTGCGCTGCTGGCGTTGCACGATCCGGACGCCGCCGTGCGCCGTGAGGCCGTGGGCATCCTCGGGTGGCTCAAGCATGTCGCCGCCTTGCCCGACCTGGCGCGACTCGCCGTCGAGGAGCCGGACACCGACGTGCGCCGTGCCGCTATCGGTGCCTTGGGCCTGGCCCGCGATGCCAGTGTGCTGCCGGGCTTGATCACCGCGCTGGCCGATCCTGCGTGGCAGGTACGTGAAGAGGCTGCCACCACATTGGGCAAAGTGGGCCAGGCCGACGCGGGCCTGGCCCTGGTCGAGGCCCTGACGGACGGCTACTGGCAGGTACGCCTGCGCGCGGCGCGCTCGCTCGGGCGCTTGCGCCATGGGGCGGCGCTGGAACCATTGGCTGGCCTGCTGGGGCATGCCATCGCCAACCTGCGCAAGGAGGCTGCCCTGGCCCTTGGCGAACTGGGACTGGCGCAGGCCCTGCCGGCGTTGCAAGCGGCGCAGGCCGACGCTGATCCAGAGGTGCGCAAGGCGGTGCGTATCGCACTGGCGCAGTTGCAGGGCCTGGGCCGATGAGCGTGCCGAGCGCGGTGCGCAATCTGCCGGGGGCCGGCGAGCTGCAGGTGCAGTGGCCGGAAGGGCCGCAGCTGCTCGGCCATGTTCGCCTGCGCGGCGCCTGCCCGTGTTCGACGTGCCGGGCGGCGAGGTTGAAAGGGGCTGTCGCTCTGGTTGCGCAGGATGTTCGGATAGTGCGTGTCGTGCCCCAAGGCTACGGCCTGCAGCTGGTGTTCAGCGATGGGCACGAACGCGGCATCTTCCCCTGGAGCTATTTGCGCGGCCTGGGTTGAAAAGGGTGGTATCGCCTTGGCACCTGATGCACCAAGAGGCGAGGGCTTCGCGAGGTGCCACGACCTGCCGGGGGGGCCGGTGTCCGACCTGCGCATTGGTCAGCCATTCGTGCGCATGGCCCATGCCGAGCAGGTGGGGCAAGCCCCCTGGGGCGAGCGATTCTTCCCGGCTGCGCAGTGGTGCTGACCGCTACAGCGCGATGAGCTCCGGGCGCAGCCCTTCCACGCGCAAGGGCGCAGGCTTTATGCAGGCCTGGCCACCGGTGATCTGATGCAGGACCTTCTCCCGCAGCCCGTGCAGCGCCACGCCGGTACGTTGGCGTGGATGCGGCAGGTCGATCGGCACCACGGACTTGATCCGCCCGGGGCGTGGCTCCAGCACCACCACCCGGTCGGCGAGGTAGGTGGCCTCTTCGGCATCATGGGTCACCAGCAGGGTGGTGATGCCAGAGCGCTCGCGGATCGCCAGCAATTCGTCCTGCAGTTGCTGGCGGGTCAATGCATCCAGTGCGCCGAACGGCTCGTCCAGCAACAGGATCCGTGGGCTGGCCACCAAGCCGCGGGCGATGGCCACGCGCTGGGCCATGCCGCCGGACAACTGGTGCGGGTAGGCCGATTCGAAACCGGTTAGTCCCACCAGCTGCACGTATTCATGCACGCGTCGGGCGCGTTCACCCTGGGTGAGGTGTTCGTTGACCAGGCCCAGGGCGATGTTCTGTTCGACGGTCAGCCAGGGGAACAGGCGGTGCTCCTGGAACACGATGCCGCGCTCGCCACCGATACCCGTGACCGGCTTGCCGTCGACCCGGATGCAGCCGCTGTAGTCGCTGTCCAGCCCCACCAGCAGGCGCAGCAGGGTGGACTTGCCGCACCCCGACGCACCGACGATGGCGATGAACTCGCCCTCGTCGATCGCCAGGTTGAAGTCGCGGATGGCCTCGAAGGCCTGGCCGTCGACGCTGAAAGTCTTGCCGACCCCTTCGAAGCTGACCAGCGGTTGGGTGGCGTCGGGTTGGTTGGCCGCGTGCAGGGCCGGGGCTATGAAAGCATTCATGCGGATCTCCAGCGCGTGGCGCGCGATTCGAGGCGTTGGCCGAGCTGGCCGAGCAGGGCGCCGACCAGGCCGATCAGGACCATGGCGGCCATCACCTGGTCCATGCGGAACAATTGCTGGGCACCGATCATCAGGCTGGCGATACCACCGTCCGAGGGCATGAAGTACTCGGCGCCGATGGTACCGAGCCAGGCATAGATCAACGCCAGGCGCAGGCCAGCGAAGATGGCCGGGGCGGCGCCGGGCAGCACCAGCAAGCGCAGGCGGTGGGGCAGGTCCAGGCGCAGGGCCTGCGCTGCCTCGCCGAGTTGCGGCGAGAGGCTGGCGATGCCGCGCTGGGTGGCGATCAGTAGCGGGAAGAACGCCGCCAGGCCGACGAACACCAGCTTGGCGCCTTCGCCCAGGCCGAACCAGGCGGTCAGCAACGGTACCCAGGCGAACAGCGCCACTTGGCGCAACGCCGACAGGCTGGGGCCGAGCAGGCGTTCGGTGGTGTGCGACAGGCCCAACAGCAAGCCCAGGGCGAAGCCCGCGCCGCCGCCGATCAGCAACCCGGCGAGTGTGCGTTGCAGGCTCAGGCGCAAGGCCTCGGGCAGCGAGCCGCTCATCAGCCCGTGATACAGACTGCGCAGCACATCCAGCGGTGAACTGAGGATGTTGGCGTCGACCCAGCCAAAGCTGTTGGCCGCCTGCCACACCACCAACACCACCGCAGGCAGCAACAGGCTCTGCCAGCTGTTCGTGGCGTTGCCGCGCGCCTGTTGGCCCATGGCCGGTTGAGGCCAGAACAGCAGGCGGCGTTCCAGGCGCGAGAAGCCGCGATCCATCAAGGCGCCGACCAGGCCGATCACCAGTATGCACAGGAACACCAGGTCGAGCATGAACAGCTGGCGCCCCCAGACCATCAGGTAGCCGATGCCCTCGCTGGAGGCCAGCAGCTCCACCGCCAGCAAGGAAGTCCAGCCGGTCGCCAGGGCCAGGCGAACCCCTGCGAGGAATGCCGGCAGGGCGGCCGGCAACAACAGGCGCAGGAATACCAGGTGGGCGGGCAAACGCAGGGTGGCGGCAGCTTCACGCAGCTTGGGCTGGGCATCGCGCACACCGACCAGGGTGTGCAGGGTGACCGGCACCACCACGGCCTTGACCAGCACCACCAGCTTGAGCAGCTCGCCGATGCCGAAGAACAGCATGAACAGCGGGATCCAGGCCAGGGTCGGGATCTGCGCCAGGGCGATGAAGGTTGGCAGCACCAGCGTCTGCGCTCTCTGCGACGCGCCAAGCCAGGTCCCCAGCAGCAACCCGCTGGCGATCCCCGCCAAAAGTCCCCAGATCAGCCGTTGCAAACTTATCCACAGATGCCCCCAGAGCTCTCCGGAGCCGAATTCCAGGGCGCTCTGCCAGACCAGCGACGGCGCGGGCAGGATCTGCTCGCTCATCCAGTGTTCACGGCTGGCGATAATCCACAATGCCACCACCGCCAACGGCACAATCCACGGTACGCAGGAGCGGCCTTGTGCCGCGAAAGGGCTGTGTAGCGGCCCCAATCGACGGCGCTGGCCTACGCTCAAGACTTCGCTCATCAAGGCACCTCTCAAACCATTCCTTGTTTATTCGTTTATGGAATTAAAAATTCTCACAAGCGATATTCAAGAGATAAGAGCATGCGCCCGCTGCATGCGAAAGCCCCAAGCCATTGCGTTTTCCTCATATTTTCCATGCGTGCACTGCAAGTCATCCGCCGGCCCGCATGACGTCTGGTTTATGTCTTCTGGTTACTAAAAAATGAAGTTTTGATCTTTGTAGGTTCTAACTCGACCTGCCTAGCTTCTGGCCAAAGCGCCGGCCATCGCCGGTGGCAGCCTGCCCAGGAGCCTCGCCATGAAGACCCGATTCCGCCACCTGCTCACCCCCCTGCTGGCCGGCCTGCTCAGTGCCTTGCCAGTGGCTGCCCACGCGGTCCAGCCCGAGGTCATTCGTATCGCCGTCCCGGACCTGAGCGCCGGCAGCAAGCCCAGCGCCGGAGGCGTGGTCGACGTACTGCGCGCCCAGCAGCTGCTTGAGAAGGCGTTTGCCAAGGACGGCATTCGCATCGACTGGCACTTCTTCAAGGGCGCAGGCCCTGTGGTCAACGAGGCACTGGCCAACGGCCAGGCCGATTTCGCCTACCTCGGTGACCTGGCCGCGATCATCGGCAAGGCCAACGGCCTCGACACCCGCGTGTTGTCTGCCGGGGTGCGCGGCGTGAAGAGCTACCTTGGCGTGGTGCCGGGCTCGGGCATCCACAGCCTGCAGGACCTCAAGGGCAAGCGCGTTGCAGTGTTCCGGGGTACCGCCAACCAGCTGTCGTTCGCCAGCGCCCTGGCCAGCCAGGGGTTGTCCGAGCGTGAGCTGAAGGTGATCAACCTGGACTTCAACGCCGCCAACGCCGCACTGGCCGCCAAGCAGATCGACGCCACCTGGGGGCTGTCCAACTTGCTGTCGCTGCGTGAGCGTGGCCTGGTCGAGCTGCCGGTCAACTCCCGCGACCTCAAGGGTGCCGGCGGCACCCAGTCCGTGCTGATCGGCACCGGTGAGTTCATCCGCCAGCACCCCGACCTGGTGCAGCGCCTGGTCACCGCCCAGCAGCAGGCGGTGAAGTGGTTGCAGAACGAACACAACCGTGACGCCTACGTGGACTTGGTGTCGACCCAGGCCAACTGGCCACGGGCGATCCTGCGCGACGACCTGGCCCAGGAAAACCTGGCCCGTTACTTCGACCCACGCCTGGATGCCGAATTCGTCGGCCTGCTGCAGCAGGGCGTCGACCTGGCCGCCAAGGAGCGCCTGATCCGCCGTGGCTTCCAGGTCGCCGACTGGATCGAGCCTCGCTTCCTCGAAGCCGCCCTGCAACAGGACCAGGCCACCCAGGCCACCCAGGCCGCCCGCTGAATCCGAACCCCGACAAGAAACCGTGAGGAGCACGACCATGAGCAACGCCGCACTGGCCACCACGCCGCAAGCCCTCGAACTCGACATCCAGCCCGTTGCCGGACGCATCGGTGCTGAGATCCGAGGCATCAAGCTGTCCGCCGATCTGGACCCCGCCACTATCGAGGCCATCCAGGCCGCGCTGGTGCAGCACAAGGTGATTTTCTTCCGCGCCCAGGACCACCTTGACGACCAAGGCCAGGAGGCCTTCGCCCAGTTGCTCGGCGAGCCCATCGCCCACCCCACCGTGCCGGTGGTCGACGGCACGAGTTACCTGCTCCAGCTCGATGGTGCCGAAGGCCAGCGGGCCAACTCCTGGCACACCGACGTGACCTTCGTCGATGCCTACCCCAAGGCCTCGATCCTGCGTAGCGTGGTGGCCCCGGCCTCGGGTGGCGACACGGTATGGGCCAACACCGCCGCGGCTTATCAGGAATTGCCTGAGCCACTGCGCGAACTGGCCGACAAGCTGTGGGCGGTGCACAGCAACGAGTACGACTATGCCAGCGTCAAGCCGGATGTCGACCCGGCCAAGCTCGAGCGCTACCGCAAGGTGTTCACCTCGACGGTGTACGAGACCGAGCACCCGGTGGTGCGGGTGCATCCGATCAGTGGCGAGCGGGCGTTGCAGCTGGGGCACTTCGTCAAGCGCATCAAGGGTTACTCGCTGGCGGATTCGCAGCATCTGTTCGCGCTGCTGCAGGGGCATGTGACACGCCTGGAAAACACCGTGCGCTGGCGCTGGCAGGCAGGTGACGTGGCGATCTGGGATAACCGCGCCACGCAGCACTACGCGGTGGATGACTATGGTACCCAGCCGCGCATCGTGCGCCGGGTGACCCTGGCCGGGGAAGTGCCGGTGGGGGTGGATGGGCAACTCAGCCGAACGACCCGCAAGGGCTGATGCCAGCGTAGATCTTTGTGGGAACAACCTTGGTCTTGAGGTTGGCGCGGTCTCTGTGGGAGCGGGCTTGCCCGCGAATACGATGGTGGCTTCACCGCCGCTTTCGCGGGCAAGCCCCGCTCCCACAGGTTGAGTGAAAACCCCTCAGATTTCGGCATCGCAGGCCACCAGTTGCCTGACCAACCCCTGCGCCAACGCCGACAACCCATACCCCACCCGGCTCACCACGCCATATCGCGTGTAGAACGCCTCTTCCTGCTCCGGCGCCAAGTCCGCCAGCTCGAGCGCCACCAACCCCCGCTCCCCCTGGTACGGCCGCAGGTTCGCGTTGCAGGCGATGCCGATGGTGTCCGAGTGCAGCACCACATTGAGCAGCGCATAGCCGTGCTCGCATTCCACGCTGGGTAGAAAGTCCTGCCGACCACTGAGATCACTGAGGATCTTGCGGATGTTCGGCGGGCGAAACGTGGTGGCCAATGGGTATTCGAACAGGTCCCGCGCCTGTACTTCGGCATGCTCGGTCAGCGGGTGGCTGGCACGGCAGCAGAAGTGCCAGCGCTGTGGCTTGAGTTTGAGCACCTGATAATCCGGATCGGCCTCGAACTGGCGAGTATCGGCCACGAAGAATTCGATTTCCTCGGCGACCAATCGCCGGTTCAGTGCCTGCCAGTTATCCACCTGGAAACAGGTGCGCGCCGCCGGGTATTCGGCAACGAATCGCGCCACCGCGCGAGGCACCAGCCCACCGGCTGGCGCCGGTCCCGAGCCGAAGCGCACCACGCCTGTGGTCGCGCCATTGAACTGGTTGATCTCGTTGGCCAGGTTGTGCGCCCCATGCACCAACCGCCGCGCATGCTCCAGCACCAGCAGCCCCTGACGAGTCGGCGCCAGCTCCTTGCTGGCGCGGTCGACCAGGCGGCAGCCGACGTTGTGTTCCAGCGTCTGGATGCTGCGGCTGAAGGCCGATTGCGAAAGGTTCACCGCAGCCGCCGCAGCCACGAAGCTGCGGTGTTCGACAAGGGCGATGAAGTGGCGGAGCTGGCGCAGGTCGATATGCATTTTCTACATGGAAACTTTCGGTGGAATGCAATTGCTGGGAAGGGTTGGGAACCTTATAAAGGGACTTACTTATTCCACAAAATATGAATTAAAAATATTTATATCTCTTAAAAGAATATAAGCCCGTCCGACCGCGATTCGGTTCCGCCAACGGAAATGCTCGCCAGGGCCCATGCCTTCAAGGAGCATTTGCATGTCCCGACTTTCCCGTTGGCCCGCGCGCATATCGTTGTTCGCCTTGCAGCCCTTGGCAGCCGGTGTGTTGCTGGCCGCCGCCGGCGCCACGTTCGCCGAAGAACCCACTCCAGCGCCTGCTGTCGAGCAGGACGCCAAGCTCGGTACTGTCACCGTCAATGCCCGGCGCCGTGAGGAAACCGCCCAGAGCGTGCCCACGCCGATCAGCGTGCTGAGCAGCGAAACCCTGGAAACCCAACGCATTTACCGGGTGCAGGACCTGCAGCAACTGGTGCCGAGCACCAACGTGTCCTACGTGCACGCCCGCCAGTCGAGCATTTCCATCCGTGGCCTGGGCAACAACCCGGCCAGCGATGGCCTGGAGGGCAGCGTCGGTGTGTACCTGGACAACGTCTACCTGGGCCGCCCCGGCATGGCGGTGTTCGACCTGCTCGATGTCGAGCAGCTGGAAGTGCTGCGCGGCCCGCAGGGCACACTGTTCGGCAAGAACACCACCGCCGGGGTGCTGAACATCACCACGCGCAAGCCGACCTTCCACCAGGAAGGCAGCGTGCAGTCTTCCCTCGGTGAGGATGGCTACTGGCAGACCCTGGGCAGTTTCTCAGGCCCCCTCACCGACACCCTCGCCGGGCGCATCAGTGCCTACCACACCGAAGACGACGGCTATGTGAAGAACATCCACGACGGCCACGACCTCAACGGCGGCAAGCGCCAGGGCTTTCGCACGCAGTTGCTGTTCAAGCCCAACGAGACGTTCAACTTGCGCTGGATCGGCGAGTACAACGAGGAGAACTCCGACAACGGCATCCTCAGCCTCTACAGCACCGGCCCGACCATCAACGGTGTGAACCGCTACGAAACCCTGGCCGCCCAGGCCGGGGCGACCCTGGTGTCGGGCAAGGACCGCAAGGTCAACTTCGACGCCGACCAGATGGTCAAGGTATTCCAGGGCGGCACGTCGATAGAGGCCAACTGGACGCTGCCCAACGACTTCACCCTCACCTCCATCAGCGCCTACCGCTGGTGGGATTTCACCCCGCGCAACGATGACGGCCTCAACGTGCCGGTGTTCTACAGTGCCGGGGTGTCGGTGCGGGACAAGCAGTATTCGCAGGAAATTCGCCTGGCCTCGCCCACCGGCGGCTTCTTCGACTACGTGCTGGGCGCGTACTACTTCAAGCAGGACCTGGACAACAAATCGTTCACTTACTATGGGCCGCAGGCCGATATCTGGAACCTGACCCCGGCCGGTGCCCTGGCCAATGTGAATACTATTGGCAATGGCCACATCGACACGGACAGCTATGCGCTGTTCGCCCAGGGCACCTGGCACCTGACCGAACGCTTGGACTTCACCGCCGGAGTGCGCGGCACCTACGAAGAGAAGAGTGCCTGGGTTACCCGCGATGCGCCCTACGGTGGTGCCGCGGTGGCCGGTGCTGCGGCCACGGCCCGACAGGGCCGGGTGGGCGCTTACGATTCGGGCGACCTCAACCAGTACAGCTTCGCCCCGTCCGGCCTGCTCAGCCTGAGCTACCGCTTCACCGACGACCTGCTGGGCTATGCCAGCCTGTCCCATGGCGAGAAGTCCGGGGGCGTCAACCTGACCGTCGGCGCCGCGCCACGGCTGGGCACCGATTCGCTGCTGGTGGGCACCGAGCGCGCCAACAACGCCGAACTCGGGCTCAAGAGCACCTTGTTCGACAACCGTCTGCAACTCAACACCAACCTGTTCTGGACCGAAGTGCACGGCTACCAGGCCAACGTCTACGACGAAGCCAACCGCGTGCAATACCTGGCCAACGCTGGCAGCGTGCGTTCGCGTGGCCTGGAGTTCGAGGCCACGGCCCTGCCGATCCGTGGTCTTACGGTGAACTTCAACGGTTCATGGAACGACGTGCGCTACACCGACTACAAGGACGCGCCGTGCCCGCCCGAGGTGAGCCTGGCCAACCCCGCGGCCACCTGCGACCTGTCTGGCCACCAGGTGGTTGGCGCCTCCAAGTACATCGCCAACCTCAACGGGCAGTACAAGTGGCAACTGGCCGAGCGCATCGAGCCCTACGTCACCGCCAGCTATGCCTTCCGCTCCAAGGCGGTGGGCACCATCGACGACTCCGACTACGGCCAGATCCCCAGCTACGCCATCGTCAACCTCTCCACCGGCGTGCGCCTGGACCAGGGCGACGGCGTGCTCGACCTGTCGCTATGGGTGAAGAACGCCGGCGACAAGACCTATTTCACCAGCCTGTGGAACTCCGCCAACGGCGGCTATGCCGGCGTGCTGGGCACCCCGCGCACCGTGGGCGCCACCGCCCGCTACGACTTCTGAGCACAAGGAGCTTTGCCATGAATGCCAAGACCCAACCCCATGAACTGCCCGAAGGCGCCTGCCTGACTGCCAAGGTGCCTGATCGCGACGAAGCCCTGCTGGGCGACGTAGTGGTCAACCCCTACCGCCTGGCGCCGCTGACCGCGATCATCCGCGATGGCGGTCGCGCCATCGGCAGTGCCCATGTGCGGGTGCTGGGGCGGAGCGAGCGCGGTGTCGACATCACCTATGACGTCTCCGACCGTTCGCTGTGGACCTACGGCGGCATCCCGGTGTTCGGCCTTTATCCGGACCACGTCAACCAGGTCGAGGTCAGCTACAAGCTCGACGGCGAGCGTATTCGCCAGCGCTATGAGATCTATGCCCCGGCCGTACGCCTGCCGGTGGTGGCGAAACAGACTGCGGCATTGCCTGAGGTGGAGCCGATCAAGGTCGCCCCTGGTTTCGAAAAGCGCCTGTACCTGTTCAACCACCTGCTGGCCGAGATCCCCGGTGGGCGTGCCTTCAAGTGGAATGGCCTGGGTGGTGCCGCCGAGTGGGATTCGGTGGGCAACAACTGGATCGCCGACAGCAATGGCGATGTGCGCTGGTACCTGGATATCGAGCAGATCCACGATTCCAACCGCCGCGACGGCCTGGGCGGCACCATGGGCTTCCACCAGACCCGCGACGGCAAACTGATCTGGGGCCAGGGCCAGACCTACTCCAAGTACGACCTGCTCGGCCGGCAGGTGTGGCAACGCAGCCTGCCGGACAAGTTCGCCGACTTCTCCCACGAGATCCGCGAGACGGTAAACGGCACCTACCTGCTGCGGGTGGGCACCAGCGACTACCGCCGCCCCGACGGCAAGCGCGTGCGTTCCATCCGCGACCACATCATCGAGGTCAACGAAGCAGGTGACGTGCTGGACTTCTGGGACCTGAACCAGATCCTCGACCCGTATCGCGGCGAGCTGCTGGAGACCCTGGGCAAGGCGGCGATCCAGCTGCCAGAGGGCGTGCAGAAACAAGACGACCGTCTGGCCAACGAGCTGGCCGAAGGCGACCTGCCGTTCGGTGATACCCCCGGCGTCGGCACCGGGCGCAACTGGGCTCACGTCAATGCCATCGACTACGACGCCGATGACGACAGCATCATCGTTTCAGCACGTCATCAGGGTGTGGTGAAGATCGGTCGCGACAAGCAGGTGAAGTGGATCCTCGCCGCACCGCAAGGTTGGCCGGCACGTTTGCAGGACAAAGTGCTCAAACCGGTGGGCGAGGGCTTCGAGTGGTCCTGGACCCAGCACACCGCCTGGCTGACCGGGCGTGGCACATTGAACGTGTTCGACAATGGCTGGGGCCGTGACTTCGGGCCGACCAAGCTGGCCGGCAACTACAGCCGGGCGGTGGAATACCGGATCGACGAGGCCAAGGGTACGGTCGAGCAGGTGTGGCAGTACGGCAAGGAGCGCGGGGACGAGTGGTACAGCCCGATCACCTCGGTAGTGGCGTACCGGGCGGATACCGATACCCAGTTCATCTATTCGGCCTCGGTGAACTTCCTGACACCAGAGAAGCTGACGACCACCGTGCTCAATGAAGTGCGTCGTGGCACCCAGGAGGTGGCGGTGGAGCTGAAAGTGCACAGTCGCCAGCCGGGCAGCGTGGGTTACCGGGCGCTGGTGATCGACCTCGACAAGGCGTTCTGACTCGATCCTCCCTCCGACAGGTTATCGGCTAACCTGTACCGGCCTCTTCGCGGGTAAACCCGCTCCTACAGGTTCACCGCCGACCCTGTAGGAGCGGGTTTACCCGCGAATGGGGCGACGCGAATTTCAGACAGGGTGTTCAACCATTCGTTCTTTTTTTCGAACAGCCTATTGTCCAACACCCCAACCCCCGCTTAGCATTCCGTTTGAGATTTCAAACGCTCAGCACCCAGGCGTCGAACACCCTGGTGCACGAATTTCTGACGGCCGCCCCCTTTTGGGGGCGCCTTTTCAACAATCAATAATTCGCAGTAAAGGGAAGCCGACATGCAGCTCAAAGACGCTCAGTTGTTCCGCCAGCAGGCCTTCATCAACGGTGAATGGCTGGATGCGGACAGCGGCCAGACCATCAAGGTGACCAACCCGGCCACCGGCGACGTGATCGGTACCGTGCCGAAGATGGGCGCCGCCGAGACCCGCCGCGCCATCGAGGCCGCCGACAAGGCCCTGCCGGCCTGGCGCGCACTGACCGCCAAAGAGCGTGCCGGCAAGCTGCGCCGCTGGTTCGAGCTGATGATCGAGCACCAGGACGACCTGGCCCGCCTGATGACCACCGAGCAGGGCAAGCCACTGGCCGAAGCCAAGGGCGAGATCGCCTACGCTGCTTCGTTCATCGAGTGGTTCGCCGAAGAAGCCAAGCGCGTGTACGGTGACGTCATCCCCGGCCACCAGCCCGACAAGCGCCTGATCGTCATCAAGCAGCCGATCGGCGTCACCGCTGCCATCACCCCGTGGAACTTCCCGGCCGCGATGATCACCCGTAAAGCCGGCCCGGCCCTGGCCGCCGGTTGCACCATGGTGCTCAAGCCCGCTTCGCAGACCCCGTACTCCGCCCTGGCCCTGGTCGAACTGGCCACCCGTGCCGGCATCCCGGCTGGCGTGCTGAGCGTGATCACCGGCAGCGCCGGCGAAGTCGGCAGCGAACTGACCGGCAACTCCCTGGTTCGCAAGCTGTCCTTCACCGGCTCGACCGAAATCGGTCGCCAGCTGATGGAAGAATGCGCCAAGGATATCAAGAAGGTTTCCCTGGAACTGGGCGGCAACGCGCCGTTCATCGTGTTCGACGACGCCGACCTGGACAAGGCGGTCGAGGGCGCGATCATCTCCAAGTACCGCAACAACGGCCAGACCTGCGTCTGCGCCAACCGCATCTACGTGCAGGACGGTGTCTACGACGCGTTCGCCGAGAAGCTCAAGGCCGCTGTCGCCAAGCTGAAGATCGGTAACGGCCTGGAAGAAGGCACCACCACTGGCCCGCTGATCGACGGCAAGGCTGTCGCCAAGGTCCAGGAGCACATCGAGGACGCCGTTTCGAAAGGCGCCAAGGTGCTGTCCGGTGGCAAGCTGATCGAAGGCAACTTCTTCGAGCCGACCATCCTCGTCGACGTACCGTCGAGCGCCGCCGTCGCCAAGGAAGAGACCTTCGGCCCGCTGGCGCCGCTGTTCCGCTTCAAGGATGAGGCCGAAGTCATCGCCATGTCCAACGACACCGAGTTCGGCCTGGCCTCGTACTTCTATGCCCGCGACATGAGCCGCGTGTTCCGCGTCGCCGAGGCCCTGGAGTACGGCATGGTCGGTATCAACACCGGCCTGATCTCCAACGAAGTCGCGCCGTTCGGCGGCATCAAGGCCTCCGGCCTGGGCCGTGAAGGTTCGAAGTACGGTATCGAGGACTACCTCGAGATCAAATACCTGTGCATCAGCGTCTGATCGCCAGGTAAACGGTTTTACCTCTGCCAGCGGGGCGCGAGAGCGACGTCTCGCTGGCCTTTTTGACATAGCGGTACCTGGTGGCCAGGGCAGGCGTGGCAGTCGATCAACGAATACTGTGCACGTCTGCATCCAGCCACCCCCGAATAAAAGCGCCGCAGAACCGGCGTAATTGAGGGCACTATGAGCAAGACCAACGAATCCCTGATGCAACGCCGTATCGCCGCCGTCCCACGTGGCGTCGGCCAGATCCACCCGATCTTCGTCGATACCGCGAAGAACTCGACGGTGATCGACGTTGAAGGCCGCGAACTGATCGACTTCGCCGGCGGCATCGCGGTACTGAACACCGGCCACCTGCACCCGAAAGTGGTCGCGGCCGTGCAAGAGCAGCTGACCAAGGTCAGCCACACCTGCTTCCAGGTACTGGCCTACGAGCCCTACGTCGAGCTGTGCGAAAAGATCAACGCCCGCGTGCCAGGCGACTTCGCCAAGAAGACCCTGCTGGTCACCACCGGCTCCGAAGCCGTCGAGAACGCCGTGAAGATCGCCCGTGCCGCCACCGGCCGCGCTGGCGTGATCGCCTTCACCGGCGGCTACCACGGCCGTACCATGATGACCCTGGGC
Organism: Pseudomonas entomophila; assembly: GCF_018417595.1. Lineage (NCBI taxonomy): Bacteria > Pseudomonadati > Pseudomonadota > Gammaproteobacteria > Pseudomonadales > Pseudomonadaceae > Pseudomonas > Pseudomonas entomophila. Next base: position 215,042 of record NZ_CP070982.1, read on the forward strand.
CTGACCGGCAAGGTCGTGCCGTACTCCGCCGGCATGGGCCTGATGCCAGGCGGCATCTTCCGCGCCCTGTTCCCGAGCGAGCTGCACGGCATCAGCGTTGATGACGCCATCGCCTCGGTCGAGCGCATCTTCAAGAACGACGCCGAGCCGCGCGACATTGCCGCGATCATCCTCGAGCCGGTACAAGGCGAAGGCGGCTTCCTGCCAGCGCCGAAAGAGCTGATGAAGCGCCTGCGCGCCCTGTGCGACCAGCACGGCATCCTGCTGATCGCCGACGAAGTGCAGACTGGCGCAGGCCGTACCGGCACCTTCTTCGCCATGGAGCAGATGGGCGTCGCGCCTGACCTGACCACCTTCGCCAAGTCCATCGCTGGCGGCTTCCCGCTGGCCGGTGTGTGCGGCAAGGCCGAGTACATGGACGCCATCGCCCCAGGTGGCCTGGGTGGCACCTACGCCGGTTCGCCGATCGCCTGCGCCGCGGCCCTGGCCGTGATCGAAGTGTTCGAGGAAGAGAAGCTGCTGGAGCGTAGCCAGGCTGTTGGCGAGCGTCTGACCGCTGGCCTCAAGCAGATCCAGGCCAAGCACCCGATCATCGGCGATGTCCGTGGTCTGGGTTCGATGATCGCAGTGGAAGTCTTCGAGAAAGGCACCCACACCCCGAATGCCGCCGCCGTTGCACAGGTCGTGGCCAAGGCGCGCGACAAGGGCCTGATCCTGCTGTCCTGCGGTACCTACGGCAACGTCCTGCGGATCCTGGTGCCGCTGACCGCCGAAGACGCACTGCTGGACAAAGGCCTGGCAATCATCGAAGAGTGCTTCGCTGAACTGGCCTGATAGATGTGACACGCATCAGAAAAAAACCCGCTTCGGCGGGTTTTTTTTATGCCGCTTGTGGCCATCAGGCGCTAAGGTTGTACGAGGATTCCGCGGAAGCTGCGAAGGAACGCGCGTCATTGCCTGGAGAAATGCCCATGAGCGCTGTCGATCCCGTCCCCCCTTGCGTGCTGATCGCCGAAGGCGATCCCTGGGTACGCGACATGCTCAGCGAAATGCTGCTCAGCGTGCGCTGCGACGCCCGCCTGCAGGTCTGTGCCGATGGTTCCCAGGCGCTGAGTGCATTGTCCGCCAAGCCTGACCTGATCATCGCGGCCCGTGAACTGTCCGGGCTCGATGGCCTCGACCTGCTGCGTAAAGTGCGTGGCAAGGGCGGCCAGCCTGGCCTGCCGTTCATCCTCATGAGTGAACGCACCGACAGTGCCAGTGTGCGTGAGGCGCTGCCACTGCACCCCACCGCCTATCTGAGCAAGCCGCTCGACCTGGATAACCTGCGCAAGCGCCTGGAAAGCCTGTTGTTGGAAGTGGGCGAGCAGATCGCCTGCCCAGTGCCGCCCCTGCAAGCCGGGGTCAAGTTGCCGGCGTTCCTCGAGCAACGCCGTGCCACGGCCGATGGCGGCCCGTTGTTCGCCGACGTGCAGGTGGCGATCAAGCGTGCCCTCAACCCCCAGGGCCTGAACCTGCGGGTGCTTGAGGAGGAGGTGCGTGACGACCCGCAGATCACCGGCGTGCTCATCGCCGCCGCCAACAGTGCCGCGCTGCACAGCGAGTCGCCGGTACAGACCCTGCTGCAGGCGCTGAACAAGCTCGGCAGCACCCAGAGCATGAACCTTATCCTTGGCCTTACGCTCAAGCGCAGCGCGCGCTTGAGCGATCCGCTGCTGGCCCGCTACGCCACGCACTACTGGAACCTTTCCCTGCACACCGCGGATTACGCCCGCACCCTGGCACGCATGGTCGAGGTGGACGAGGGCCTTTGCTACTGCGCTGGCCTGTTGCATTGCCTGGGCGACCTGGCCGTTCTGCGTACCCTGCAGGAGTGGCGCCTGGCCGGCGGCGAGCTGGACGAGGACCAGGTGGAACTGTCGCTCAACGAGTTCGGTGCCCCGTTCGGTTCGGCGCTGCGCACCCGCTGGCGCCTGCCGCTGAACCTGCGCGAGCTGATCGCCTCGGTGTATCAGCTGGGAGGTGGTGTGTACTCCCGCGAGATCCTGGCCATGAACCTGGCTGGGCAACTGGCACGGTTGAGGCCCAGCGCAGGGCTGGAGAAGGTCGCCAGCAGCAAGACGGCGCGGTTGCTCAAGCTTGGGTTGCCGGAGCTGACGCGGCTGCGCAAGGTGGACCCGGAGGCGTTGGCGCGCGAGGAGGCCGAGCGCCAGGCGGCACAGGAGGCCGCCGACGAAGCGGCAGCCACCTTGATCGATCCGGCACTGGCAGAAACCCCGCCCGAAGCAGACGAGGAGCGTCCGGCCTGATCTGATCATTGCTGTAGGCGATTCAGTCTTGGGATTGGTCCTACAGGGTTTGCAGACGGTTGTTCGTATCCAGGCAAGTCTCCCAGGCGTAGCTTTCCCTCCACTCCACCAATGGAATGGCAGGAAGGTTGCGGCTGAAGATGAGCACGTACAGACACCGTGGTCTGCGCTATCAGGTCTATCGATCTCAAGCACGAATACTCGCCCACGAAGCATTCTCCACCGGTGCCTGCTCGCCGGGTACAGAGATTGATGCTGCCACGGTACGGTTCGAACCTATCGGGCATGGTGCTATTGAAGCCCTCCAGTTCTGGGGCAGGCAAACTCACCACTTTCCATGGGAGGAAGTGCCACGTTGGACCGATCGGGATCTCAAGGGGCTCGACGTCTCGTTGTGGTCTTCCCACGAGCTTTGCGGTCTCTGTTATGCCAGTCCCCGAAGGAGCAGCCACTGCATCAAGATAATTCTGCTGGAGGGTAACCCAGGCCCGACGAATCCATTGAGGGGGCTAGTGGCATCACTATCGCTGTTAGCGGTCATTGAGTACGCCAGGATGCTTAAGTGCGCGCAAATCGAAGTTCAGCAACCTGCCCCGGGCGCTGAACCCTTGTATCTATCGCTTGGTTGCGCCCGTGACCCAGCTGGGCGTCTTGTAATGCCGGTAGGGGCGCTTAATCCACAAATCACTGTCCAGATATCAGAGGTGTCCATGCAATATCCGACAAGCCCGAGGAAGGCTGCATTGATCAAGCGACACACTGCCGAGGCGATCGCCCTGGCAGGTGGAATCACGGACCAACAGCGGCATATTCTCGATGTTGCATTCAAGGAGGGTCGGGAAAAAGAGCCTGAGGGGATACTGGCCGGGCCACGTAGCGGCCCGATCGACTATGAGTGGAGTACCACCGCCTTGAAGTGAAACGAGCTGCTTGCTACGCCTGAACCGTGAGTAATCCGCTCAGCCTTTCACGATCTGGTTCTTGCCCTGGCGCTTGGCCCGGTACATGGCTGCATCCGCTCGAGCGAACAGGCTATCCAGCGTCTCGTCCTCGTCGGTGAGCCCGGTCAAGCCCTGACTCACGGTTACGCCGTAGGTCTGCTCGCCATGGTTGAAACTCAGGCGCTGGATCTCCCGTTGCAGGCGCTCAGCGATCTGCTCGGCCATCTGTGCCGTGCAGCCGGGGAACACCGCCGCAAACTCCTCGCCACCAATACGCCCGAACTGGTCGCCACGCCGCAGCACGGCCTTGCCGGCGTCGGCGATGCGTTGCAGCACCTGGTCGCCTTCCTGGTGGCCGTAGCTGTCGTTGATCTGCTTGAAGTCGTCGATATCCAGCAGCAGGAAAGCCAGCGGCGTGCCGTCCTCACGGGCGCTGTCGAAGGCTTGCTGGGCGCAGTCGAAGAAGTGCCGGCGGTTGCTGCTTTGGGTCAGTACATCGGTAGTGGCCAGGCGCTGCAGCTCGCTTTCGAGCCGCTTCTTCTCGGTGATGTCCTCGGCGATACCCACGATGATCACCCGCTGGTCACCCTCGCGTGTTTGATTGATGTAGCACTTGTCACTGATCCAGCGTACTTCGCCGGCGGCGTTGAGGATGCGGTACTCGCGGTTTTCCACGGTACCTTTGACCAGTACCTGGGCAAGGCTGCGTTCGGCGTACTCGAGGTCGTCCGGGTAGATCGCGTCGCGCCACTCGTTGTAGTCGGCGAGCACCAGGCTGGCCGGGCGACCAAAGATGCGCTCGTAGGCAGGGCTGACGTAGAGCACCTGGCGTGTCTCCCAGTCGAACGCCCACAGCACCGCGTTGACGCTGTCGAGCAGAGAGCTGTACAGCTGCTCGCGTTCGCTCAGGCGTGCCACTTCACCCTGGGCGTGGAGCAGGGCCAGCAGGGTCTGTGCGGCTTCGGGGCGGGGTGTGCCGGTGTGCGTGGGTGGGAGTTCTTTGGCCATGAGCACGGAGCGGTTCTCGACGATAGGCGTGCGGCCACGGTCAGGCCCGCCACGCGGGCGATATGTCGAATTTGAGCTGTGTGCGAAGGGTAAGTTCCGGTCGGCACGCTCCATTGCGGAGCGTGCCGATCAACGGCGGTCAGGCCGTGGCGGGGCGTAACGAGTAGGTTTTGAGTTGTGCGGCGAAGTCGCGCAGGGAATGGATACCGCTGGCTTCCGCCTCGTGCACCCACTCCTTCATGGCGGCGAGCATATCGTGACCGTTGGCACTTGTGCGGGCCCAGATCTGCTGCAGCGCCAGGCGTTTTTCGTAGATGGTCTTGAGGGCCTGGCTGTGGGCGAGCATCGATTCGATGCGTACGTGATGGCGGTCTTGCAGCAGGCTGGTTTCGCGCGAGAGCAGGCGCTTGGCGCGGCGGAAACGGTGGCGTACCGAAGCGTCGACCTTGTCCAGTTCCTGCTTCACCAGCGGGGCAATCACCAGCTTGCGGTACTGGGCCATGATCTGGAAGCGGTTGTTGAGGATGGCCATGGCGGTGTCCATGTCCAGCGAGGCCTTGCCCTCGACCCGGTGGGCGATGGGCGCGACCCGCTGCACCTTGGCCAGACGCAGCAGGCTCAGCAGGCGGATCCACATCCAGCCCATGTCGAATTCCCAGCGGCGCACCGAGAGCTTTGCCGAGTTGGGGTAGGTGTGGTGGTTGTTGTGCAACTCCTCGCCGCCAATGATGATGCCCCAGGGCACCAGGTTGGTGGCCGCGTCGCGGCATTCGAAGTTGCGATAGCCCACTGCGTGACCCAGGCCGTTGACCACGCCAGCGGCCCAGAACGGAATCCACATCATCTGGATGGCCCAGATGGTGATGCCGATGGTGCCGAACAGCAGCAGGTCGATGACCGCCATCAGGGCGATGCCACCGAGCTTGTAGCGGGTGTAGAGGTTGCGCTCGATCCAGTCATCGGGGCAGTTCTTGCCGTAGATGCGCAACGTCTCTTCGTTGCGTGCTTCTTCGCGGTACAGCTCCGCGCCCTTGCGCAGCACCGTGCCCAGCCCTTTGTGTACCGGGCTGTGCGGGTCGTCCGGGGTTTCGCACTTGGCGTGGTGCTTGCGGTGGATGGCGGTCCACTCGCGGGTGTTCTGCGCGGTGGTGAGCCACAACCAGAAACGGAAGAAATGCTTGAGGCCCGCGTTCAGCTCCAGGGCCCGGTGGGCCGAGTAGCGGTGCAGGTAGATGGTGACGCTGACGATGGTCAGGTGAGTCATCAGCAAGGTGACCGCGACCAGTTGCCAGGCCGACAAGTCGAGCAGACCGTAGTACCACATAACGGGAAAGACCCTCGAAAACACAGGGGGAACAGCGCTCGCATTATCCCTTGGCGGGGAAATAAAACCAGTCGCCCTTTTTGATAGGAAGTCACAGGGTGTTTCAGCCCCTATAATGCCCCTTCCTTTTCCATGGGCTAATCCACCCGACATGTCTGTTTCCGTTCGCGACGCCTTGCGCATGGCCGGGCTCTATGTGGTGCTTTCGATTCTCTGGCTGGCGCTGTCCGAGCTGGTCCTGCATGGCATGACGGAGGACCCGTTGGCGCTGACCGTGGGGCGGCAGATCAACGTCGTGGTCTGGGTACTGCTCAGTGCCCTGCTGATCTTCGTCTCGCGCGCCCGTCTGCTGAATTTCATCGGTGTCGGCGCCCGCCTGCGCAGCGAGGACCGCGAACGCTTGCGCATGGCCGCCGCGGTGTTCGACAGCACCCTGGAGGGCGTGCTGGTGACGGATCGCAACGGCCTGATCGTGCACGTCAACCGGGCGTTCATGCGCATCACCGGGTACCAGCAGGACGAGGTGGTCGGCCAGCGGCCGAGCAAGTTCAAGTCGGGCCGCCATGGCGCGCCGTTCTACCAGCAGATCTACGCCGCGCTGGCGGAAAAGGGCGAGTGGAGCGGGGAAATCTGGAACCGTCGCAAAAGTGGCGAGATCTACCCGCAATGGCAGACGATCTGCGCCATTCGCGACGACAGCGGCGAGCTCAGCCACTATGTAGCGGTGTTCAGCGATATCAGTGCGATCAAGCACACGGAGGAGGAACTGGCCTACCTCGCCCACCACGACCCGCTCACCGGTTTGCCCAACCGCCTGCTGTTCAACGACCGCGTCGAGCAGGCCCTGGCCTCGGCCCAGGCCAACAAGCGTGGCTGCGCCCTGCTGCTGCTCGACCTGGACCACTTCCAGAGCATCAACGATGGCCTTGGCCATACCATCGGCGACCAGTTGCTCAAGCTGGTCGGCGAACGCTTGCGTGAGGTGCTTGGCAACGGCGTGACCCTGGCCCGCCTGGGCGGTGACGAGTTCGGGCTGCTGGCGGAGAACTGCCAGCAAGTCGGCCTGGCCGGCAAGCTGGCGCAGACCATCATCGAGCGGCTGAAAGAACCGTTCAGCTTCGAGGGCAACCGGCTGTTCATCAGTGCCAGCATTGGCATCAGCCTGTTCCCCAGCGACGCGCTGAGTGCCGAGCAATTGCTGCGCAATGCCGACTCGGCGCTGTTCAAGGCCAAGGGCAATGGCCGGGCCTGCTACGCGCTGTACACCGAAGAGCTCACCGCCCATGCCCAGCAGCGGGTCGAGACCGCCGGCGAGTTGCGCCGGGCGCTGGAGCAGCAAGAGCTGCGGGTGTTCTTCCAGCCGGTGCATGACTTGTTCACCTCGAGGATGATCGGGGTGGAGACGCTGGTACGCTGGCAGCACCCCACGCGTGGGCTGGTCCCGCCTGGGGAGTTCATCCCCATCGCCGAGCGCACCGGGCTGATCGCCGAGATCGATGCCTGGGTGCTGGGGCAGGCCTGTCGGCAGATGGTGCAGTGGCAGACCGAGGGGCGAGTGCTGGAGTTCGTCGCGGTGAACATCTCCAGCCGGCTGTTCAACCAGCGCGAGTTGTACCGGCAGGTGGCCGATGTGTTGCACGACACCGGCCTGAATCCGGCCCTGCTGGAACTCGAGGTCACCGAGAGCGCGGTGATGGAGGACCCGGAGGTGGCGCTGGAGCAGATGCACCGGTTGCGTGAGCTCGGGCTGAGCCTGGCCATCGATGACTTCGGTACGGGCTACTCCTCGCTGCTGCGGCTCAAGCGCTTGCCGGTGCAGAAACTGAAGATCGACCAGGGCTTCGTTGCCGGCTTGCCCCATGACGACGATGACATCGCCATCGTGCGGGTGATCATTGCCCTGGCGCGCAGCATGGGCATGCAGGTGCACGCCGAGGGGATCGAACAGGCCGAGCAGGCGCGCTTCCTGTTGGAGCAGCAGTGCCAGATGGGGCAGGGGTACTGGTTTGGCAGGCCGGTGCCGGCTCAGGAATTGCGCTGGGTGTAGGAGCGGCCTGGTACCGCGAAAGGGCCGCAGGGCGGCCCTGCTATTCTCCTGGCAGCAAGACAATTAGGGCCGCTCCTGCATGGCGAATGGCTCAACGCTTGTTCAACCCTTTCGCCAGGCGATCCCCGCCCAGCTGGATCACCGCCACCAACGCCACCAGCATCACGATCACGGTCAGCATGATTTGGCTGTCGAAGCGCTGGTACCCATACCGATAGGCGATGTCTCCCAACCCCCCGGCACCGATCGCGCCAGCCATGGCCGACGAGTTGATCAGCGTCACCAGGGTGATGGTGAACCCACCGACGATTCCCGGCAGCGCCTCGGGCAGCAGCACATGCCAGACGATGTGCCAGCGCCGGCAGCCCATGGCCTGTGCCGCTTCGATCAGGCCATGGTCGACCTCGCGCAGGCTCACCTCGGCAATCCGCGCGAAGAACGGCGTCGCCGCGATGGTCAACGGCACCACCGCCGCCCACACGCCATAGGTGGTGCCGACCACCAGGCGGGTGAAGGGGATCAGCGCGACCATCAGGATCAGGAACGGGATCGAGCGGAACAGGTTGACGATGGCGCCCAGCACCCGGTTCAGCGCCGGCGCCTCGAAGATCCCGCCCTTGTCGCTGGTGACCAGCAGCACCGCCATCGGCACGCCGACAAGCAGCGCGACCAGCGACGACACGCCGACCATCAGCAAGGTGTCGAGCAGGCCTTGCAGCAAGCGATCAATCCACATGGCCAAGCACCTCCACGTCCGCAGCCCAGCGACGGGCGCGCTCCAACAATTGACGGGTGTCCAGCGGCGAGCCGCGCACGGACAGGATCAGTTGCCCCAGGGCATGCTCGCCGATGGTCTCGATGCCGCCCTGCAGCAGGCGCACCCGCCCACCCAGGTCAGCGAACAGGGTGCTCAACTCTGGCTCGCCCAGCAGATTGAGCCTGAGCACCACGGCCGCGTCGCGGCTGGCTGGGCTGGCGCGCAGGCCGGCCTGCAATGCTTCGGGGAGTCGTGTCTGCAAGGGTGCCAGCAGCGTGCGGGTGACCTCATGGCGCGGTGCGCCAAACACCTGCCAGACCTCGCCCTGCTCGACCACCTCGCCACGCTCCAGCACCACCACACGGTGGCAGATATCGCGGATCACTGCCATTTCATGGGTGATCAGCACCACGGTCAGGCCCAGGCGCCGGTTGATGTCGCGCAGCAGCTCAAGGATCGAGGCGGTGGTTTCCGGGTCCAGCGCCGAAGTGGCCTCGTCGCACAACAGGATCTCGGGGTCGTGCACCAGCGCCCGGGCGATGCCGACGCGCTGTTTCTGCCCGCCCGACAGTTGCGCGGGGTACACATGATGCTTTTCCGAAAGACCCACCAGATCCAGCAGCTCGCGCACCTTGCGCTGGCGCTCGGCCTTCGCCACCCCGGCCACCTTCAGCGGCAGCTCGACGTTCTGCCACACGGTCTTGGCCGACATCAGGTTGAAGTGCTGGAAGATCATGCCGATGCGCCGACGCAGGGCCACCAAGTGGTCTTCGTCGAACGGCGCGATATCCACCTGGTCGATCAGCACCCGGCCCTGGCTGGGTTGCTCCAGGCGGTTGATGGTGCGCAGCAGTGACGACTTGCCGGCGCCGCTGCGGCCGATGATGCCGAAGATCTCGCCGCGGCGAATGTTCAGGTCGATGCCGTGCAACGCCGGCTGGGCCTGGCCCGGGTAGGTCTTGCCCAGGCCGATGAAGCGCACGTGGGCCTGGTTCACGTCCGGGCGCAGGGCCTGCTCCGTGGCCTTGTGCGGTGCGGCGGGCGGGACGGGCGCCCTGAGGGCGCTGGCCTGGGCCATGTCAGCCTTCCCATCCGGCCTGGTAGAGCTTGCCGTGGGCTTTGTCCAGGGCGGCGCGCACGGCGGGCGAGTGCTGGTAGATGTCGACGAACTTGGCCAGGCGTGGGTCGTCCTTCTCCTGCGGACGGATCACGAACTGGATCACGTATTCCTTGTTCTCCAAGCCGTCGAACAGCAGCGCCGAGGTGGCGTCGAAGCTGTTGGCCAGGCGGATATAGGCCGGGTAGCCCTGGACCAGGTCGGCGTCGTCATAGGCGCGCACCAGTTGCACCGCTTCAACCTGGAGAATCTTGATCTTCTTCGGGTTGGCGACGATGTCGTCCTCGGTGGCCTTGTAACCGACGCCCGGCTTGAGGGTGATCAGCCCGGCCTTGGCCAGCAACTGCAAACCGCGGCCGCTGTTGATCGGGTCGTTGGCGATGGCCACGCTGGCGCCCTCGGGCAGCTCGGCGAAGCTTTTGTATTTCTTCGAGTAGAGGCCGACGTTGTTGATGATCCCCGGCGCGTAGGGCACCAGGTTGAAACCAGCGGCGGCCTTGGCGTTTTCCAGGAACGGGATGTGCTGGAAGTAGTTCACGTCGATGTCGCCGCTGTTGAGGCTGACGTTCGGTGCGATCCAGTCGCTGAACTCGATCAGCTTCACTTCCAGGCCTTGTTTGTGGGCCTCTGCCACGGCCGCTTCCAGTGGGATGGCGAAGGCTGCGGTGGTGCCGATCTTCAGTGGTTCGGCGGCGAACGCGGCGGCGGACAGGCCGAGGCCCAGGGCGATGGCCGCGACGGGCCGGAACAGTTTCTCAAGCATGGTGCAGGGCTCCAGTCGGGGCAGGGACATGTGGGTTGCGGTAGGCGGCGCCGGGGTGGTCGGCGGGCAGGTGGGCGTGGGGGGTGGCGAACAGCTTCTGGCGCAGGCTGCCGTCTGTGTAGGCGGTCTTGTAGCGGCCGCGGCGTTGCAGTTCGGGGATCACCAGGTCGATGAAGTCCTCGTAGCTCTCCGGGGTGACGGTGCGCGCCAGGTTGAAGCCGTCCAGGCCGGTTTCGTCGATCCAGGCGATCAGTTGCTCGGCCACTTGCTCCGGGGCGCCGACCAGGGTCACGTAGCGCCCGCCAAGTGCGTGCTGCTCGAGCAGGCGGCGGCGGGTCCAGGCGCTGTCCTGCAACTGGCGGGTGGCGGACTGGATGGCGTTGCCCTTGGCGAAGCCGATGGGTTCGTCCAGTTCATAGCGCGAGAAGTCGATACCGGTGGAGCTGGCGAAGTGCGCCACGCCCGCCTCGGCGCTGGCGTGGCGCAGGTACTCGGCGTGCTTGGCACGGGCCTGCTCCTCGGTCGGGGCGACGATCACGGTGAGGCCCATGAACACCTTCACCGCCTGGGGATCGCGCCCGGCCGCCTTGGCCGCCGCGCGCACCTTGTCGACCTGGGCGCGGGTGGACGGCTTGTCCTGGCCGCTGATGAACACGCATTCGGCATGGTTGCCGGCGAACGCCAGGCCGCGCGCCGAACTGCCCGCCTGGAACAATACCGGTGTGCGCTGGGGTGAGGGTTCGCACAGGTGGTAGCCCTCGACCTTGTAGAACTCGCCGTGGTGCTCGACCTTGCGCACCTTGTCCGGGCGCGCATACACGCGCTGTTCGCGGTCGGCGACCACGGCGTCGTCGTCCCAGCTGCCTTCGAGCAGCTTGTACAGCACCTGCAGGTACTCGTCGGCCTGGTCGTAGCGGCGGTCATGCTCGGGCTGTTGCTCCAGGCCCATGGCCCGGGCGGCACTGTCGAGGTAGCCGGTGACGATGTTCCAGCCGACCCGGCCGTTGCTCAGGTGGTCGAGGGTGGAGAGGCGCCGGGCGAACAGGTAGGGCGCCTCGTAGGTCAGGTTGGCGGTGAGGCCGAAGCCCAGGTGTTTCGTCACTGCGGCCATGGCCGAGACCAGCAGCAGCGGGTCGTTGACCGGCAGTTGGATGGCCTCCTTCAGTGGCACGTCCACCGACTGCCCGTAGACGTCGTAGGTGCCGACGATGTCGGCGATGAACAGGCCGTCGAACAGCCCGCGCTCCAGCAGGCGGGCGAGGTCGGTCCAGTATTCCAGGGTCTTGTACTGGGTCGAGGTGTCCCGTGGGTGGGTCCACAGGCCATGGTTGATGTGCCCGATGCAGTTCATGTTGAAGGCATTGAGCAGGATCTGGCGGGCCATCAGATGGTCCCCCGGCGTGGTGGTTTCTCGTCGTTGAGGTAATAGTTGCCGATGGCGTGGTACTTCCAGCGTACCGGGTCGTGCAGGGTGTGCACGCGAGCGTTGCGCCAGTGGCGGTCGAGGTTGTGCTCGGCCAGGGTGGCCTGGCTGCCGGCCAGTTCGAACAGGGTGGTGCCAGCGGCGAGCGAGATCTCGGTGCTGATCGCCCGGGCCTCGGCCACGGCGATGGAGGCGGCGGCCAGGGTTTCGGCGTTGCTGTCGGCCTGGGCGATGTCGAGGATTTCGCCGGCGCGCTCCAGCAGGGCCTCGGTGGCATGCAGGCGGATCGCCAGGTGGCCGAAGCTTTTCAGGGTGAGCGGGTCGTCGCTGGCCTTGTCGAGGCCGGAGTCGATCCAGGGCCGGCTGCGGCTGCGCACGAAGTGCAGGGCGTCCTCGAAGGCGGCGCGGGCGATGCCGGTGTCGATGGCGGCGTGGAGGATCTGCGCCAGCGGGCCGACGGTGGTCGGGCGATCGAAGGCGCTCTGGAACGGCACCACGTCGTCGGCATGAACGAACACGTTGGTGAATACCACCGAACCGCTGCCGGTGGTGCGCTGGCCGAAGCCGCTCCAGTCGTCGATCACCTCGATGCCCGGAGTGTCGGCGGGCACGAAGGCCAGGTGCGACACGCCTTGTTCGTCGATCACCAGGGTCGGGATGCGTTGGGCATAGAGGGCCCCGGTGCAGTAGAACTTGCGGCCATCGATGCGCAAATGGTCGCCGTCGCGGGTCAGCCGAGTGGTGCGCTCATGGGCGTTCTTGGTACCGATCTCGGCCAGGGCGTTGCCGAAGCGGCGGCCGGCGAGCACTTCCGCATACAGGCGCTTCTGTTGTTCCGGGGTGCCGTTCACCCGCAGCACTTCCAGGGCGTAGAAGTGGTTCTGCGGGATCTGCCCGATCGAGGCGTCGGCCTGGGCGATCCGGGCGATGACCTTGGCCAGGGTAGCGCTGGACACACCAGCGCCGCCGTAGGCCTTGGGCACGCTGATGCCCCACAGGCCGGTCTGCACGAAGTGGTCGAGTTCGGCATGGGGCAGGCGGCGCTCGCGGTCGCGCGCGGCGCTGTCGTGGCGCAGTGATTGGGCGATTTCTTCGGCGACGGCCAGGGCTTGGGCGTCGCTGGTGATGAGGGATGCAGTCATTGTGCTCTCCACAGGGGCTGTTCGCCGGCAAGCCGGCTCCTACGGGGATTGCGTAGGGGCCGGTTTGCCGGCGAAGGGCCTTGAATCAGATCCAGGAATGGCGGGCAGGCAGGGTGCCGTTGAGGTAGTAGGCGCCGACGGCGTGGTACTTCCAGCGCACCGGGTCGTGCAGGGTGTGTACCCGGGCGTTGCGCCAGTGCCGGTCGAGGTTGAACTCGGCCAGGCTGGCGCGGCTGCCGGCCAGCTCGAAGAGTTTCTCGCTGGCCTGCAGCGAGATCTCGGTGGTGAGCACCTTGGCTTCGGCCACGGCGATCGACGCCCGCGCGGCGGCGGTGTCGTCGACGGGGCCGGCGTTGACCTCGTCGAGCACCTGCGCGGCCTTGCGCAACAGCGCTTCGGCGGCGTGCAGGTCGAGCTTGAGGCGGCCGATGTCGGCGATCACATAGGGGTCGTCGCTGTTGCGCTCGACCTTGGCTTCGATCCACGGCCGCGATTTCTCGCGCACGAACTGGATCGCGTCGTCGATGGCCGCTTCGGCGATGCCGGCGTCGATGGCGGCCTGGATCAGTTGCGAGGCCGCGCCCTGGGTGCTGGGTTGCTCCCGGTGGCGCCAGTTGTCGATGACCAGGTCGGCCTCCACCGGCACCTGGTCGAGCAGCACGGTGCCGCTGGCGGTGGTGCGCTGGCCGAAGCCGGACCAGTCGTCGACGATGCGCAGCCCCGGGCTGCCCCGACGAACCAACGCCAGGCGCTGACGCCCCTCGTCGTCCAAGGCCTTGACCGCCACCCAATGGGCGAACAGGGCGCCGGTGGAATAGAACTTCTCGCCGCTGATGCGATAGCCATCGCCGTCGCGGGTGATGCGGGCCTTGAGCGTGAGCGTGTCCTTGGTGCCACGTTCAGGGCCGGCATTACCGATGCGCCAGCCGTCGAGCACGGCACGGAAGATCGCTTCCTGCTGCGCTTCGGTGGCCGTCAGGCGTATCAGTTGGAGAATGCCGAACTGGTTCTGCGGAATCTGCCCCAGCGCAGGGTCCGCTGCACTGATCAGGCGGAAGACTTCGGCGATGGTTGCGTAGGAGACCTCAGGGCCGCCGAAGGCCTTGGGCACGCTGATGCTGCCCAGGCCGCTGCGGGTGAACTGTTCGATCTCGGCCCACGGCAGCTTGCGTTGCTGGTCCCGGCGCGCGGCCTGTTGGCGGGCCACCTGGGCCAACTCGCGGGCGGCTTGCAGGGCCTCCTCGTCATTGCTCAGCACCTTGGCCGGCAGCAGCAGCGGCGAGCTGTCGATATCGCTGTGGAATTGGGTAGTTGGCTGGCTGGACATCAGTACCGCTCCTTGGCTGCACTCAATGCCCTGGCGTTGGCCACTGGGGTGATTGTGATCCTGACCATTCCTTACCTCACAAAGTTGAATGTGCCGCCTCAGCTGATGGCGACAGACGTTTGCTGGTCCGGTGGTCCGGTGGATATACCCTATTCGTTTATAAAAGTTTTATGAACTAACTCTTTGGAATATCCATAGAAGTCGGAATCGGCTTCGGATGTGCGAAAGCATTCGCGGGTAAACCCGCTCCTACAGGTTCAGCAGCGATCCTGTAGGAGCGGGTTTACCCGCGAAGAAGACAACGCCGGATTTCAGTCTTGCGCGGCGGCGGTCCCGAGGAACTTGCGCAGGAACTGCCGGGTGCGTTCTTCTTTCGGATCGGCGAACAACGCCTTGGCCTCGCCCTGTTCGACGATCACGCCCTTGTCGAAGAAGATCACCCGGTTGGCCACGTCACGGGCGAAACTCATCTCGTGGGTGACGATGATCATCGTGCGTTTCTCCTCCGCGAGGCCGCGGATGGTCGCCAGCACCTCACCCACCAGTTCGGGGTCGAGCGCCGAGGTGGGTTCGTCGAACAGGATCACCTCCGGCTCCATGGCCAGGGCACGGGCGATGGCCACCCGTTGCTGCTGGCCACCGGACAGCCGCCGGGGGTAGGCGTCTTCCTTGCCCGCCAGGCCGACCTTGGCCAGCAGGCGCCTGCCCAGTTCGACGGCCTGCTCGCGGGGCGTCTTCTTGACGATCACCGGCCCTTCGATGACGTTGTCCAGGGCGGTACGGTGGGGGAACAGGTTGAAGTTCTGGAACACGAACCCGGCCTGCTGGCGCAGGCGGCGGATCGCACTCTGCTGGCCACCCAGCGGGCGCCCGGCATCGATGGTGATGTCGCCGATCTGGATACGCCCGGCATCGGGGGTTTCCAGCAGGTTCAGGCAGCGCAGGAAGGTGGTCTTGCCCGAGCCGCTGGGGCCGATGATGGCCACCACTTCGCCGGGCTGCACGGTCAGGTCGATGCCGTTGAGCACGGTCTGGCCCTTGAACCGTTTGGTCAGGCCCTCTACTACGATCATCTCAGTGCTCCTGGTCGTGCTGGTTGACCCGCGCTTCCATGCGGTTCTGGAAGTGCGCCAGGATGCTGCAGAGGATCCAGTAGACCACCGCGACAGCCAGGTACATGGTGAAGACTTCGAAGGTCCGGGCGGTGATCAGCTGCGCCTGGCGGAACAGCTCGGGCACCTGGATGGTCGCCGCCAGGGCGGTATCCTTGACCAGCGAGATGAAGCTGTTACCCAGCGGCGGCAGTGCAGTGCGCAGGGCCTGCGGCAGGATCGCCCGGCGCATGGCCTGGGTGCGGGTCATACCGATGCTGGCCGCGGCTTCCCACTGGCCACGGTCGATCGAGGATATCGCGGCGCGGAGGATTTCGCAGATGTACGCCGCCATGTTCAACGACAGGCCGATCAGCGACGCCGGGATCGGGTCGAGCTCGATGCCGATCTGCGGCAGGCCGAAGTAGATCACGAACAGCTGCACCAGCAGCGGCGTGCCCCGGAAGAACGACACGTAGATGCGCGCCAGCCAGTCCAGCGGCAGGATCTTCGACAGCCGCATCAGTGCCAGGGCAAAACCCAGTACCAGGCCGAAGAACATGCCGCCGACGCTGAGCAGCACGGTATAGCCCGCGCCCTTCAACAGGAAGGGCACGGAGTCGACAACGAGTTGCAGGCTTTCAGCGATCATTTGGTGACATCGGCACCGAAGTACTTCTCGGACAGCTGTTTCAGCGTGCCGTCAGCCTTGAGCTTGTCGATGGCCTTGTTCAGCGCCTCGAGCAGTTCAGGCTCGCCCTTGCGCAGGGCCACGCCGCTTTCCAGGCGCGAGAACGGGGCGCCGGCGAGTTCGGTATCCTTGGCTTTCTGCGCGTATTCCAGCGCGGCCAGACGGTCGATCAGGATGGCGTCGATGCGGCCGTTGCGCAGGTCGGCGAACTTGGTCGGGTCGTCTTCGTAGGTGCGTACTTCGGCTTTCGGTACGTCCTGCTTGACCCATTGCTCGTAGTTGGTGCCCAGGCCCACGCCGACTTTCTTGCCCGCCAGGTCTTGCGCGGTCTTGATATTCAGCTGCTCGGCCTTCTTCTTCAGGATCAGCGCCTGGATGCCGGAGATGGTGTAGGGCTCGGAGAAGTCGTACTTCTTCTTGCGCTCCTCGGAGATGGTGACCTGGTTGATCACCACGTCCAGGCGCTTGGATTCCAGGGCGGCGAGGATGCCATCCCACTTGGTTGGCTGGACCTTGGCCTTGACCCCGAGCTCCTTGGCCAGCAGCTCGGACAGCTCGACCTCGAAGCCTGCCAGCTTGCCGTTCTCGTCCTGGAAGCTGAACGGTGGGTAGGTGCCTTCCAGGCCGACGTTGATCACGCCTTTTTCCTGGATGGTCTTGAGTTGCTCGCCGGCGAAGGCCTGGCCGAGCAGGCCGGCGCCGAGCAGGAGCGCCAGGCTGGCGTTGAGAAGGGGTTTGGCGAATTTGGTCATGGCAGGCCCCGCGCTTGTTGTGGAAGTAGTGAGGTGGCGACTATAGAGGTGGGCTTTATAGGTCGGGAAATAATAAAAAATCAGGTTGTTATTCCAGTTTTGCTTTCCGCAATGGCTTATGCCCGACTTAGCTCAGGATGGAATAAAGCGTTGTTTTTTCCAAGGGGAAGATTTGACGTATTGTGGGTTGCATCTATCCAGTATTGGCCTCTTCGCGGGCAAGCCCGCTCCCACAGGTTGAGCACCAACCCTGGGGGAGCGGGCTTGCCGGCGAAGAGGCCGGAACAGGCAATAACAAGGCAGATGGCCTACCCGGCAGGAGAAACACCGTGAGCGAACAACCATCAACAGGGCATTGGCAGTTGCAGGGCATCGTCAGCGGCCTGCGCAGTGCCCGTGAACAGTGGCGCAGCCGCAATGGCCGCAGCAGCGGCGAGCAGGGCGGGCGCGAGTTGCCGTCGCGCGAAGCGATGCGGCAGATTCTCGAGCAGCTGTGTGGCGCGCTGTTCCCGATGCGCCTGGGCCCGGTGGACCTGCGCGAAGAGAGCGAGGATTTCTACGTCGGCCACACCCTCGACGCCGCGCTCACCGCCCTGCTGGCCCAGGCCCGCCTGGAGCTGCGCTACGCCGCGCGCCACGGCAAGACCGAGGTCACCGACGTAGACGGCCACGCCCTGCGCTTGATCCAGGACTTCGCCGCGGCCCTGCCGGCCCTGCGCGTGCTGCTCGACACCGATGTGCTGGCCGCCTACCACGGCGACCCGGCGGCGCGCAGCGTCGATGAAGTGCTGCTGTGCTATCCCGGCATCCTGGCGATCATCCACCACCGCCTGGCCCACCACCTGTACCAGGCCGGCCTGCCGCTGCTGGCGCGGATCAGCTCGGAGCTGGCGCACTCGGCCACCGGTATCGACATCCACCCTGGCGCGCGCATTGGCCAGAGTTTCTTCATCGACCATGGCACCGGCGTGGTGATCGGCGAAACCGCGATCATCGGCGAGCGGGTGCGCATCTACCAGGCCGTGACCCTGGGCGCCAAGCGCTTCCCCAGCGACGAGTCGGGCACCCTGCACAAAGGCCTGGCGCGCCACCCGATCGTCGAGGACGACGTGGTGATCTATGCCGGTGCGACCATTCTCGGGCGGATCACCATCGGCAAGGGCTCGACCATCGGCGGCAACGTTTGGCTGACCCGCAGCGTGCCGGCTGACAGCAACATCACCCAGGCCAACCTGCAGCTCGATTGCCAGGATAAGAATTGACCTTGTATTGCCGTTGGCTTTTCTGATTTGTTCGCCGGCAAGCCGGCTCCTACGTGTAGCGCAAACCTGTCTAGACCGTAGGATCCGGCTTGCTGGCGAAAGCCTGCACGGCAGCCCCGCAAGGCTCCCGCCCAGCGACATCGGGTCGCATTGAACGCCGATCCATGTTTAACTTGAACGCTTGTTCAACGAAAAACGCTGGTCCATTGCCGGTGTTCAAAAGGAGGAATCGCCTTTGCTGAACCCGTTCAATCCGAACCTCACGTCCTTCGACGAGGTGCCCGTTCAATGAGTGCACCGACCCCCGAGCTTGCCAACGGCAAGATCCGCATGAACCCCCCCGTGTTCTACTTCGCGGCCAGTTTCATCCTCATTTTTGGCCTGGTGGTCATCGCCCAGCCGCAGGCTGCGGGCGAGTGGTTGCTGGCGGCGCAGAACTGGGCGGCCAACACCGTCGGCTGGTACTACATGCTGGCCATGACCCTGTACCTGGTCTTCGTGGTGGTCACCGCCTTGTCCGGCTACGGCAAGCTCAAGCTCGGTGCCGACCACGACGAGCCCGAGTTCAGTTACCTGTCCTGGGCCGGCATGCTGTTCGCCGCCGGCATCAGCATCACCCTGTTCTTCTTCTGCGTCTCCGAGCCGCTGACCCATATGCTGCAGCCACCGCAAGGCGAAGCGGGCACGGCCGAGGCCGGGCGCCAGGCGATGCAGATCCTGTTCCTGCACTGGGGCCTGCACGGCTGGGGTGTGTTCGCCTTCGTCGGCATGGCGCTGGCCTATTTCGCCTACCGCCACAACCTGCCACTGGCCCTGCGTTCGGCGCTGTACCCGCTGATCGGCAAGCGCATCAATGGCCCGATCGGTTACGCAGTGGACGGCTTCGGCATCATCGCCACGGTGTTCGGCCTGGGCGCCGACATGGGCTTTGGCGTGCTGCACCTGAACGCCGGCCTCGACTACCTGTTCGGCCTCAGCCACAGCCAGTGGGTGCAGGTGCTGCTGATCGCCCTGATGATGGGCGCGGCGGTGGCCGTGGCGGTCGCCGGGGTGGAGAAGGGTGTGCGGGTGATGAGCGACATCAACCTGTTCCTGGCCTGCGCGCTGCTGCTGTTCGTGCTGTTCGCCGGCCCCACCCAGCACCTGTTCAACACGCTGATCCAGAACCTCGGCGACTACCTCGGCGCCTTGCCGCGCAAGAGCTTCGATGTGTACGCCTATGGCGAGAACCGCGACTGGCTGGGTGGCTGGACGGTGTTCTACTGGGCTTGGTGGATCGCCTGGGCGCCGTTCGTGGGGCTGTTCATCGCGCGCATTTCCCGGGGCCGCACCATCCGCGAGTTCGTCTTCGGCGTGCTGCTGATCCCGCTGGGCTTCACCCTGGCGTGGATGTCGATCTTCGGCAACAGCGCCATGAGCCAGGTGCTCGACCATGGCATGACCGCCCTCGGCCAGTCGGCCCTCGACAACCCGTCGATGAGCCTGTACCTGCTGCTGGAGACCTACCCCTGGAGCAAGACGGTGATCGCCGTGACGGTGTTCATCAGCTTCGTGTTCTTCGTCACCTCGGCCGACTCCGGCACCGTGGTGCTGTCGACGCTGTCGGCCAAGGGCGGCGGCGCCGACGAGGATGGCCCGAACTGGCTGCGGATATTCTGGGGCGCGATGACCGCGCTGATCACTGGCGGCCTCTTGTTCGCCGGCAGCATCGATTCGCTGAAGTCGGCGGTGGTGCTGACCTCGCTGCCGTTCTCGCTGATCCTGCTGTGCATGATGTGGGGGCTGCACAAGGCCTTCTACCTGGAGAGCCAGCGGCAGATCGCGCAGATGCACTCGCTGGCGCCGTTCGCCCAGTCGCGGCGCGGGCGTGGCGGCTGGCGCCAGCGCCTGAGCCAGGCCGTGCACTTCCCGTCGCGGGACGAGGTGTACCGCTTCATGGATGACGTGGTGCGCCCGGCGATCGCCGAGGTGCGCGAGGTGTTCGAGCAGAAGGGCCTGGTGCTGATCACCCAGGACGACCCAAGCCACGACAACGTCAGCCTGAAGATCGGCCATGGCGAGGAGCAGCCGTTCATCTACCAGGTGCAGATGCGTGGCTACTTCACACCCTCGTTCGCGTTGGGTGGGTTGGGCACTCAAGAGCTGAAGAACCGCCGCTACTACCGGGCGGAGGTGCACCTGAGCGAAGGCAGCCAGAACTATGACCTGGTGGGCTACAGCAAAGAGCAGATCATCAACGACATCCTCGACCAGTACGAGCGGCACATGCAGTACCTGCATTTGGTCAGATAGACCGTTGGGGCCGCTTTGCGGCCCTTTCGCGGCACAAGGCCGCCCCTCCAGGGGAACGCGATCTCCTGTGGGAGCGGCCTTGTGCCGCGAAAGGAGGCCGAAGCCCCCTCTGGGCCCTTCAGAACGGCGCATCCCCCAGGATGGTTGCCCGGTGCATCACCCGCCGGCTTGGCCGGTAATCATCCACCGCGAAGTGCTGCGTGACGCGGTTGTCCCAGAACGCCACGTCGTTCTCCTGCCAACGCCAGCGAATGCTGAACTCCGGCCGTGTCGCATGGGCGAACAGCAGCTTGAGCAACGCCTCGCTCTCCTGCTCGTTCAGCTCGTTGATACGCGTGGTGAACCCTTCATTGACGAACAACGCCTTGCGCCCGCTGACCGGATGGGTGCGCACCACCGGGTGCGACAGCGGTGGGTTGTTACGCCGGGTCGCTTCCCAGCGCGCCAGGTCCTCCGGCGTGGTGCCGAAGCGCTCGAGCGGGAACGACTTGGTGAAGTCATGGGTGGCGGTCAGCCCATCGAGCATCTCGCGCAGCGGCGCCGACAGCGCTTCGAAGGCGGCGATGCCGCTGGCCCACAAGGTATCGCCGCCAAAGGCCGGCAACTGTTTGGCACTGAGCACCGCACCCAACGCGGGCGTCGGCAGGAAGGTCACGTCGGTGTGCCACACGGCGTTGTCGCGCACGTCGGTGACCGCCGTGTCGAGGATCAGCACCTGCGGTGTTTCCGGCACGTTGGGGTAGATCGGGTGGATGTGCAGGTCGCCGAAGCGCGCGGCGAAACGTGCCTGCTGCTCGGGGGTGATCGGCTGGTCGCGGAAGAACAGCACCTGATGCTTGAGCAGCGCCTGCTCGATGGCGTCGCGCTGTTCGATGGTGATCTCGCGGCTGATGTCCACGCCGCTGATCTGCGCGCCGAGGGCCGGGCTGAGAGGGGTTACGGTCAGGCTCATATCATTTCTCGTTCCAGGTGCCGGGTTGCCGGCGTGGTCATTCGGCTATCAATGGCTCTGCCCGTGCCAGGGCACCAACTTGCGTTGCAGGGCGCGCAGGCCCATCTCCAGGGCGAAGGCGATCAGGGCGATCAGGAGGATCCCCAGCACCACCACGTCGGTGACCAGGAACTGCGCCGCCGACTGCACCATGAAGCCCAGGCCGCTGGTGGCGGCGATCAGCTCGGCGGCGACCAGGGTCGACCAGCCCACGCCAAGCCCGATACGGATGCCGGTGAGGATGTCGGGCAGGGCGCTGGGCAGGATCACATGGCGGATCAGCTGGGCCTGGGTGGCGCCCAGCGACTGGGCGGCGCGCAACTTGGCCGGGTCGACGGTGCGCACGCCGGTGGCGGTGGCGATGGCGATCGGGGCGAAGATCGCCAGGTAGATCAGCAGCACCTTCGACAGCTCGCCGATACCGCACCAGATCACGATCAGCGGCAGGTAGGCCAGTGGTGGGATCGGCCGGTAGAACTCGATCAGCGGGTCGAGGATGCCACGGGCCACGCGGTTGTAGCCGATGGCCAGGCCCACCGGGATGGCGGTCAGGGTGGCGGCCAGCAGGGCCAGGCCGATGCGGCCGAGGCTGGCGCCCAGGTGCTGCCACAGGCTGGCATCCATGTAGCCCTGGGTGATCAGGGTCCAGCCCTTGGCCAGGATGTCGCCGGGCGGGGGCAGGAACAGCGGTTCGATCCAGTCGGCGGCGGTCACCAGCCACCAGGCCAGCAGCAAGGTGGCGAGGGTCAGGGTGCTGATCCAGCGGGTCGGCAAGGGCTTGCGGGGTTTCACTGCAGGTTGCGTCCGTTGGGCCTGCTTGGCGGCGGCCGGCAATTCGATGGTGCTCATGCGGACTCCTGGCGTTGCGAAAATACCCGTGCCAGCACGTGCTCGCGGGTTTCGATGAAGCGGGGATCGGACTTGATCGCCCGGGCCGACTCGCCAGCGGCATAGCGCTGGCCGAAGTCCAGTTGCAGGCGCTCGACCACACGCCCGGGGTTGGGGGCCAGCAGTACCAGTTCGGTAGCGAGGAACACCGCTTCCTCGATGTCGTGGGTGATCAGGAACACCGGCTTGGCGGTGCGCTGCCAGACCTGCAGCAACAGCTCCTGCATCTGTTCACGGGTGAAGGCGTCGAGGGCACCGAAGGGCTCGTCCATCAGCAACACCCGAGGGTCGGCGGCCAGCGCACGGGCCAGGCCCACGCGCTGTTTCTGCCCACCCGAGAGTTGCCAGATACGTCGTTCAGCGAAGCCCGCCAGGTCAACCAACGCCAACATCTCACGGGCCTTGGCTTCGCGCTGGGCGCGGGGCACGCCGGCCAGCTCCAGGCCGAAGGCGACGTTGGCCAGCACGTCCTGCCAGGGCAGCAGGGCATCGTCCTGGAACACCACGCCGCGCTCGGCGCCGGGGCCTTGTACCGGCGCGCCATCGAGGGTAATGCGCCCGTCGCTGGGGGCGACGAACCCGGCGATCAGGTTGAGCAGCGAAGTCTTGCCGCTGCCGGAAGGCCCGAGGGCCACCAGCAACTGGCGTGGCCCGAGGCTCAGGTTGATGTCGGCCAGCACCGGGGTGGTGGCGCCGGGGTACTGTGCGCTGATGCGCTCCAGTTCAAGCAAGGCCATGACGGGCTCCGGATCAGTTGGGCAGGTATTGGGCGCTGACGTAGGGCGAGTAGTCCGGCAGCACGGCTTCGACCTTGCCCTGTTGCTTGAGGAAGGTGGCGGTGTCGGTCAGTGCCTGGGTGGTCGGCGCGCCCAGGGCGCTGGCCTGGTCGGCGGCCAGCGGGTAGACGTTGCCCTGCAGCAGCACCGGGATGTCGGCCGGCTTGGCGCCGGACAGTTTGACCAGCTTGGCGACGTTGTCTTTGTCGGCCAGCCACGCCTGCGGGTCCTTGCGGTAGTCGGCGTAGGCGTCGAGGGTCACCTTGGCGAACGACCTGACGATCTCGGGGTGCTTGGCGGCGAAGTCCTTGCGCACGATCCAGGCGTCGAAGGTCGGCGCGCCTTTCTCGGCCAGCTCGCCAGAGGTGATCAGCACCTTGCCGTTCTCCTTGGCCACGCCCAGGGCCGGGTCCCAGACGTAGGTGGCATCGATGTCGCCGCGCTTCCAGGCAGCGATGATCGCCGGTGGCGTCAGGTTGAGGATCTGCACCTTCGAGGGGTCGATATTCCAGGCCTTCAGCGCGGCCAGCAGGCTGTAGTGGCCGGTGGACACGAAAGGCACGGCGACTTTCTTGCCGACCAGGTCCTGTGGGGTCTTGATGCTGTCGCGGGCGACCAGCGCCTCGCCGGCGCCGATCTGGGTGGCGATCAGGAAGGTCTCGACCGGCAGCTTGCGGGTGGCGGCGGCGGCCAGGGGGCTGGAGCCGAGGTAGCCGATCTGCACGTCGCCCGAGGCCACGGCGGTGATCACGTCGGCGCCGTTATCGAACTTGCGCCAGTCGATGCTGGCCTTGCTGTCCTTTTCATAGGTGCCATCGACCTGGGCCACTTTGGCCGGGTCGACGGTGGTCTGGTAGGCGACGGTCAGGTCGGCGGCCTGGGCCAACCAGCTGGCGCCGGCGAGGGTCAGGGCGGCGAACAGGCGCAGCGGAGCATGCGGGATCATGGTTGAACCTCTCGTCAGGCAAATGGGGGTATGGATGGCGAGAAGACTAGATGATCTAAGAAATTAAAAATAAATAACTTTTTTGCATTAGCTTAAAAGCCAAATGCTCTGAGCATGGCCGGTGCCCATGGCGCAAAACTCAAGCCATTGATCGGATACGACTTCTGTAGGAGCGGCTGCAGCCGCGATCACCCGCGAAGCGGGGGCCGGATACTGCAGCGCCTGCATCGCGGCTGAAGCCGCTCCTACGGAGGGCGCTTGCTGACTGGCGGAATCCGGGTTCCCTGCTAGCCTTCCTCGGCTCCGCTGGGGCAAGCAACGGGCCGCTCTACGGCAAACGTTTGCACATAACCTAAAGGTATGATTGACAGCGTCGATACATCGAATGGCAGTAAAGGTTCCAATGTTATTCCGTAAAAATCTTACAGATTCATAAAACGGTCATTTTGGATTTATAGGATTGTCATTATCCTGTAGCGCAGGTTGCGGGTTAGACCAAAGTCGCAAATCAGCCGTCAACGATTGACTTGGCGGTCACGCATTGGTGCTAAATCGCCAATCCAGGCGAGTGGGGCAGAAGATCCCGCCGCTTGAGACGCACAAAAATTAGAACGTAGAGGAGCAAAGCATGTACAAGTCCAGCCTGGCCCTGGCCGTGGCACTGGGGGTTCTCGCCCAACAAGCAGGCGCTGCAGGTTTCATCGAGGACAGCAAGCTGTCCCTGAGCTCGCGCACCATGTACTTCAACAACGACAACCGTGAGGCTCACGCCACCGGGACTGCCAAGCGTCCTGACCAGCGTGAGTCCGGCCAGGGCTTCAAGCTCGACTACATCTCGGGCTTCACCCAAGGCACCGTCGGTTTCGGTGTTGATGCCCAGGCCCTGTGGGGCATCCGTCTGGACGGCGGCAAGGGTTATCACAAAGCCGGTTTCTTCCCGGATGATGGCAAAGGCGCCGCAGACCAGTGGGCCCGTATCGGTGGCAACGCCAAGGCACGCTTCTCCAAGACCGAGGCGCACTTCGGTAGCGCCCTGGCCCCGAACCTGCCGATCCTGGTCTCCAACGACGGTCGTCTGCTGCCGCAGACCTTCGAGGGTGGCACCATCCAGTCGAAGGAAATCGACAACCTGACCATCAACGCCGGTCAGCTGACCCACGCCATGGGTCGTGCCTCGAGCAACCGCACCGGTCTGTCCGTTGCCGGTGCTACCGCCGAGAGCAACAAGTTCCGCTACGGCGGCCTGGACTACAAGCTCACTCCAGACCTGACCCTGCAGTACTACTACTCGAACCTGGAAGACTTCTACAAGCAGCACTTCCTGGGCGCGACCCACGTCTTCAAGATCGCTGACGACCAGTCGTTCAAGACCGACCTGCGCTACTTCGACAGCAGCAACGACGGCAAGAACGGTCACGACGCGACCTACAACTTCAACAACAACGGCGGCTATGCCAAGAACAAGGGCAAGATCGACAACAAG
This sequence comes from Pseudomonas entomophila, assembly GCF_018417595.1. Lineage (NCBI taxonomy): Bacteria > Pseudomonadati > Pseudomonadota > Gammaproteobacteria > Pseudomonadales > Pseudomonadaceae > Pseudomonas > Pseudomonas entomophila. The sequence continues at coordinate 240,372 of NZ_CP070982.1, forward strand.
ACTTGGTCGGCCATGTTCACCTACACCCTGGGTGGCCACGCGCTGATGCTCGGTCGCCAGCAGGTCGGCGACGACGGCGGCTTCGTCTGGATGGGCCAGGGCAACCTGGTCAACGACAGCGGTACTTCCGAAGGCGCTGGCGGCTCCAGCTTCTACCTGTTCACCGACAGCATGATCAACCAGTTCGCCCGTGCTGGCGAGAACACCAACTTCGGTCAGTACTCCTATGACTTCGCTGCGCTGGGCGTGCCGGGCCTGAAGGCTTCCGTGGCCTACCTGCGTGGTGACGACATCCGCAACCAGAACGGCCATGGCACCTACAACGAATGGGAACGTGACGCACGCGTCGACTACACCATTCAGCAAGGCACCTTCAAAGGCCTGGGCTTCACCCTGCGCCAAGGCGTCTATCGTGGTAGCGGCGAAAGCAGCGCTGACCAGGATCAGACTCGCTTCCTCGTGAACTACACTTACGCCTTCATGTAAGTCGTAGCGGCACACGAAAAGCCTCGCCTAGTGCGAGGCTTTTTTGTGCCTGCCATTTCGTATGCAATCTGGTTATAAATAAATTGATATTTATTCTTTTTATTTTTATTCGGAAGCAGGCACATTGAACCCATCAGGCCAGACACAGCACAGGAGCCGCTTCCATGAGCCTCAAACTCGGCGACATCGCCCCCGATTTCGAACAGGATTCCAGCGCCGGCAAGATCCGCTTCCACGAATGGCTGGGCAACAGCTGGGGCGTGCTGTTCTCCCACCCGGCCGACTTCACCCCGGTGTGCACCACCGAGCTGGGCCTGACCGCCAAGCTCAAGGAAGACTTCGCCAAGCGCGGCGTGAAAGCCATCGCCCTGTCGGTGGACCCGGTCGACTCCCACCACAAGTGGATCGATGACATCAACGAGACCCAGAACACCGTGGTCAACTTTCCGATCATCGCCGACGCCGACCGCAAGGTTTCCGACCTCTACGACCTGATTCACCCCAACGCCAGCGACACCCTTACGGTGCGCTCGCTGTTCGTCATCGACCCGAACAAGAAGGTGCGCCTGACCATCACCTATCCGGCCAGTACCGGGCGCAACTTCAATGAGATCCTGCGGGTGATCGACTCGTTGCAGTTGACCGACAACTACAAGGTCGCCACCCCAGGCAACTGGCAGGACGGCGACGAGGTAGTGATCGTGCCGTCGCTGAAGGACGAAGACGAAATCAAGCAGCGCTTCCCGAAAGGGTACCGGGCGGTGAAACCCTATCTGCGGCTGACCCCGCAACCGAATCGTTAAGGAATTCCTCGTTGTATTGCTCTTAGCCAAGCAGGGATCTTCGGGCCGTTTCGACGGCCCTTTTTTATGCCTGCCGAACGCTATGCACGATCCCTGTAGGAGCGGCTTCAGCCGCGATGCAGCCACCGCAGCACCCGGCACCCGCTTCGCGGGTGATCGCGGCTGAAGCCGCTCCTACAGAGGGGATTCTTAAATAGCATTAATTGGAATAAATACATAAAAAAATATGATTTATAGATATATGTGACGAGCTGTTAATGTCATTTCCATCCAGCGGGGCCAACCCTCTCGGCCCTGCAATCGAATCGAAGGAAGCGCTTTCAATGCTGGTTGTTTCTGTCGGTGGTAGCCCCAGTCTTCGTTCACGCTCCGGCGTGCTGCTAGAGCGTTCACGCGACTGGCTGCAGGAACGCGGCGTCGAGGTGGTGACCTTCCAGGTGCGGGAGTTCCCCGCCGAGGACCTGCTCCACGCGCGCTTCGACAGCCCGCAGGTGCGCCACTTCAACGAACTGGTGGCCCAGGCCGACGGCCTGGTGGTTGCCACCCCGGTGTACAAGGCATCGTTCGCCGGCGCGCTGAAGACCCTGCTCGACCTGCTGCCCGAGCGCGCCCTGGAACACAAAGTGGTACTGCCGATCGCCACCGGCGGCAGCATCGCCCACATGCTCGCCGTGGACTACGCGCTCAAGCCCGTGCTGTCGGCCCTCAAGGCGCAGGAGACCCTGCAAGGAATCTTCGCCGACGACGGCCAGATCACCTACGGCGAAGGCAGCAAGCCCGCGCAACTGGCGCCCGCCCTCGAGCAGCGCCTGCAGGATTCGCTGGAAACGTTCCACAGCGCCTTGGCGCGCCGGCCTCGGCCGGTCGCCCCTGGCGTGCTCAACGAACGCCTGATCAGTGCCCGCTGGAGCATCTGAACCCGGCCATCACCGTTTCATCGCTGTTCCCACCTTACTCGCCCGCCAACGAGGCAAGCAGGTGCTACCCGAACCCCACTCGCACAGGAGAGCGCCATGCGCACAGTCTTCTTGCGTCGCGGTCTGGTCGCCCTGTTTGCGGCGGCTGTATCCTTCGGCGCCATCACCCAAGCCCAGGCCGAGAGCCTGCGCATCGGTTACCAGAAATACGGCACCCTGGTGCTGCTCAAGGCCAAGGGTTCGCTGGAGAAGCGCCTGGCCGAGCAAGGCATCCAGGTGCAATGGACCGAATTCCCCGGCGGCCCGCAGCTGCTCGAAGGGCTCAACGTCGGCTCCATCGATTTTGGCGTGACCGGTGAAACGCCGCCGGTGTTCGCCCAGGCCGCAGGCGCCGACCTGCTCTACGTCGCCTACGAACCGCCGGCGCCGCACAGCGAGGCGATCCTCGTGCCCAAGGGCTCGCCGATCCAGTCGGTGAAAGAGCTCAAGGGCAAGAAAGTCGCCTTCAACAAGGGTTCGAACGTTCACTACCTGCTGGTCCGCGCCCTTGAAGACGCCGGCCTCACCTACGCCGACATCCAGCCGGTCTACCTGCCGCCCGCCGACGCCCGCGCCGCCTTCGAGCGCGGCAGCGTCGATGCGTGGGTGATCTGGGACCCGTACCAGGCTGCCGCCGAGCAGCAGCTGCAGGCCCGCGTGCTGCGTGATGGCAAGGGCCTGGTCGACAACCACCAGTTCTACCTCGCCACCCGCGGCTATGCCACCCAGCATCCGGCGGTGATCAACACCCTGGTCGAGGAAGTGCGCGCCGTGGGCCAGTGGTCCCAGGCCAACCCGCAGCAGGTCACAGACCAGGTCGCGCCGCTGCTCGGCCTGCCCGCCGACATCACGCTCACCTCGGTGAAGCGCCAGGGTTACGGCGCTGGGCCGCTGACCCCGGAGGTCATCGCCGCGCAGCAGAAGATCGCCGACACCTTCACCGCCCTGAAGCTGATCCCCAAGCCCTTGAGCATCAAGGACGTGATCTGGACACCCCCGGCCAAGGTCGCCAGCGCGCCTTGAACGATTCGCCGCGCCGGGGCGCCGCCCTGGCTTGAGCCACCCTTGAGGAGACAACTCCAATGAGCCTTAACATCTTCTGGTTCCTCCCCACCCACGGTGACGGCAAGTACCTGGGCACCACCGAAGGCGCCCGCGCCGTCGACCACGGCTACCTGAGCCAGATCGCCCAGGCCGCCGACCGCCTGGGTTTCGGCGGCGTGCTGATCCCCACCGGGCGTTCCTGCGAGGACTCCTGGCTGGTGGCAGCGTCGCTGATCCCGGTGACCGAGCGCCTGAAGTTCCTGGTCGCCCTGCGCCCGGGGATCATCTCGCCGACCGTGGCGGCGCGCCAGGCGGCCACCTTGGACCGCCTGTCCAATGGTCGCGCGCTATTCAACCTGGTGACCGGTGGCGACCCGGACGAACTGGCCGGTGATGGCCTGCACCTCAACCACCAGGAGCGCTATGAGGCGTCGGTGGAGTTCACCCGCATCTGGCGCAAGGTGCTCGAAGGCGAAGTGGTCGACTATGACGGCAAGCACCTCCAGGTGAAGGGTGCCAAGCTGCTCTATCCGCCGATCCAGCAACCACGCCCGCCGCTGTATTTCGGTGGCTCGTCCGACGCCGCCCAGGACCTGGCCGCCGAGCAGGTCGAACTGTACCTGACCTGGGGCGAGCCACCGGCCGCCGTGGCCGAGAAGATCGCCCAGGTGCGCGAGAAAGCCGCGGCCCTTGGCCGTGAGGTGCGCTTCGGTATTCGCCTGCACGTGATCGTGCGGGAAACCAACGAAGAAGCCTGGGCCGCCGCCGACAAACTCATCTCGCACCTGGACGACGACACCATCGCCCGCGCCCAGGCCTCGCTGGCGCGCTTCGACTCGGTCGGCCAACAACGCATGGCCGCCCTGCACGGTGGCAAGCGCGACAAGCTGGAGGTGGCGCCGAACCTGTGGGCCGGCGTCGGCCTGGTGCGTGGCGGCGCCGGCACCGCGCTGGTGGGCGATGGCCCGACCGTCGCGGCGCGGGTCAAGGAGTATGCGGACCTGGGTATCGACACCTTCATCTTCTCCGGCTACCCCCACCTGGAAGAGTCGTACCGCGTCGCCGAGCTGCTGTTCCCGCACCTGGACGTGCAACGCCCGGAGCAGCCGAAAAGCGCTGGCTATGTCAGCCCGTTCGGTGAAATGGTCGCCAACGACATCCTGCCCAAGTCCGTGTCGCAGAGCTGAGGACCGAGGCCATGAGTCGAGCAACCTCAACCACCTGGTCGAAGCGCCTGGCGCCCTGGGCCCTGCCGATCCTGCTGGTGGCGGTGTGGCAGCTGGCGGTCAGCGCCGGCTGGCTGTCGACCCGCATCCTGCCGGCCCCGAGCGCGGTGGTGAGCGCAGGCGTCGAGCTGGTGCGCAGCGGCGAGCTCTGGACCCACCTGGCCATCAGTGGCTGGCGTGCCGGCCTTGGCTTTTTCATCGGTGGCAGCCTGGGGCTGTTGCTGGGCTTCATCACCGGCCTGTCGAACTGGGGCGAACGCCTGCTCGACAGCTCGGTGCAGATGATCCGCAACGTGCCGCACCTGGCGCTGATCCCGTTGGTGATCCTGTGGTTCGGTATCGACGAGTCGGCGAAGATCTTCCTGGTGGCACTGGGGACGTTGTTCCCCATCTACCTGAACACCTACCACGGCATCCGCAACGTCGACCCGGCGCTGGTGGAGATGGCGCGCAGCTACGGCCTGTCGGGCTTCGCGCTGTTCCGCCAGGTGATCCTGCCGGGTGCGCTGCTGTCGATCCTGGTCGGTGTGCGCTTCGCCCTCGGGTTCATGTGGCTGACGCTGATCGTCGCCGAGACCATCTCGGCCAACTCCGGCATCGGCTACCTGGCGATGAACGCCCGTGAGTTCCTGCAGACCGACGTGGTGGTGTTGGCCATCGTCCTGTACGCGGTGCTCGGCAAGTGCGCCGACCTGGCCGCCCGAGGCCTGGAGCGTGTCTGGCTGCGCTGGCACCCGGCGTACCAGGTGGCGAAGAAGGAGGGCGCATGATGACCGTGCTCAAGGAACAGCCGCCACGCCTGCTGCGTGGCATCCCCCTGGCGGCCAACGACCTGCGCCGTACCTTTGGCCAGCGTGAAGTGTTGCGCGGTGTCGATCTGCATATCCCGGCCGGTCAGTTCGTCGCCATCGTCGGCCGTAGTGGCTGCGGCAAGAGCACCTTGCTGCGGCTGCTGGCCGGGCTCGACCAGCCCAGCGCCGGCGAACTGATGGCGGGCGCTGCGCCACTGGCCGAGGCCCGCGAGGACACCCGGCTGATGTTCCAGGATGCGCGCCTGCTGCCCTGGAAGAAGGTGATCGACAACGTCGGTCTGGGGTTGTCCGGCAACTGGCGGCCCCGTGCCCTGGAAGCGTTGGAAGCGGTCGGCCTGGCCGAGCGCGCCCATGAATGGCCGGCAGCATTGTCCGGCGGCCAGAAACAGCGGGTGGCCTTGGCCCGAGCACTGATTCATCAGCCGCGCCTGTTGCTGCTGGACGAACCGCTCGGTGCGCTGGACGCCCTGACCCGTATCGAGATGCAGCAACTGATCGAGCGCCTGTGGCGCCAGCATGGCTTCACCGTGCTGCTGGTCACCCACGACGTCAGCGAAGCCGTCGCCGTGGCCGACCGGGTGATCCTGATCGAAGACGGCGCCGTCGGCCTGGACCTGGTCGTCGACCTGCCACGGCCGCGGGTGCGTGGTTCGCACCGCCTGGCGGCGCTGGAAAGCGAAGTGCTCAACCGCGTCCTTTCCGTCCCGGGCACCCCGCCCGAGCCGGAACCTGTAGCCCCTTTGCCCACGCACCTGCGTTGGGCCCACTGAACCCCTGAAACCAGCAAAAGGAAGCATGCCATGACCATCAAAGCCATCAACGTACGCAACCAGTTCAAAGGTACCGTGAAGGAAATCCTCGAAGGCCCGGTACTGTCGGAAATCGACGTGCAGACCGCCTCCGGCATCGTCACCTCGGTGATCACCACCCGTTCCGTCAAGGAGCTGGAGTTGCAGGTGGGCAGTGAAGTGATCGCCTTCGTGAAATCGACCGAGGTGTCCATCGCCAAGCTCTGATGCCTTGCACGGTCCCTGTAGGAGCGGCTTCAGCCGCGATCACCCGCAGAGCGGGTGCCAGATCGCGTCGCCTGCATCGCGGCTAAAGCCGCTCCTACAGGAATTTCTGCTGGCTCAGGGTTGGCGCTTGGCCAGATAAGGCGGCAGATACAACCCCAGGTAAGCCTCGAACACCCGCATCCCTTCCTCCGCCATGCGCGGGGTGATCTGCTCGTGCAACTGCATCGAGCGGGCATACACCCGGTCGCTCAGCTCCATCGCCAAGGCGAACACATCCACGTCCCTCGGCATCGCCGGGAGCTGGAAATGCCGGTCGAACAGCCGGTGCATCAGCTCGCCCAGTTCCAGGTCGTGCTGGCGGTCGGCCTGCACCACTTCACTCAGCCCATGCTGGGCGAGGATCAGCTGGCGCGCCGCGGTGTCCTCGTTGTAAATGTCGAGCATGCGCTGCTCGATCAGCCGTGACAGACCGTGCCACGTGCTGAACGCCGAGCTGTCGATGGGGGCGCTCAACGCCTCGCGAAAGGCCCGGTGCACATCGGCGGTCAAGGCCTCGAGCAATGCCGGAACGCTGGCGAAGAAGTGGTACACCGACGACGGCGGGATCTGCGCCCGCTCCGCGACGCTGTAGATCGACAGCGCCGCCACGCCCTGGCCGGCCAGCAGCTCGCGGGCCGCGGCCAGGATCGCCTCGATCCTGGCCTGGCTGCTGGCGCGTGGCTTGCGCGGGGTGGCGGTGCGGTTCATCAGTTGCTGATCGCCAGGATGCTGGCCTGGTAGGCGCCGACGAACAGGTCGAAGTCACCGACTTCCTGTTGCTCCAGGCGCGACTGCTCGGCCAGGGACTCTCGGGCGAGGGTCTCGAAAGCCAGCTGGCGTTCGGCGGGCAGTGGCTGCTCACGGAAGGTTTCGGCGTGCAGGCGGCTCTGGCGCAGGGAGAACTGGACGAAGGTCTCGTCATGTTCGGTCATGCGCGCCAGCACCTGGGCCGACGGCGTCAGCTCAGGGTCGTTGACCTTGGCCTGCTGTGCTTCCAGGGCTTTGGCATGGGCGTTGCCGCCGTGGGCGCGGTCGAGCAGGCCGGCCAGCTGGCCGATACGTTCGATCAGCTCGGTGGCCCAGGTCTTCAGCGCGACTGGCTGGCCGTCACGGCGCAGTTCCAGGCCAGGGCGACGGCCTTCCTTGACCACGGTGAGGAAGTTGTCGGTGCATTGGCCGCATTCACCGTTGTCCAGTTGAGGGCTTTCTTCCAGCGCGCAGAACAGCAGGAAGGCGTCGAGGAAACGCGCCTCGGACAGGTCGATGCCTACCGGCAGGAACGGGTTGATATCCAGGCAGCGCACTTCCACGTACTGCACGCCACGGGACATCAGGGCCTGGATCGGCCGCTCGCCAGTGTAGGTGACGCGCTTGGGGCGGATGTTCGAGTAGTACTCGTTCTCGATCTGCAGGATGTTGGTGTTCAGCTGCACCCACTCGCCATCCTTGTGCGTGCCGACTTCGACATAGGGCGGGTAGGGTGTGCCCACGGCCCTGCGCAGGCTGTCGGTGTAGCTGGCCAGGTTGTTGTAGCAGGGGGTGAGGCCGGCCTGGGCGTTGCTCTGGTAGCCCAGGTCGCTCATGCGCAGGCTGGTGGCGTAGGGCAGGTAGAGCGTCTGTTCATCCAGTTCTTCGAGCTGGTGCGGGCGGCCGCGCAGGAAGCCTTTGTCCAGGGTCGGCGAGGCACCGAACAGGTACATCAGCAGCCAGCTGTAGCGGCGGAAGTTGCGGATCAGCGCGATGTAGGCCGAGGACTGGTAGTCGCGGTCGTTCTCCTTTCCGCCTTCGGCTTCGCGCAGCAACGGCCACAGCGCCTCGGGCAGGGAGAAGTTGTAGTGGATGCCGGCGATGCACTGCATGGTGCGGCCGTAACGCAGGGCGAGGCCCTTGCGGTACACGTGCTTGAGCTTGCCGATGTTCGAGCTGCCGTATTCGGCGATCGGGATGTCTTCCTCGGCCGGCAGTGCGCAGGGCATCGACGGGCTCCACAGGTATTCGTCGCCCAGCTTGGTGTAGACGAAGCGGTGGATCTGGTCGAGGCTCTCGAGCACCTTGGCAGGGTCCGCCAGGGCCGGGGTGATGAACTCCAGCAGCGACTCGGAATAGTCGGTGGTGATCTGCTCGTTGGTCAGCGCCGAACCCAGGGCCTCGGGGTGCGGGGTCTGGGCCAGGCGACCGTCGTTGGTCACGCGCAGGCATTCGCGCTCAATGCCGTGCAGGCACTGCTTGAGCAGGTCGATATTGTCGCCGAGCAGGCTCAGGCGGCGGTTGAGGAGGTCGCTCAAGATGGATTCCTTCACGCGTCAGTCGCCCCAATATGGGGGTAGGGATGACGGTCTACAAGGGTAGTTGGGAAAGGAACTGGCGTTGTCGCCTGGTTTACGCGGTTCCGGCGCTGGCCTGTATGCGCCTGATCGCGGGTCATGCCCGCTCCCACGAAGCCTGTGAACGTTCGTGGGAGCGGGCTTGCCCCGCGATCAGGTGTACAGCAATACGCCGAAAATACCGCAGATGGGGTTGCGTCAGCTAGAGAACCGCGAAGGTTCCCTGCGCCTTGGCCACCAGTTTGTCGCCCTGAAGCACGTCGGCGTCGACCACCAGCGTGCGCCGTCCGGCATGCAGCACGCGGGCGGTGCACAGCACCTCGCCCTCGCTGACGGCGCGCATGTAGTTGATCTTGCACTCGATGGTCACGCTTTGCTGGTCGAAGCCATGGCTGGCCGAGCAGGCCAGGCCCATGGCGATGTCCACCAGGCTGAAGATCGCCCCGCCGTGCAGCTTCTGGCCACGGTTGCGCAGGTGCGGCTCCAGCGCCAGGGCCACCTCGGCCACGCCCGTGTCCAGGCGTTGCAGGCGGCAGCCCAGGAGCTGGCTGAAGGCGCTTTCGACGTGCTCCGGCGCGACGTCCATCACTTCTTCTTCAGTTGCTTGGCGTTGGCGAACAGTGCCGCCATGGCGTTGTTGGCCGGTGCCGCAGTGGTGGCTTCGCGTGGACGTGGGGCCTGCTGCTGGCGGTTGCCGCCATTGCCAGCGCGATTACCGCCACGGTTGCCTTCGACCTTCTCGCCCGGGGTGTCGCTCATGCGCATGGACAGGCCTACGCGCTTGCGCGGAATGTCCACTTCCATGACCTTCACCTTTACCACGTCACCGGCCTTGACCGCTTCACGCGGATCTTTGACGAACTTCTCCGACAACGCCGAGATATGTACCAGGCCATCCTGGTGCACACCGATGTCGACGAAGGCACCGAAGTTGGTGACGTTGGTCACCACGCCTTCGAGGATCATGCCCGGCTCCAGGTCCTTGAGGTCCTCGACGCCGTCCTGGAAGGTGGCGGTCTTGAACTCCGGGCGCGGGTCGCGGCCGGGCTTGTCCAGCTCCTGGAGAATGTCGGTGACGGTTGGGAGGCCGAAGCTTTCGTCGGTGAACTTCTTCGGGTCCAGGCGCTTGAGGAAGCCGCTGTCGCCGATCAGCGAACGGATATCGCGGCCGGTGTCGGCGGCGATGCGCTGCACCAGCGGGTAGGCCTCCGGGTGCACCGCCGAGGCGTCCAGCGGGTTGTCGCCGTTCATCACGCGCAGGAAGCCGGCGGCCTGTTCGAAGGTCTTCTCGCCCAGGCGGCTGACTTTCTTGAGGGCGGCGCGGGTGGCGAACGGGCCGTTGGCGTCGCGGTGGGCGACGATGTTCTGCGCCAGGGTGGCGTTTAGGCCGGAGATGCGCGTCAGCAGCGCCACCGAGGCGGTGTTGACGTCCACGCCCACGGCGTTCACGCAGTCCTCGACCACGGCGTCCAGGCCACGGGCCAGCTTCACCTGTGAAACATCGTGCTGGTACTGGCCGACGCCGATGGATTTCGGGTCGATCTTCACCAGTTCCGCCAGCGGGTCCTGCAGGCGGCGGGCGATGGACACGGCGCCACGGATCGACACATCCAGGTCGGGGAACTCGCGGGCTGCCAGCTCCGACGCCGAGTACACCGAGGCGCCGGCCTCGGAGACCATGATCTTGGTGATCTTCAGGGCTGGGTATTTCTTGACCAGCTCGGCCACCAGCTTGTCGCTCTCGCGGCTGGCGGTGCCGTTGCCGATGGCGATCAGCTCGACCGAGTGCTTGGCGCACAGCGCGGCCATGATCGAGATGGTGCGGTCCCAATCGTTCTTCGGCGCGTGCGGGTAGACCGTGGTGTGGTCCAGCAGCTTGCCGGTGGCATCGACCACGGCGATCTTGCAGCCGGTGCGCAGGCCCGGGTCGAAGCCCAGCGTTGCGCGCGGGCCGGCCGGGGCGGCCAGCAGCAGGTCGTGCAGGTTGTGGGCGAAGACGTTGATGGCCTCGCCTTCTGCGTTGTCGCGCAGTTCGCCGAACAGGTCGGTTTCCAGGTGGGTGTACAGCTTGACCTTCCAGGTCCAGCGCACCACCTCGCCTAACCACTTGTCGGCCGGGCGGTTGCGGTTCTCGATGCCGACATGGTTGCCGATCATCAGCTCGCATGGGTGCAGGGTGCCCGGTAGCTCCTCGCCGACCTTGAGCGAGGCGCTCAGCACGCCTTCGTTACGGCCGCGGAAGATTGCCAGGGCACGGTGCGACGGCGCGGTGCGCAGCAGTTCATCGTGGGCGAAGTAGTCGCGGAACTTGGCGCCTTCCTCTTCCTTGCCGGCCACCACGCGGGCGGTCAGCACCGCTTCCTGCTTGAGGAAGTTGCGCAGCTTGTCGAGCAAGGCGGCGTCTTCGGCGAAGCGCTCCATGAGGATGTACTTGGCGCCTTCCAGAGCGGCCTTGACGTCGGCCACGCCTTTCTCGGCGTCAACGAAGCGTGCGGCTTCGCTTTCTGGGTTCAGCTGCGGGTCGTTGAACAGGCCGTCGGCCAACTCGCCCAGGCCAGCTTCCAGGGCGATCTGGCCCTTGGTGCGGCGCTTCTGCTTGTACGGCAGGTAGAGGTCTTCGAGGCGGGTCTTGGTGTCGGCCAGCTTGATCTCGCGGGCCAGCTCCGGGGTCAGCTTGCCTTGTTCCTCGATGCTGGCCAGGATGCTGGCGCGGCGCTCGTCGAGTTCGCGCAGATAGCGCAGGCGCTCTTCCAGGTGGCGCAGTTGGGTGTCGTCCAGGCTGCCGGTCACTTCCTTGCGGTAACGGGCGATGAAGGGCACGGTCGAGCCTTCGTCCAACAGGCCCACGGCCGCTTCGACCTGTTGCGGGCGTACGCCCAGTTCCTCGGCGATACGGCTGTTGATGCTGTCCATGAAAACCACCTGGCAAGGATTTAAAGCGGCGCATTATACCGATGTGGGAGCGGGAACTGGCATCGGGGGAAAAATCTGCTAACAATGCACACGGCACGCGCTGCAATGGCTACGCCATAATGCGCGGCGATATCAGAGGAGGCATTCATGACCAGCACCGCAAACGCCGTAGAAGGCGACAAGATTCTCATCGTCGACGACGACCCGGGCCTGAGCAGCCTGCTGGACCGTTTCTTCACCAGCAAGGGCTTCCGTGTCCGCACCGTACCGAACGTCGAACAGATGGACCGCCTGCTGGCCCGTGAAGTGTTCAACCTGGTGGTGCTCGACCTGATGCTGCCGGGCGAGGATGGCCTGTCCGCCTGCAAGCGCCTGCGCGCGTCGAACAACCAGATCCCGATCATCATGCTCACCGCCAAGGGCGATGAGCTCAGCCGTATCAAGGGCCTGGAACTGGGCGCCGACGACTATCTGGCCAAGCCGTTCAACCCCGACGAACTGGTGGCCCGGGTCAAGGCCGTGCTGCGCCGCCAGGCCCCGAGCGTGCCGGGCGCCCCGGGCAGCGAGGAAGAGACCGTGACCTTCGGCGACTACGAGTTGTCGCTGGCCACCCGCGAACTCAAGCGCGGTGAAGAGACGCACATGCTTACCACCGGCGAGTTCGCCGTGCTCAAGGCCCTGGTGATGCACGCCCGCGAACCGCTGACCCGCGACAAGCTGATGAACCTGGCCCGCGGTCGCGAATGGGACGCCCTGGAGCGCTCCATCGACGTGCAGATCTCGCGCCTGCGCCGCATGATCGAACCCGATCCGTCCAAACCCCGCTACATCCAGACCGTATGGGGTGTGGGTTACGTCTTCGTGCCGGACGGAAACGCCGGCAAATGAGCCAGCCGGCTCGTCCGGGTGCAACAGGGCGACTCATGCGAGTCGCCCTGTTTTCGTCTATGGCGTCCGGCCTTTTCAGCGCAGTAGTTGATCGATGAAAACCCCTCTCTGGTTCCCGCAAAGCTTCTTCGCCCGCACCTTGTGGCTGGTGCTGATCGTCGTGCTATTCTCCAAGGCCCTGACCCTCGTCTACCTGCTGATGAACGAGGACGTGCTGGTCGACCGTCAGTACAGCCACGGCGTGGCACTGACGTTGCGCGCTTATTGGGCGGCGGATGAAGAGAACCGCGACAAGATCGCCGAGGCCGCGGGCCTGATCCGGGTCACCGGCTCCGGTGTGCCGGAGGGCGAGCAGCACTGGCCTTACAGTGAAATCTATCAACGCCAGATGCAGGCCGAACTGGGCGATGACACCGAAGTGCGCCTGCGCATCCACGCGCCGCCCGCGCTCTGGGTGAACGCCCCGAGCCTGGGCCCTGGCTGGCTGAAGGTGCCTCTGTATCCGCACCCGCTGCGCGGGCAGAAGATCTGGAACGTGCTCGGCTGGTTCCTGGCCATCGGCCTGTTGTCCACGGCTTCGGCGTGGATCTTCGTGCGCCAGCTCAACCAGCCGCTCAAGCGCCTGGTGTTCGCCGCTCGCCAGCTGGGCCAGGGGCGCAGTGTGCGCCTGCCCATCAGTGATACCCCCAGCGAGATGACCGAGGTTTACCGCGCCTTCAACCAGATGGCCGAAGACGTCGAGCAGGCCGGGCGCGAACGTGAGTTGATGCTGGCCGGTGTGTCCCATGATTTGCGCACGCCACTTACAAGGCTGCGTTTGTCGCTGTCGCTGATGGGTAACGAAAGCGACCTCAGCGACGACATGGTCCGTGACATCGAGGACATGGACGCGATTCTCGACCAGTTCCTGGCCTTCATTCGTGACGGGCGCGACGAGCCGGTGGAGGAGGTCGACCTGAACGACCTGATCTACGAAGTGGTGGCGCCCTACAACCAGCACAAGGAGCAGGTGCGCCTGTGCCTGGAGCCGATTCCGCCCTTCCCGCTGCGCCGGGTGTCGCTCAAGCGCATGCTCGGCAACCTGATCGGCAACGCCTTGCACCATGCCGGCAAGGGTGTCGAGGTGGCAGCTTATGTGTCGGGCGACCAGAGCGCGCCCTATGTGGTGCTCAGCGTGCTGGACCGTGGCGCGGGGATCGACGAGTCGGAGCTGGAGACCATCTTCAACCCGTTCATTCGCGGTGATCGGGCGCGGGGCGGCAAGGGCACGGGGCTGGGGTTGGCGATCGTCAAACGAATTGCCGCGCAGCACGGTGGCAATGTTGAGTTGCGCAACCGCTCCGGTGGTGGAATCGAGGCGCGGGTGAGGTTGCCGCTGGGGCTGTTGCTGCCGCGCAACGCCGTTTGATTCCGGCCTCTTCGCGGCTAAAGCCGCTCCTGCAGGGGAATGTGACACGATTCCTGTAGGGGCGGCTTTAGCCGCGAAGAGGCCGGTGCAGGCGCCATCAACCCTTACCCTTGGTCCGCGTCTGATTCGGCCCGCTGTTCTTCTCCAGATGCTCGATGATCATCCCGGCCACATCCTTGCCGGTAGTCACTTCGATCCCCTCAAGCCCCGGTGACGAGTTCACCTCCATCACCAGCGGCCCATGGTTCGACCGCAGGATATCCACGCCCGCCACGCTCAAGCCCATCACCTTGGCCGCGCGAATGGCGGTCATGCGTTCCTCGGGGGTGATCTTGATCAGGCTGGCCACGCCGCCGCGATGCAGGTTGGAGCGGAACTCGCCCGGCTTGGCCTGGCGTTTCATCGAGGCGATGACCTTGTCGCCCACCACGAAGCAGCGGATATCGGCGCCGCCGGCCTCCTTGATGTACTCCTGGACCATGATGTTCTGCTTTAGGCCCATGAACGCCTCGATTACCGACTCTGCAGCCTTGGTGGTCTCGCACAGCACCACGCCGATGCCTTGGGTGCCTTCGAGCACCTTGATCACCAGGGGGGCGCCGTTGACCATCTGGATCAGGTCGGGGATGTCGTCCGGGGAGTGGGCGAAGCCGGTGATGGGCAGGCCGATGCCGCGGCGCGACAACAGCTGCAGGGAGCGCAGCTTGTCCCGCGAGCGGGCGATGGCCACCGACTCGTTGAGCGGGTAGACCCCCATCATCTCGAACTGGCGCAGCACCGCGCAGCCGTAGAAGGTGACCGAGGCACCGATGCGCGGGATCACCGCGTCGAAACCCTCCAGCGGCTTGCCGCGGTAGTGGATCTGCGGCTTGTGGCTGGCAATGTTCATATAGGCCCGGAGCGTGTCGATCACCACCACTTCATGGCCCCGCTGGGTACCGGCCTCGACCAGGCGGCGGGTGGAATACAGACGCGGATTGCGCGACAGCACAGCGATCTTCATGCAGCACCTGTGACAGGGGAAAGGGTGGCCGGGAAGGCCGGTTTGTCCTGGACGTACTTGAGGCCGGGGTTGACCACCAGCTGGCCGTGGATGAGCGCCTTGGAACCAAGCAACAACCGGTAGCGCATGTTCTTGCGGCAGGCGAGGGTGAACTCGACCTCCCAGACCCGGTCGCCCAGCGCCAGGCTGGTGCGAATGACGTAGCGCGCCTGGGCGTGGCCGTTGGAGCTCTTGATGGTCTTCATGGTTACCAGCGGCGCCTCGCAGCGGCGATGGCGCAGTTGCACCACCGAGCCCAGGTGCGCGGTGAAGCGCACCCACTGCTGGCCGTCGCGTTCGAAGGGCTCGACGTCGGTGGCGTGCAGGCTGGAGGTGCTGGCGCCGGTGTCGATCTTGGCGCGCAGGCCGGCGACACCGAGATCGGGCAGGGCGACCCACTCGCGCAGGCCGATCACAGTCAGGTGGTCAAATGTCTTCACGAAGCGTGCCCTGCGGATGAGGTGGTGAACTGTAATGACGGCACGGATTTTTTGCATCCGTCAGTCACGGTAGTACAGTTCCGTGAAAGACAGAATTCGAGGAAAAACCATGGCACAAAAGCCTGAAGACGACGACAAGGTGCGCCTGGACAAGTGGCTGTGGGCCGCGCGTTTCTACAAGACCCGCGCCCTGGCCAAGGCGGCCATCGAGAGCGGCAAGGTGCACTGCCGGGGTGAACGTTGCAAACCGGGCAAGGAGCCGCGGGTGGGCGACGAGTTCGTGCTGCGTACAGGCTTCGACGAGCGCACCGTGGTGGTGAAGGCATTGTCGGTGGTGCGGCGTGGGGCGCCGGAGGCGCAGACCCTGTATGAGGAAACGTCCGAGAGCGTGAAGCGGCGCGAGCAGGCCGCTGAAATGCGCAAGGCGGGGGCGATGGGCGTGACCACCGATGGGCGGCCGACCAAGAAGCAGCGGCGGCAGATTCACCAGCTGCATGGCAGTTTCGAGTAGGTGGCCTGTTCGCCGGCAAGCCGGCGAACATTCGGTCAGGCTGCGCGGATCACGCTCATCCGCCCGACCAGCGGCAGCTTGCCGAGCAGATCAAACAGCGGCGCCGTCCAGCGCACCAGTGCCGCGCTGGCTTTGGCTGCCAGCGGCGTGTGGCAGCTCCAACCCAAGGCCAGCACGGCCATCAGCAACCCGCCGATGTAGTCGTCCTGCCCCCAGTGCGCGCCCGCCACCAGGCGCGGCAGCATGAACAGGCAGGCCAGCGACCAGATCGCCAGGTGCTGTACCAGGCGTCGGCTGAACAGGCTCATGAACAGCGCCCAGATCAGCAGCACCGAGGCGTGGTCGCCCGGGAAACTCTGGCTGGAACGGTCCTTGAGCTCCCACTTCTTTTCCAGGTTCGGGTAGTAGTCGCTCAGGTGCACGGCATTGTCGAACACCATCGATGGGCTATTGTGTTGCCAGCCCATTGCGCTGACCCACTTGGAAAACAGCGCGCGAATCACCACTAAGAGGAGCAGGGTCACCAGGAAGGCGAAAAACGCCTGGCGAACATGGATGGCCTTGAACACCCAATCGCCGCGAACCAGCAGCGACAGCATGATCAACCCGACCAGGATGTCGAACGGCCGCAGGCTACCGACCGCCCAGATGGAGCGCCAGACCACGTTGTCGGCCAGCGGGGCATTGAGGCTGTGGAACAGCCACTCGTCGAAAGTCAGGCAAAGGATCTGGCCAACGGGCCACAACCAGAAACACAGTAGTGCGATGGGCAGGAGCGTGCAGGCTACCAAAGGGCCCCAGGACCACCTTGCTTGGAACAGTGGTCGATTATCCATAAAATACCTCGATCTCCAGCGGCAAATGAGCGCTTTGCGAGCGCTCTACGACAGACCTTTCAGTCTCCTGTAATTATTTTGTAATCATTTTCAGAAAGCCAGACAACCATGAGCGACTTGCCAGATACAGATTTCACCCAACGCTTCCTGTTCGACGACCGCGACGTACGCGGCGAGATGGTCGCGCTGGAACGCAGCTACGCCGAAGTGCTGGCCAAGCACGCTTACCCGCGCCCGGTCCAACACCTGCTGGGCGAACTGATGGCCGCCGCCGCGCTGCTGGTCGGCACCCTCAAGTTCGATGGGTTGCTGGTCCTCCAGGCGCAGTCCCAGGGCCCTGTGCCGCTGCTGGCCATTGAATACACCAGCGAGCACGACATCCGCGGCCTGGCACGCTTCGAGGCCGACCAGATCAAGGATGACGCACGCCTTGCCGACCTGATGCCAGGCGGTCACCTGGTGCTGACCATCATTCCGGTCAACGGCCAGCGTTACCAGGGCACCGTCGAGCTGGACGGCCAGGACCTGTCGGAGTGCTTCACCAACTACTTCGTCATGTCCCAGCAGGTGAACACCAGCATCTCCCTGACCGCCGATGGCGCTCGCGCCCGTGGTCTTCTTGTGCAGCAACTGCCGGCTGAAATCCACAAGGATATCGAAGAGCGCGAGGAAAGCTGGGCCCACGTCAAGGCCCTCGCCAACACCGTCAAGGCC
This sequence comes from Pseudomonas entomophila, assembly GCF_018417595.1. NCBI lineage: Bacteria > Pseudomonadati > Pseudomonadota > Gammaproteobacteria > Pseudomonadales > Pseudomonadaceae > Pseudomonas > Pseudomonas entomophila. The sequence goes on from NZ_CP070982.1 coordinate 257,830, forward strand.
GAGGAACTGCTCGGCCTGGACAACGAAACCGTGCTGCACCGCCTGTACCACGAGGACGCGGTTCGTCTGTTCGACATCCAGCCGCTACGCTTCCGTTGCAGCTGCTCGCGCGAGCGCTCCAGCAACGCCCTGGTCAGCCTCGGCGAGCAGGATGCCAAGGCGTTGGTCGAGGAATGCGGCGGCCAGGTCGAGATCGATTGCCAGTTCTGCAACGAGCGCTATCTCTTCGATGCGAGCGATGTTGCGCAATTGTTCGCGGGTGGTGGTACTGACGTACCGTCAGAAACTCAGCACTGAAACGCTTCACTACAGGACATTCTCCTGTCGAACCGCGCAAAAGCGCAGTTCTGACAGGAGGGGCCTACTTTTTTTGGGCGTTTCTGGCATAATCCGGCCACTTTTTTCGCTGTAGTAGTTTGAAACAGGCCACTACAAAACGTTTGGAGCACTCGGCCTCGGGCCGGATGGGGTATCTCATGACGCAAGCCAACAACACCGTGTACACCGACCTGAGCGTCGATGACCTGGTAAAAGAAGCGCTGCAACGCGGTGAAGGTGTGCTGGCCGATACGGGCGCACTGGTCGTCGAGACAGGCCACCGTACTGGCCGTTCGCCGGCTGACCGTTTCATCGTTGACGAACCGAGCACCTCTGCCGCCATCGCCTGGGGCCCGATCAACCGCAAGTTCCCGGCCGACAAGTTCGATGCCCTGTGGGACCGCGTCGAGGCGTTCAACAACGCCCAGGACCACTTCGTCTCCTACGTTCACGTAGGTGCGGCCGAAGAACACTACCTGCCGGTCAAGATGACCACGCAGACTGCCTGGCAGAACCTGTTCGGCCGTTGCCTGTTCATCAACCCGGCCCAGTACAACCCGGCCGGCCGTGATGAGTGGCAAGTGCTCAACGTTGCCAATTTCGAGTGCGTGCCTGAGCGTGACGGCACCAACTCCGATGGCTGCGTGATCATCAACTTCGCCCAGAAGAAGGTGCTGATCGCCGGCATGCGCTATGCCGGCGAAATGAAGAAAGCCATGTTCTCGGTGCAGAACTTCCTGCTGCCGGCCGCCGACGTGCTGCCGATGCACTGCGCCGCCAACATTGGCGAAAAAGGCGATGTGACCCTGTTCTTCGGCCTGTCCGGCACTGGCAAGACCACCCTGTCGGCCGACGAAAGCCGGTACCTGATCGGTGACGACGAGCACGGCTGGGGCGAAGGCGTCGTCTTCAACATCGAAGGCGGCTGCTACGCCAAGTGCATCGACCTGTCCGAGAAGAACGAGCCGGTCATCTGGAAAGCCATCAAGCACGGTGCGGTACTGGAGAACGTCGTCCTCGACGGCAACCAGCACGCCGACTACGCCGATGTCAGCCTGACCCAGAACAGCCGCGCCGCCTACCCGCTGGAGCACGTTGCCAAGCGTTCCGAGAAGAACCTGGGTGGCGAGCCGAACGCGGTCATCTTCCTGACCTGCGACCTGACCGGCGTACTGCCGCCAGTGTCGATCCTGAACAACGAGCAGGCGGCCTACCACTTCCTGTCCGGCTACACCGCGCTGGTCGGCTCCACCGAAATGGGCTCGGGCGGCGGCATCAAGTCGACCTTCTCCACCTGCTTCGGCGCACCGTTCTTCCCGCGTCCGGCCGGTGAGTACGCTGAGCTGCTGATCAAGCGCATCAAGGGCTTCGACTCCAAGGTCTACCTGGTCAACACCGGCTGGACCGGCGGTGGCTACGGTGTTGGCAAGCGCTTCAGCATCCCGACCACCCGTGGCGTGATCGCTGCCATCCAGAGCGGTGCGCTGATCGGTGCCGAGACCGAGCACCTGGACATCATCAACCTGGACGTACCGAAGTCTGTTCCAGGCGTCGAGACCGAGCTGCTCAACCCGCGCAACACCTGGGCTGACAAGGCTGCCTACGACGAAGCCGCCAAGGGCCTGGCTGGCCTGTTCATCGAGAACTTCAAGAAGTTCGACGTGTCCGACGCCATCAAGGCTGCTGGTCCGCAGCTGTAAGTCTGCGATCCGCGTAGAAAAGCCGCCCTCGGGGCGGCTTTTTCGTTCTGAAGGCTCACCGCTACCCTGTAGGCGCCAGCCTTGCTGGCGAAGCAAACGCCGCAGTGCATGCCCGGTGTTCGCCGGCAGGGCCGGTTCCTACAAGGCGATAGGCGATCCGCGCATGGTGTGGGATGCTTCGCTAAATGCCAAAGACAGCCCAGGGTGCCTCCATGACCGAATCCCCTCAGCGCTCCGCCTTCTCCCACTTCCACCCCATCCTCACCCGCCCCCAGGACAACGACCACAACGGCCACCTCGCCGGCTCCACCGTGCACGCGTTCTTCGAAACCGCCATCCAGGCCTTCCTCGTCGAGCAGGCCGAGCTGGACCTGCGCGACGGCGAACTGGCCGGCTTCGTGGTGAGCTCGAGCGCGGACTTCTTCGCTCTGCCGGGTTTCCCGGATGTACTCGAAGTGGGCTTGGGCGTGACCCGCCTGGCTGGCAGCACCGTGGAATTCCGCCTGGCACTGTTCCGCCCGGGTGAGGTCGAGGCCTGTGCGGCCGGCTCGTTGGTGCAGGTGTTCGTCGAGCGTGCGTCCGGGCGGCCGGCGGCCTTGCCGGAGACGTTGCAACTGATCCTCGCGGGGCTGTCGCTCAATCGTTGACGCGGATGATCCCCTCGCGCACGGCGAACAGCACCAGCCCGGGCACGTCGTGGATCTGCAGGCGGTGCATGATCTGCGAGCGGTGCGCTTCGACGGTCTTGACGCTCAGGCCCAGGCCGTCGGCAATGGAGCGGGTGGTTTCACCGCGGGCGATCAGGCGCAGGATCTCCAGCTGGCGCTTGGTCAGGGGCGCCTGGGGTGGTGCCGAGGTGCGCTTGCGGCTGTGCCTGAGGGCCTGACCAATGACCATCGGCAGCACCGCCGACGACAGAAACTGACCGCCACCGCGCAGCGTCAGCAAGGCCTGCTCCAGCTCCGCCACCGTGGCGTTCTTGAGCAGGAAACCGTGGGCGCCGAGCTGCAGGCAATTGAGCACATGCTCCAGCTGCGAGCGCGCCGAGAACATCAGCACACGGCTGGCCGGGGCGCGGATGAACAACTCTTGCAGGGCCTGCTGGCTGTCCAGCTCACCGCTCATGTCGAGTACCACGATGTCTGGCTTGAGCTTTTCCGCCAGGCTTACGGCGGTCATGGCATCGCCGGTGTCGCCCACCACGGCGAAGTCTTTCTTCTGCTCCAGCAGGGCGCGCAGGCCGGCGCGGAAGAGGGGCGAGTCGTCGGCAAGCAGGATTCGGCAAGGCATGGATAAGGGCCTGTTTCGCAAGGGAAGGGGGGGCGGCAGGCCTGCTCGATCCGAAAGCGCACTGCCGCGCGGTAGCGCGATCAGTCCTTGTCTGCCGGTGGGCGCGGCAGTGCCTCTCATCATAGGCGCTCGAATACCGATGGCAGTAACGGGCGCAGGGGCAGGTCCAGTTCGTGGATGCTCTCGCTGTGGCCGATCATCAGCAGGCCGCCGGGACGCAGGTGCGCCAGTACTTGTCGGAGCATGCCACCTCTGTGGCGTGGCGCCAGGCTCGACAGCAGGTTGCGCAGAAGAATGACGTCGAAGCGGCCCAGGTGTTCGGGCAGTGGCCGGATCAGGTTGATCGCTTCGAAGCGCACCTGCTCGCGCAAGGCGGGCGCGACGCGCAGGCGGCCGGCCATCTCGCCGATGCCGCACAGGCAGTGGCGGGTCAACCAGCCTTCGGGAAAGTAGCGGGCCTGGGCAATGTCGTAGACGCCGGCACTGGCATGCTCCAGGCGTTGCGTGTCGAAGTCGCTGGCCAGCACTTGCCACCCGGGCAGCCGAGCGTGCTCGGCGGCAACCATGGCCAGGCTCCAGGCTTCCTCGCCAGTGGCGCAAGCGGCGCTCCAGAGGCGTGCGGGGTGGCCAAGAGCGGGCAGCCATCGGGCCAGCCACTCGAAATGCCGATGCTCACGGAAGAAGTAGCTGTCGCGAGCGACCAGCAGACGCAGCAGTTGGTCGTGCTCCTGCGCGTCCTGCTGCTGGTCGAGCAGTGTGAGGTATTGATCGAAGTTGCTCAGGCGATGGGCTTTCAGGCGCTTGTGCAAGCGCGTCGCTACCACGGCGCGGCGATCATTGGCCAGGTACACGCCGGTAGCTTGCTCGACCCGCTGGCGAATGCGCGCAAAGTTGTCTTCGCTGAGCAGCGGCGGGCGCGGCATCCTTCAGGCTCCCTTGGCCTTGGATGAATGGATGGCCGTGATGATCGCGCGCATTCCCTGCGTCCTGTCTGGAGTTGGTGGAGGGGATGATAACTAGTGGCTACTAGCCTCCATATCGGGGACGCCCTTAATCCTCAGGTGAGCCGACAAACGAAAAAGCCCTGCCGGTGAGGGCAGGGCCTTAGGTGACAAGCTTAAGCCTGGCGATCAGTCGCGCCAGTGACGCTTGTGCTTGCGGTGGCCGTAGTGGTGGCCACGGTCGTAGTAGCGACGGTCGTCATAGTCGCGACGGTAGCGGCGCGAGTCGTGGCGCTCGTCTTCGTCGGCCTTGTTGCCCATGTAGTTGCCCAGTGCGCCACCGGCGCCACCACCGGCTGCCGCGCCGATATAGCTGCCGGTGGTGCCGCCCATGGAGCGACCTACCACGTTGCCGCCGGCCGCGCCCAGCGCGCCACCAATGGCCGCTTCGCCACGCTGGCGCTTGTCGGCGCCCAGGGCGCCGCCAGCGGCGCCACCCAGGCCGGCACCAATGGCGCCGCCGGTGCTACCACCGATGGAGTTGCCCACCACGGAGCCCAGTACCCCACCCAATGCGCCGCCAATGCCGGCCTCGGTGGTGCCGCCTGCCATGGCAACGCCGCTGAGCAAGCTGAAAGACAACAACAGAATCGAGGAGTACTTCTTCATCAAGAGAGCCTCAGAGGGATGACGAGGCGGAATTTGAGGCTCGGCGAGGCGCGTGGCAATTGAAATCCGACGAGTAGCACGAGTTGTACACAATTCTCTAAGTTACTGAATTATGTATGAAACTTTCTCTGATTTTGGTGGTCTGAGCTTTTTATGACGAAGCCCTGATCCGTTGCGGAACAGGGCTTTTCTGTTTTCTGCGTAATGGCATTCGCGGGTTTACCCGCGAATGGGCCAGCGAATCCTCAGATGATTCGCCCGTTGCCCCGCGCCCGCTCCAACTTGATGGCGATGAACTTCGACGTTGGCGTGTGGCTGCCATCGCCGATGCTCTCCAGCGGCACCAACGGGTTCACTTCCGGATAGTAGGCCGCCGCCTGGCCGGCGGGAATGTCGAACGCCAGCAGGGTGAAACCCTGCACCCGGCGCACATGCTCATCCCCCCACAGTGACACGATGTCGACCTTCTGCCCCGGTTGGAAGCCCAGGCGGATGATGTCCGCCTCGTTGACGAACAGCACGTCGCGCTGGCCGCGTACGCCGCGGTAGCGGTCGTCCATGCCGTAGATGGTGGTGTTGTACTGATCGTGCGAGCGCATCGACTGCATGATCAGGTCCGGCACCTGGCCGCTGGCGCGCACACGTTCGTCGAGCAGGCTGTCGGGCAGCAGGTTGGCCTTGAAGTTGGCGCGGCCGCTGGCGGTCTTCCACTGGCGGCTGCCGGCGCTGTTGCCCAGGTAGAAGCCGCCGGGCAGGTTCAGGCGCTCATTGAAGCCAGCAAAGCCTGGAATGGTGTCGGCGATCAGGTCACGGATGCGGTCGTAGTCGGCCACCAGCCAGTGCCAGTCAACCGGCTGCTTGCCTAGAGTGGCGGCGGCGATGCCGGCGACCACCGCCGGCTCCGAGCGCATCTGCCTGGACAGCGGCTTGAGCTGGCCGTTGGAGGCGTGGACCATGCTGAACGAGTCTTCCACCGTGACCGCCTGCGGGCCTTCACCCTGCAGGTCGATATCGGTACGGCCCAGGCACGGCAGGATCAGCGCCTGCTTGCCGTGGACCAGATGGCTGCGGTTGAGCTTGGTGCTGATATGCACGGTCAGCTCGCAGTTGCGCAGCGCTTGTGCGGTGCGCTCGGTGTCCGGCGTGGCCTGGGCGAAGTTGCCGCCCAGCCCGATGAACACCTTGGCCCGGCCGTCGAGCATGGCGTGGATCGCCTCGACGGTGTTGTGCCCGTTGTGGCGCGGCACCGGGAAACCGAAGCGCTTTTCCAGGGCGTCGAGCAGGAACACCGGTGGGCGTTCGTTGATGCCCATGGTGCGATCGCCCTGCACGTTGCTGTGGCCGCGCACCGGGCACAGGCCGGCGCCCGGCACGCCCAGGTTGCCGCGCAGCAGCATCAGGTTGACGATTTCCTGGATGGTCGGCACCGAATGGCGATGCTGGGTGATGCCCATGGCCCAGCACATGATCACCCGCTTGCCCTTGCAGTACATGCGCGCCGACAGCTCGATGTCGGCCAGGGGCAGGCCCGATTGCGCCTGGATCTGCTCCCACGGGGTGGCCTCGACCACTGCCAGGTAATCGTCCACGCCATGGCCGTGTTCGGCGATGAAGGCGTGGTCGAAGATCGCCGGTTCACCCTTGGCCTGGGCTTCGCGCTCCCACTGCAGCAGGAACTTGGCCATGCCGCGCAGCAGCGCCATATCGCCGCCGAGGGCCGGGCGGAAGAACGCGGTGTTGGTCGGGCGATCGGTGTTGGTGAGCATCTCCAGCGGGTTCTGCGGGTGCTGGAAACGCTCCAGGCCACGCTCCTTGAGCGGGTTGACGCAGACCACCTGGGCGCCGCGCTTCACCGCGTCACGCAACGGGTCGAGCATGCGCGGGTGGTTGGTGCCGGGGTTCTGGCCCCAGACGAAGATCGTATCGGCGTGCTCGAAGTCGTCGTAGGTGACCGTGCCCTTGCCCACTCCCACGCTCTGCCCAAGGGCTACGCCGCTGGCCTCGTGGCACATGTTCGAGCAGTCAGGGAAGTTGTTGGTGCCGTAGGCACGCACGAACAGCTGGTACAGGTAGGCCGCTTCGTTGCTGGCCCGGCCGGAGGTGTAGAACTCGGCCTGGTCGGGGCTGGCCAGGTTGTTCAGGTGGCGGGCGATCAGGGCGAAGGCGGCATCCCAGTCGATCGGCTGGTAGCGGTCGGTGGTCGGGTCGTAGACCACCGGTTCAGTCAGGCGGCCCTGGTACTCGAGCCAGTAGTCGCTCTGCTCACGCAGCGCGCTGACGCTGTAGCGGGCGAAGAACGCTGCGTCGACGCGGCGCTTGGTGGCTTCCCAGTTGACCGCCTTGGCGCCGTTCTCGCAGAACTTGACCATGCCGCTTTCGGGCGAGTCGCCCCAGGCGCAGCCAGGGCAGTCGAAGCCGCCGTTCTGGTTGGTCTTGAGCAGGGCGCGGATGTTCTTCAGGGCGTTGTCGCTGCCCACCCAGGCCTTGGCCACGCTGCGCAGCGCGCCCCAGCCGCCGGCGGGGCCGGGGTAGGGTTTGTAGCGAGGGGAAGAGGCGGGGGCGTTGTCTGGCAGTTTTTCGTAGGAGGTCACGGCTGTTGCTACTCCGCCGCTGGGCTGAACACCCGCGGTGCGCTGTGTTTGGGCAGATGGATGAGGTTGAGGTTGTGCTTGCGCGCCCACTGCAGGGCAAGGCCCGTGGGCGCGGAGAGGCTGACCAGGGTCTGGATGCCGGCGCGCAGGACTTTCTGGATCAGTTCCAGGCTGCAGCGGCTGGTGACGATGGCCAGGCCGCCGGTGGTGTCGATGCGCTGGCGCAGCAGGGCACCGATCAGCTTGTCCAGGGCGTTGTGCCGGCCGATGTCCTCGCGGCCCAGCAGCAGCTGGCCGTCGTGGTCCATGAACAGCGCCGCGTGCACCGCGCCACAGTGCTGGCCCAACGGCTGGAAAGCATCGATGCGCTGGCGCAGGTCCTTCAGCCAGTGCGCGGGCGGCAGGGGCGCGCCGGGCAGCACGTCGAGCTCGGGCAGTGCCTGCTCCAGGGCCTCGACGCCGCACAGGCCGCAACCGCTGGTGCCGGCCAGTTGGCGACGCTGGTTCTTCAGGTTCCAGAACGCGCGGCTGGAAATCTCCAGGTCGGCATACAGTGCCGAGCCGCTGCCGGACAGCTTCACGTCATAGATTTCATCGGTACCGGCGACGATGCCGCTGCCCACGCTGAAACCCACGGCGAAGTCTTCCAGGTCGGTGGGGCTGACCAGCATCACCGCCTGGTTCAGGCCGTTGTAGACGATGGCCAGCGCCACTTCCTCGGCCAGCGGCGTGGTGTCATGCGCGGCGTCGGAGAGTTGGACATAGTCGTAGGTGTTGCTGGCGGCGGGGAGGGCTAAAGGCGTGGACGCCGCGCAGACCGGGGGCTTGCTGTTCATTGGAGCGAATACCGGCGGCAGTTTGACCCTCCAAGCCTAGGCCGGTGGGGAGGTGCCGTCTAATCGCTAGCATCTATGCCGTGATAGAGCGCGTCGATCGGTCGCAGGGGGGCGGGGTGGTCGATCCTGGCCTAGACTGCTGCTTCCATGGATTCATCATCAAAGGAGCGCCACATGAGCCTGTTCAGTTTCGTGAAGGAAGCCGGCGAGAAGTTGATCGACCTGCTGACGCCGGGTAATGCCAATGCCGAGACGCAACTCAAAGAACATGTGAGCAAGGTTGGTCTGGGCAATCCCAGCATCACCGCCACTGTAGAGGGGGACAAGATCATCCTCAAGGGCGAGGTTGCCAGCCAGGAGGAGAAGGAGAAGATCATCCTGGCCGCCGGCAATATCGCAGGCGTGGCCTCGGTGGATGACCAGATCACCGTGACCGGGCCGATAACCCAGGCGGCGCGGTTCGTCACGGTAGAGAAGGGCGACACCCTCAGCGCCATCTCCAAGAAGGTGTATGGCGACGCCAACAAGTACAACAAGATCTTCGAGGCGAACAAGCCGTTGCTTTCTCACCCCGACAAGATCTACCCGGGGCAGGTGCTGCGTATTCCGGACTGAGGGGTTCGTCTGTTGGAGCGGCTTTAGCCGCGATGCGGGCATCGCGGTGCCTGGCACCCGCTCGCGGGTGATCGCGGCTGAAGCCGCTCCTACGGGGCGAATGTGCCGTTACAACCCTTCCAGCAACTCCCGATAATCCTCGACCGCCGCGAACTCCTGGGTGTCCCGCGGTTCGGCCCGGCTATCCGGCTGGCGCACCGCCAACAGATGCCCCACCCCGAACCGCCGGGCGCTGCGCAGGATCGCCAGGGTGTCGTCAATGAACAGGCTGCGCGCCGGCTCGAAGCCGATATCCGCCTGCAACGCGTCCCAGAACTGCGGGCTCTCCTTTGGATAGCCATAGTCATGCGAGCTGATCAGCCGTTCGAAATACGGCGCCAGTTCCACCCGTTCCAGTTTCAGCGACAGCGAGTCGCGGTGCGCATTGGTGATCATCACCACCCGCTTGCCCGCCTTGCGCACCGCCGCGAGGAAGGTGTCGGCATCCGGCTTCAGGGCAATAAGGTCGGCGATCTCCTGCTTCAGTTCGCGGATCGGCAGGCGCAGCTCGCGGCTCCAGAAATCCAGGCAGTACCAGTTGAGGGTGCCGGCATGCTGCTCGAACAGGGGGCGCAGCTCCAACTCGGCCATGGCCCGGCTCACGCCATGCAGTTCGGCATAGCGCTGGGGCAGGTGCTCCAGCCAGAAGCGGTTGTCGTAATGCAGGTCGAGCAGGGTGCCGTCCATGTCCAGCAGGACGGTATCGATGGCGGACCAGGGAAGAACGGGCATGGGAAACTCTCGATCGGTCGGCAAGCCACGGTATAGTAACCCGTTCACGCCAAGGAGCCGCACCATGCGCCAGAAACCCACCGTCCTCAGCCGCGAAATCGTCGCCAGCAGCCGCCTGTTCCGGGTCGAAGCCGTGCAGTTGCGCTTCTCCAACGGCACCGAGCGTACCTACGAGCGCCTGGTTGGCCGCGGCAACGGCTATGGCGCGGTGATGGTCGTGGCCATGCTCGACGCCGAGCATGCGGTGCTGGTCGAGGAATACTGCGGTGGTACCGACGAATACGAGCTCTCGCTGCCCAAGGGCCTGATCGAACCGGGTGAGGACGTGCTGGCCGCCGCCGACCGGGAGCTCAAGGAAGAGGCCGGTTTCGGCGCGCGCCAGCTGGAGCACCTGACCGAGCTGTCGCTGTCGCCCGGCTACATGAGCCAGAAGATCCAGGTGGTGTTGGCCACGGACCTGTACGAAGAGCGTCTGGAGGGCGACGAGCCTGAGCCCATGCGTGTCGACAAGGTCAACCTGCGTGAGCTCTCGGCCCTGGCCATGCACCCGCAGTTCACCGAAGGTCGCGCGCTGGCGGCGCTGTACCTGGCCCGTGACCTGCTGATCCAGCGCGGGGTGTTGAGCGTATGAGCGATCGGCAGTTGATGCAGGATGTGGTAACGCTTGCCCTGGCAGCGGGGGATGCGATCCTGCCGTTCTGGCGTGCGGATGTCGCCGTGACCAACAAGGCCGACGATTCGCCGGTCACGGCTGCCGACCTGGCGGCCCATCGGGTTATTGCCGAAGGCCTGCAGGCATTGGCGCCACAGATTCCGGTGCTGTCCGAGGAAGATTGCGACATTGCGCTTGAGACGCGTGCCGCCTGGCAGCGCTGGTGGCTGGTCGACCCGCTGGACGGCACCAAGGAGTTCATTGCCGGCAGCGAGGAATTCACCGTCAACATCGCGTTGATCGAACGTGGAGAGGTGGTGTTCGGGGTGGTGGCGATGCCGACCAACGGGCGCTGTTATTTCGGCGGGCGTGAGCTTGGGGCCTGGCGCGCCGAGCGTAATGGGGCCGCGCAGCCGATCCAGGTGCGTGATGTGCCGCCACCCGAGAAGAACTTCACGGTCGTCGCCAGTCGCCGTCATTCCAGCCCTCAGCAGGAGGCACTGCTGGCCGGGTTGAGTGGGGCGGTGGGTGAGCTGGAGCTGGCCAATATTGGCAGTTCGTTGAAGTTCTGCCTGCTGGCTGAGGGGAGTGCCGACTGCTATCCCAGATTGGCGCCGACCTCGCAGTGGGACACGGCGGCTGCCCAAGGTGTGCTGGAGGGCGCCGGGGGTGAGGTGATCGGGTTGGAGGGGTTGCCGTTTCGGTATCCGGCGCGGGAATCGCTGCTCAATCCGTTTTTCCTGGCGTTGCCCCGGGCTGCCGGTTGGCGTGCGGCGCTTGTCCGGTTGGCCAGTGCGATCAACGATTGAGCTCGTCGGGGCCGCTTTGCGGCCCATCGCGGGTAAACCCGCTCCTACAGGTTCAGCGATATCCCGGTGGGGGCGGGTTTACCCGCGATGGGCTGCGCTGCAGCCCCAAGGCCTCAGCGATGCAGCACGTACTGCCCGCTGAATTTCACGGCAGCCTCGTCACTCCCTTCATTGCTCACCACCGTCTCCAGCGTCAGCCGCGCTCGCCCTCGGCGCTGGTACATCGTCAGGAACCGCTCCCAGGTCTTGTCGTCCGGCGCTGGGCAGCTTGCCACCGCCGTACCGGTGACCGGCAGTGGATAACTGATCTGCCCTTCCTGAATGACGATATGCCCGTCATCGACCCCCAGTTCACGCAAGCGCAGGTGCAGCCAGCCCCAACCCGCGAGCACCGCGCCGCAGTACAGGCTGCCGCCGAACATGGTGCTCTTGTGGTTGACGTTGGGCGCCAGCGGTAGCTTCAGGCGCAGGCAGTGATCCTGCCAGTCGATGACCTCCATACCCATCTCGCGGGTCAACGGGATGTCGCCGTGCAGCACGGCCTGCAGGTATTGGCTATCGGTGTTCATTGACGGTTGTCCTCCTGGTCGTCGTGCCCGCTGTTGCCGCCGTCGAAGCTCAGGCCATGCTTGCGCAGCTTGTCGTGCAAGGTCTTGCGCGGGATACCGAGCGCTTCGGCGAGGCTGCGCATCGAACCGTGGGGCTGGGTCAGTTCGGCGGCGATCAGCGAACGCTCGAATTGCTCGACCTGCTCGCTGAGATTACCGGTCGACACCGAGACTTGAACATCATGGGGGCCGGGGGGCGCCTGGCCGTCGAGGGCCAGTTCCAGGCCCAGGGCGAAGCGTTCGGCGGCGTTCTGCAGTTCGCGCACATTGCCCGGCCAGTCGTGGCGCAGCAGCAGGGCGCGTTGGGCGGGTTGCAGGCTGTGCGGCGGCAGGCCATGACGTTCGCTGGCGGCATCGGCGAAATGCTGGAACAGGACGAGAATGTCGTCGCCCCGTTCACGCAGGGCTGGAATCCGCAGCGGCGCGACATTCAGGCGGTAGTACAGGTCCGCGCGGAAGCGCCCCTGGTCGGCGGCCTGGCGCAGGTCTTCCTTGGTCGCGGCGATGATGCGGATATCCAGCGGGATCAACTGGTTACCGCCCAGGCGTTCGACCACGCGCTCCTGCAGCAGGCGCAGCAGCTTGACCTGCACGTCCAGGCTCATGCTCTCGATCTCATCGAGGAACAGGGTGCCGCCATTGGCAAACTCGAACTTGCCGATACGGCGCTTCTGCGCGCCGGTGAAGGCCCCGGGCTCATGGCCGAACAACTCGCTCTCGACCACCGACTCGGCCAGGGCGCCGGCATTGATCGCCACGAACGGCCCGTCGCGGCGGCTCGAAAGATCATGCAAAGCGCGCGCGACCACCTCCTTGCCGGCACCGGTTTCACCAAGGATCAGTACGTCGGCGCGGGTCCCGGCGAGGGCGCCGATCTGCTCGCGCAGGCGTTGCATCCCGGCCGACTGGCCAACCAGGCGCGTGGCCAGTTGCTGGCGGTCGCTCAACGCCAGGCGCAGGCTGCGGTTGTCCAGCACCAGGCGGCGCAGGGCCAGGGCACGGCGCACGCTATCGAGCAGGGCGTCGGTGGCGAAGGGTTTCTCGAGGAAGTCGTAGGCACCGGCACGCATGGCCTGCACGGCCAGCGGCACGTCGCCGTGGCCGGTGATCAGCAGCACCGGCAGCTCGCTGTCGCGGGCGTGCAGTTGTTCCAGCAATTGCAGGCCATCGATGCCGGGCATGCGGATATCGCTGACCACCACGCCCGGCCAGTCGGCCTCGATGCGTGCGGCCAGGCCTTGGGCATCGGCCAATGGCACGACCTTGAGTCCGGCCAGGTCGAGGGTCTGGCTCAGGGCCTGGCGCAGGTGCGGGTCGTCATCGACCAGGATCACCTGGGCACGGCTGTCGATCAGTGTCTCGGTGGTCATGCCGAGGTGTCCTCCGAAGATTGCAGGTTGGCGCCGGGCTTGGCCACGCGCAGTTGCAGGGTCAGCAGGGCGCCGCCTTCCGGGTGGTTGGCCAGCAGCAGTTCGCCGCCCAGGGCGCGCATCAGGCTTTCGCAGATGGCCAGCCCCAGCCCCAGGCCCTGGGTGTGGGTCTTGGTGGTGAAGAACGGCTCCTTGGCGTGCTCCAGCGCCTGGCGGCTGAAACCGGGGCCGTTGTCGCGGATGTACAGGTAGACGCAGTCGTCCCGCCGTTCGGCACTCAGCCAGAGCTTGCGTGGGTTGGCTTTCTCGGTCAGGGCGTCGAGGGCGTTGGCCAGCAGGTTGCCCAGTACCTGGCGCAGGCGTGTTTCGCCCGCTTGCACCCACAGGGTGGCTTCCGGCAGGTCACGCACCAGCTCCACGGCCATGGCCCGGCGGCGCTTGGCCAGCAGCGCCAGGGCATCGTCCAGCGCCGGTTGCAGGGCCACGCTTTCCGGGGCGTGGCGGTCGCGGCGGGCGAAGGCGCGCAGGTGGGCGATGATCGAAGCCATGCGACCGGTCAGTTCACCGATCAGCTTGAGGTTGCCGCGCACGTCCTCGGAACGTTGATGATCCAGGAGGATCTCGGCGTTTTCGGCGTAGCTGCGGATCGCCGCCAGCGGCTGGTTGAGTTCGTGGCTGATGCTCGCCGACATGGTGCCCAGTACCGACAGCTTGCCGGCCTGGACCAGTTCGTCCTGGGCGCGCACCAGCTCCTGCTGGGTGTGCTCGCGCTCCAGCACCGCGCTTTTCAGTCGGGTGTTGAGGCCTTCTAGGTCGGCGGTGCGTTCGATCACGCGCTTTTCCAGCTCTTGGCGGGCACGGGCCTCGAAGTCGATGCGGTCGATGTAGTGGCGGCGGCGTTGCATGACCAGGCCGGCCAGGAGCATGGCCACCAGCAGCGCGGCGCCGCCGATGGCCATGACGGTCTGCACCGAGCGGTCGACCAGCGTGCGCGGCGCGAGGATGCTGACCTGCCAGCCGGTCTCTTTGATGTCGCGGGTCTGGATCTGCCAGGCGGCCTGGTCGAGGGTCAGTGGCTGCGGGGCCTGGGTCGGGTAGGGCTGGATGGCGATGATCGCCTGGCGCTCGGTTTCGGTCAGTTCGCGGGTGGCGCGGAAGCGCCAGTCCGGGCGGGAGGTCAGCACCACCACGCCGTTCTGGTCGGTCAGCAGCAGCTGCTCCGGGGTGCGGCCCCACAGGGTTTCGGTGTGGTCGAGGTCGACCTTGACCACCAGCACGCCGATCACCCGCTCGCGGTCGCGTACCGCCGCGGCGAAGAAGTAGCCGCGCTTGGCCGACGTGGTGCCCTGGCCGAAGAAGCGCCCGAGGCGGCCTTCCATTGCCTCGATGAAGTAGGGGCGGAAGGAGAAGTTGCGGCCGAGGAAGCTGTCCGGCTTGTCCCAGTTGGAGGCGGCCAGGGTGTTGCCGCTGACGTCCATCAGGTACATCACTTCGGCGCCGGTCTGGTGGGTGATGTCCTTGAGCAGGCGGTTGGCATTGGTCACCGCCTCGAGCTTGAACGGGTCGGCCAGCACGCCACGCAGGGCCGGCAGGTCGCCGAGGATCTGCGGCAGGGTCTCGTAGCGGTGCAAGGTGCCGAGCAGGTTGGCCACGTAGAGGTCGAGGGTCTGGCGGTTCTGCGAGGCCAGTTCTTCCTGGTAGTAGCGTTCGGCGAGGTGGTGCAGCGGCCACAGCAGTGGCGCCAGGCACAGGGCCAGCAGCGCCAGGCTGCGCCAGCGGGGGCGGCGTGGAGGCGTGGGTCTTGGAATCATCGCGATCATTGCGCCAGAAAAGTCTGGCGCAATTATGCGCTACTTCAGGCAGTCGATCAGCGCTTCATGCCAATGCGGCTGGCTGACCCGCCATTCCCGGGCCAGGCGCGAGCAGTCCAGGCGCGAATTGAGCGGGCGCTTGGCTGGCGTCGGGTACTCGCTGGATGGGATCGGCAGCAGCTCGGCGCAGGGCAGGCCCCGTGCCTTGAGCTGTTCGCCGATGGCCTGGGCGAAGCCGAACCAGGAGGTCTCGCCCTGGGCGGTCAGGTGGTAGGTGCCCCAGGCACCGGCCTGGCCTTGCTGCCATCGCTCGACCAGCGCGCGAGTGCTGGCGGCGATGGTGGCGGCCCAGGTGGGCGCGCCGATCTGGTCGTCCACCACCTTCAGTTGCGGCCGCTCCTGCAACAGCTTTTGCATGGTCAGCAGGAAGTTGCGGCCATGCTGTGAATAGACCCAACTGGTGCGCAGGATCAGGTGTTCACCCCCGACCGCGGCAATCGCCTGCTCGCCAGCCAGCTTGCTGCTACCGTAAACCCCCAGGGGGTTGGTCGCGTCATCCTCGTTGTAAGCGGTGGCCTTTGTGCCATCGAACACATAGTCGGTGGAGTAGTGGATGAGCGGCACGCCAAGGCGCGCAGCCTCTTCTGCGAGCACCCGCGGGGCCTCTGCGTTGATGGTGAAGGCCAGTTGCGCTTCGTTTTCGGCCTGGTCGACCGCCGTGTGGGCGGCGGCGTTGATGATCAGGTCGGGTTTGAGCTGGCGTAGCGGTTCGCGCAAGGCCTCCGGCTGGGCGAGGTCGAGCCGGTCGCGGCCAAGCGACAGCACCTCGCCCCGGCCGTCCAGCGCGCCCTGCAGGGCCTGGGCGACCTGGCCATTGTGGCCGCAGACGAGAATCTTCATGGGAACAGCTCGGCGTCGCGCAGGAAGGCGCCGGCCTGGTCTTTGGCCGACAGGATCGGCGCCGCTTCGAGGCCCCATTCGATCGCCAGTTCAGGGTCGTCCCAGCGGATGCAGCGCTCAGCCTTGGGGTTGTAGTAGTCGGTTGTCTTGTACAGGAAGTCGGCTGTTTCGCTCAGCACCAGGAAGCCATGGGCAAACCCAGGCGGGATCCAGAACTGCGTGTGATCCTTGGCACACAGGCGCGTGGCGACCCACTTGCCGAAGGTTTTCGAACTGCGGCGGATGTCTACGGCCACGTCGAGCACTTCGCCCTGCACCACCCGCACCAGTTTCCCCTGCGGGTTGTCGATCTGGTAGTGCAGGCCACGCAGCACACCGCGCTGCGAGCGCGAGTGGTTGTCCTGCACGAAGCCTGCCTCGAAGCCGGCTTTTTCGGCGAATTCACGGGCGTTGAAACTTTCGAAGAAGAAGCCACGGTCATCACCGAACACTTTCGGTTCGATGATCAGGACTTCGGGTATGGCGGTCTTGACGATGTTCATGGGGCCTCTTCAGCCAACTTTTGCAAGTACTGGCCGTATCCTGTCTTTTTCAACTCCGCTGCCTTGGCCAGAAGGCTGTCGCGGCCGATCCATCCTTTCTGGAAGGCGATTTCCTCGAGGCAGGCGACTTTCAGGCCCTGGCGATTCTCGATGGTCTGCACGTACTGCGCCGCTTCCAGCAGGCTTTCGTGGGTGCCGGTGTCGAGCCAGGCGAAGCCGCGGCCGAAGCGTTCGACACGCAGATCGCCACGCTTGAGGTAAGCGTTGTTGACGTCGGTGATCTCCAGTTCGCCACGGGCGGAGGGACGAATATCCTTGGCGATCTTCACCACATCGTTGTCGTAGAAATACAGGCCGGTCACGGCGTAGCTGGATTTCGGTCGCGCGGGCTTTTCTTCGATCGACAGCGCACGGCCTTGCGCGTCGTACTCGACCACGCCGAAACGCTCCGGGTCCTTGACCCAGTAGCCGAACACGGTGGCGCCCGAGGGGTGCTTGACTGCTCGCTGCAATTGTTCGCCGAAACCTTGGCCATGGAAGATGTTGTCACCGAGGATCAGGCACACCGAATCGTCGCCGATGAACTGTTCGCCGATCAGGAACGCCTGGGCCAGGCCGTCGGGCGAGGGCTGTTCGGCGTAGCTGATGTTGACACCGAACTGGCTGCCGTCGCCGAACAGCTGGCGGTATTGCGGCAGGTCACGGGGCGTCGAGATCAGCAGGATGTCGCGGATCCCGGCCAGCATCAGCACCGAGATCGGGTAGTAGATCATCGGTTTGTCGTAGATCGGCAGCAGTTGCTTCGATACACCGAGGGTGATCGGGTGCAGGCGGGTGCCGGATCCACCGGCCAGGACAATACCTTTAGTCATGCGATCAGGTCCTTGAAGTCGGAGTTGCCCAGACGCTCGCCCTGGTAGCTGCCATCCTGAACGTGTTTGCACCAGTCTAGGTTAGCGAGGTACCACTGGACGGTCTTGCGCAGCCCTGTGAAGAAAGTTTCATCCGGTTTCCAGCCTAGCTCGTGTTCGATCTTGCTCGCGTCGATGGCGTAGCGCAGGTCGTGGCCGGGGCGGTCCTGGACGAAGGTGATCAGGTCTTTGTAGCGGGCCACGCCGGCCGGGCGGCGGTCGGGGGCCAGCTCTTCGAGCAGGTCGCAGAGGGTGTGCACCACGTCGAGGTTCTTCTGCTCGTTGTGGCCACCGATGTTGTAGGTCTCGCCGACCTCGCCACGGGTCACCACCGTCAGCAGGGCGCGGGCGTGGTCCTCGACGTACAGCCAGTCGCGTACCTGCTGGCCGTTGCCATAGACGGGCAATGGCTTGCCGGCCAGGGCGTTGAGGATCATCAGCGGGATCAGCTTCTCGGGGAAGTGGTACGGGCCGTAGTTGTTCGAGCAATTGGTAATCAGCACCGGCAGGCCGTAGGTGCGATGCCAGGCGCGGACCAGATGGTCCGAGGCCGCCTTGCTGGCCGAGTAGGGCGAGCTTGGGGCGTAGGGGGTGGTTTCGGTGAACAGGTCGTCGGCGCCGTGCAGGTCGCCGTATACCTCGTCGGTGGAGATATGGTGGAAGCGGAACGCCGCGCGAGCGTCGGCGGGCAGGCGGGTCCACCAGGCGCGGGTGGTCTCCAACAGGGCATAGGTGCCGACGATGTTGGTGTGGATGAACGCGGCCGGGCCGTCGATGGAACGGTCGACGTGGGACTCGGCGGCCAGGTGCATGATGGCCTGCGGCTGGAAGCGTTCGAGCAGGGCACTGACCGTGGGCTGGTCGGCGATGTCGGCCTGGACGAATTCATAGCGGCTGTTGCTGGCGATGCCTTGCAGCGATTCCAGGTTGCCCGCGTAGGTCAGTTTGTCGAGGTTGAGTACTTCGTGCTCGGTGTTGTCGATCAGGTGGCGGACCAGTGCCGACCCGATGAAGCCGGCGCCGCCAGTGACGAGAATGCGCATGTGTTGTGTCCCTGCAGCTAATCGATAAAGGTTATGGGTGCACGACGGGGCGCCGTCGGCAGGTTTCCATGGCGGGTCAATGCCCGGGCGAATGGGGCGAGCACGCGCAATAGCCGGCCATGCTGTTCGCCTGCTGGCGACGAGTGTAGCGGCACGCGGCGGCGCACGGGGAGATCTCTTCGGCGCGCCCGGCAGGCAAGACGCGCCCGTACGGCCTCGGAACAACAGGTGTAGGTCGCTGCCTGGTCCGTCCCCTGATGGGGCGACGTACTTCTGACGCGAACGGCGGCCGGGGCCTTGAGTCGGCGTTAGGGAGCCGGAGTTCAAGAGGGCAGAGTGCCAGCTGGTCGTCGGACATGTCGGGGTGGTTCCTGTTGCTCTGGGGGCGATGCGGGGCGCTCTGCGCCATGGTTTGCCGGGCAATACCGGGGACGGAGTGCCTGGCGCAGCGAATCGTCCCTCTTGCTTCCGGGCAGCGGTAATGGCGATATAAGCAAAAAAGAGGCCGAGGTTCACACCATGCCGTTGCACACCCTGCTCCACCGCTCCAGCCTTTCCCGTCCCGTGGTTTCCGAAGCGCAGGCCCAGCAGGCTGTGCAGGCCTATTACGGCCTGCATGGCGCGTTGGTGCCCCTCGGTAGCCAACAGGACGTGAACTTCTGGCTGGACAGTGATCAGGGCCGCTTCGTGTTCAAGGTCTGCCATGGCAGCTACGCCGAGTCGGAGTTGCAGGCGCAGCACGCGGCGTTGGCGTTCCTGCAGCGACAGGGTATCCCCGTGCCGGCCGTGCGGCCAGCAGATTCCGGCGACACGCTGCTGGAGCTGGAGATCCAGGGCCAGCCATTGCGCGCTCGGCTGCTCGACTACATCGAAGGCCAGCCGTTGACCCGCCTCGAGCACCTGCCAGTACAGCTGGTGGCCGAACTGGGCACGCTCTGTGCCCGGGTCGACCAGGCCCTGGCCGGTTTCGACCATCCGGGCCTGGAGCGCACCTTGCAGTGGGATCCTCGGCATGCCCAGGCCCTGATCGAACACCTGTTGCCGACCCTTGAAGCCGGTGCACGGCGCCAGCAGGTCGAGCGGGTCACCCGTCGGGCGGCCGAGCGCCTTCAGCCGCTGGTCGACCGGTTGCCTGTTCAGGCCGTGCATCTGGACATCACCGATGACAACACGGTCTGGCGTCGCGACGACGCGCGGCAGTGGCAATTGCAGGGGGTCATCGATTTCGGTGACCTCTGCCGCACCTGGCGCATTGCCGACCTGTCCGTAACCTGCGCGGCACTGCTGCATCACGCCGAAGGCGACCCGTTGCGGATCCTCCCGGCGATTGCCGCCTACCAAGCGGCGAACCCGCTCGAGGACACTGAGCTGCGCGCACTGTGGCCCCTGGTGCTCAATCGCGCGGCGGTGCTGGTGCTCAGCAGCGAGCAGCAACTGGCCGTCGACCCCGGCAACCAGTATGTGCTCGACAACATCGGCCATGAGTGGGAAATCTTCGATACTGCCTGTGCGGTGCCAGCGGCGCTGATGGAGGCCGCGATCCTGCAAGCGGCGGGCAGGGCGCCCGAGGCACCTGATTTCGGTGGCAGCCTGGCGCTACTGCCTGCCCTGGCGGGGCAGGTGATCAGCCGTGTCGATCTCGGGGTTCTAAGCCCGCACTGCGAGTTTGGCAACTGGGAGCAGCCGGGGTTCGACCAGCGCATGCTGGCCGCGCAACCGGCGCCTTCCAGCAGCCTGCACGGCCAGTACCGTCTGTCGCAGACCCATGTCGACCAACCCGACGAGCCTGCCACTTGCGCATTGGGTGTGGAACTCAACCTGTTTCCCGGCACCGTGCTGCAGGCCCCCGAGGCGGGCGTCTGGCAGCGCGGCGGCGATAACCGCGGTTGCTTGCGCACGGCACACTGGCAACTGTGGCTAAACGGCCTGGAGGAGGCTCCGGCAGATGGCCAGGTGCTGGAGAAGGGCCAGGTGCTGGGCGCCACCTGTGGCTTCCTCAGTGTGCAGTTGTGCCTGGAGGGAGAGGCGCAGCCGCCGTTCTTCGCCAAACCCTCCCATGCCGAGGCCTGGCTGGCTCTGTGCCCTTCGCCACGCGCGCTGCTCGGGTTCGACTGCGACGCCGAGCCACTGGCCGACCCGCAGGCGCTGCTGGCCCGGCGTGACGCCAGCTTCGCCCGTTCGCAGAAGCACTACTATGCCCAGCCGCCGCATATCGAGCGTGGCTGGCGCAACTACCTGATCGACATGCAAGGCCGCTCGTACCTGGACATGCTCAACAATGTCGCCGTGCTGGGCCACGGGCATCCACGCATGGTCGCCGAGTCGGCGCGCCAGTGGTCGCTGGTCAACACCAACTCGCGCTTCCACTACGCCGCCATTGCCGAGTTTTCCGAGCGCTTGCTGGAGGTGGCGCCGGAAGGCTTTGACCGGGTGTTCCTGGTCAACAGCGGCACCGAGGCCAACGATCTGGCGATCCGCCTGGCCTGGGCCTACAGCGGCGGGCGCGACCTGCTCAGCGTGCTCGAGGCCTATCACGGCTGGTCGGTGGCCACCGACGCCATCTCCACCTCCATCGCCGACAACCCACAAGCCCTGGAGACCCGGCCGGACTGGGTGCACCCGGTGGAGGCGCCGAATACCTTCCGTGGTCGTTTCCGGGGGGCCGACAGCGCCGCCGACTACCTGCGCGACGTCGAGGCGAAGCTGGCCGACCTTGATGCCCGTGGCCGCCAGCTGGCGGGCATGATCTGCGAGCCGGTGTATGGCAACGCCGGAGGCATCTCGCTGCCGGCGGGCTACCTGCGCGAGGCCTACGCCAAGGTGCGCCAACGTGGCGGGGTGTGCATCGCCGACGAGGTGCAGGTCGGCTATGGCCGCCTGGGCGAGTACTTCTGGGGCTTCGAGGAGCAGGGCGTGGTGCCGGACATCATCACCATGGCCAAGGGCATGGGCAACGGCCAGCCGCTGGGGGCGGTGATCACCCGGCGGGAGATCGCCGAGGCGCTGGAGGCCGAGGGCTACTTCTTCTCGTCCGCAGGGGGCAGCCCGGTCAGCTGTCGTATCGGCATGGCGGTGCTGGATGTGATGCGCGACGAAGGGCTGTGGGACAACGCCCGAGACGTGGGGCGCCACTTCAAGGCGCGCCTCGAGGCGTTGGTCGACAAATATCCGCTTGCCGGTGCCGCCCATGGCTCGGGCTTCTACCTGGGGCTGGAGCTGGTGCGCGATCGCCAGACCCTGGAGCCGGCCACCGAGGAGACCATGGTCCTGTGCGACCGCCTGCGCGAGCTGGGGATCTTCATGCAGCCGACCGGCGACTACCTGAACATTCTCAAGATCAAGCCGCCGATGTGCACCACGCGGGCGAGCGTGGACTACTTTGTCGACAGTGTGGAGCGGATCCTCGCCGAAGGGCTCTAAGAAGCTGCATATGAGCCTGGTAAATCGATTGTTATCGATTTACCAGGCTTTTTTATGGCTAAATATTTTGAGCGAATCTATTTAAAGTCGATATTTATCGGTTGTAATATCGACGTATTGCCCCGCTGCCTATACTGGCAAGCCCGCACCTTTTTCGATCACCGACCTGGCGCCCCTGGCCCCGGGCCTTCGCAGAGGTTACCCATGAAGACCCTCAACTCGACCCCCCGCGCCGACGGCTTCCACATGCCCGCCGAATGGGCCCCGCAGACCCAGGTATGGATGGTCTGGCCAGAGCGCCCGGACAACTGGCGCCTGGGTGGCAAGCCGGCACAGGCCGCGCACGTGACCCTGGCCAAGGCCATCGCCCGCTTCGAGCCGGTAACCGTGGCCGTATCCGCCGCTCAGTACGAGAACGCCCGCCGCCAGCTTGACCTGCCCAACATCCGGGTGGTCGAGATCAGCAACGACGACGCCTGGGTGCGTGACACCGGCCCGACCTTCGTGATCAACGACCATGGCGAGGTGCGTGGCGTGGACTGGGGCTTCAATGCCTGGGGTGGTTTCGACGGCGGCCTGTACGCACCGTGGAACCGTGACGAGGAACTGGCTGCCAAGGTCATGGAGATGGAGCGCGTGCAGCGCTACCACACCGAAGGCTTCGTGCTCGAGGGCGGTTCGATCCACGTCGACGGCGAAGGCACCCTGATCACCACCGAAGAATGCCTGCTCAACCGCAATCGCAACCCGCACCTGAACCGCGAGCAGATCGAGGATATCCTGCGCGAGCACCTGGCGGTGGACACCATCGTCTGGCTGCCGGACGGTCTGTACAACGACGAGACCGACGGCCACGTCGACAACTTCTGCTGTTACGTCAGCCCAGGCGAAGTGTTACTGGCCTGGACCGATGATTCCAATGACCCCAACTATGCACGCTGCCACGCTGCCTACGAGGTGCTGAAAAACACCCGTGATGCCAAAGGCCGCGAGTTCGTGGTGCACAAGATGCCGATTCCGGGGCCGCTGTACGCCACCCAGGCAGAATGCGACGGCGTCGATCACGTGGTCGGCAGCCAGGAGCGCGACCCTTCGGTGCGCCTGGCCGGCTCCTACGTGAATTTCCTGATCGTCAACGGCGGCATCATCGCCCCGAGCTTCGACGACCCGGCCGATGCGCAGGCCAGAGCGATCCTGGCCAAGGTCTTCCCGGATCACGAAGTGGTGATGATTCCAGGCCGTGAGTTGCTGCTCGGGGGCGGCAACATCCACTGCCTGACCCAGCAGCAGCCGGCGCCGGTCAAGCGCTGACTCCCCGCTGAACGAAACAGCCCGTCGCATGACGGGCTTTTTTGTGGGCGGCGACCATCGGGGCGGGTAGATGGCACACCTCTTGTATTGTTTTTCCATTGTGTTTCAGACAGATAGGGCTACGCCGTTCTGTAACAAACCTTACGTAAGTTAGCCGCTCACGGGCCCAGGAGTGCGTGTGGAAATGAATGCAGCAAGTGAGTCGGCTTTGCCCCCATCGGCCGTGAATCACGAATCGCTCAAGCTGTTGGCGCAGTGGTTGAAACACCATGGAAGCATCCGGGTCAGGAAGACCGACCCACGACGTCTGCTGGACGGGCGATACCCTCAGGGACTGATCAGCGATGCGGAGCTCGAGGCTCTGATGGCGGTCTGGCACTGACCGGGAAGGATCCCGTTGCAATGAAAAAACGCCACCGCATTGCGGTGGCGTTTTCGTTTCAACCGTGTTTGTAGGAGCGGCTTCAGCCGCGATGCAGGCGACGCGGTGCCTGGTACCCGCTTTGCGGGTGATCGTGGCTGAAACCGCTCCTACAGGGATTGCGCAAGGCTCGGGATCAGAAGCTGTAGCTGCCGGTCACCACCAGGCTGCGCGGGTCGCCGACCTGGATCTGCGCGGCGCTGGTCGCCGAGCTGTAGTAGGTCTTGTCGGTGATGTTGCTCAGCGCCGCGCGCACGTCCCAGTCGTGGGTGCGGTAGCCGGCCAGCGCGTCCCAGCGGCCGTAGCCCGGCAGCACCACGGTGTTCTGGTTGTCGGCGTAACGGTCGCCGACCAGGGTCAGGCCGGTCTCGGCGTACCAGCCCAGCTCCGGCTTCCAGGTCACGAACAGGCTGGCGTTGCGCTTGGCCACGTCGTTGATGCGGTTGCCTTCCTGGCCATTGTTGTCCTTGACGATGGTCGCGTCCTGCAAGCCGATGCCGCCGCGCACATACCAGTTGCCGACGACATTGCCGGTGGCGGTCAGCTCGATGCCGCGCGAGCGCTGCAGGCCGGTCATCAGGGTGATGTTCGGGTCGAGCGGGTCGCGGGTGCGGCGGTTGTACAGCTCGAGCTCGTAGACCGCCAGGGTGGTGCTCAGGCGCTCGTCGAACCAGTCGCTCTTGACCCCGATCTCCTTCTGCCGGGTCAGCTCCGGTTCGGTTTCGTTGGTGTTGCCCGCCGCGCCCGGGGTGATGCCAATCAGGCCGCCGCCGACCGGCGAGTAGGTCTTGCTCCAGGAGGCGTAGAACGAATGCTCGCGCCATGGCGTATAGACCACGCCCAGGCGTGGGCTGAAGCTGTTGTCCTTCTGCTTCTCGGCGATATTGCGCAGCTTGTTGGTGGTTTCCACCTCGAACTGGTCGAAGCGCACGCCGGCGAGGATCTGCCACTGGTCGTTGAGGCGGATCTGGTCCTGCAGGTAGACGCCACGGCTGTCGACCACGGTGTGGTTGTTGCTCGACACCACCATCGGGCCGTTATGTTGCAACGCGCGGTTAGGGTTGTTCAGGTCCAGGGACGGCACCGCCTTGCCGCCGGCGCTGACCGCCTTGGCGGTATACAACAGCGGGTCGCGGCGCTGGTTGCCGAACTCCATGCCCACCAGCAACTTGTGCTCCAGGCCCCAGGTGCTGACATCGCCCTCGGCCTCGAGGTTGTTGAACAGGTTGCGGGTGCTCAGGTCCTGTTGCCAGCGCTGGCGGCTGACCAGGTTGGTGCGCGGGTCGTAGCCGGTCTGGTAGGTGTTGTCGAAGTCGCTGTCGAGCTTGAACAGGCCCAGGGTGTGGCGCAGCTGCCAGTTGTCGCTGAGCTGGTAGTTCAGGCGCGAGCGCAGCGACTGCGCCTTGTCGTCGATGTAGTCGCGCTGGGTGTCGCCATAGGTGGTGCTGCGGCTGACGTCCGCGGGGCGGCCGTTGGCGCCGGGGATGCCGCGGTCCGGGGTGCGGTTGTAGCGGCTGTACTCGTACTGCACCAGCCAGTTGAGGTCGGGGGTCAGTTGCCAGCTCATCGACGGCGCGAACAACTGACGATTGCCGTCAATGCCTTTGCGCAAGCTGTTGCTGTCCTCGTTGCCCATGTTCAGGCGCAGGCTGATGTTCTCGCTCGGGTCTGTGCTGAGGTCGGCGTACAGGCTGCGCAGGTCCTGGCTGCCGCCCTGGGCTTCGATGGTCGAGCGGCGGCCATGCTCCGGCGCCTTGCTCACCCGGTTGACGATACCGCCCTGGCTGCCACGGCCATACAGCACCGCCGCGGGGCCCTTGAGCACCTCGATCCGCTCGATGTTGTGCAGGTCTCGGGTGTACTGGCTGTCGTCGCGGATGCCGTCCAGGTAGAAGTCGTTGCTGGCGTCGAAGCCACGGATGCGCAGGCTGTCGAAGCGGGTGTCGCCACCGGCGCTGACGTTGGGGATGCCCTCCAGCGCCTTGCCCAGGTTGCTGCTGCCGTAGTCCAGCACGTTGCTGGTCTTCACCGAATCGATGGCCTGGGGCACGTAGCGCGCCGGCGTCGAGGTGCGGGTCGCGGTGGTCACGTCCCTGACCCGCGGGTTGTCCTCTTCGCGCTCGTTGTCGGCGGTGATCGAGGTTTCCGGCAGGGTGGTGGTGGCGGCATTGACCAGCCCTGCGCTGAACAACAGCGACAGGCCCAGGGTCAGGGGCGAAAGGCGGCAGGGAGCAAGCATCGCGGGCGTCCGATAGGGGTAGGTGAGAAATTGGGCGCGAATGGTAATGCTTGCTATTTGCTGTTGCATGCGTATTCGTAAAGGCTTGTCTTTACATTTGTATCAATTTGTTACCATCCTTTTGGATATGTAGTGTCAATTCACATGTGCGTGCGGGTGATAAATGACAATTGTGCGGTTGTCACCCTGTTTGCATAAAAGAGACAAATTTGCGCTGACACACGGCAGATATGCATGGAAATGCACCGCCGACAACCTTGTTTTTGGTTATATCAACCTACAATTCACGTTTTTTTGACATGTATGAGCAGGCAGGGCTAGGATTCGGCCTCTACGCCTGCTGGCCATGACATGGCCATGGGGTCGTATGGGCCGTTGCAGACCTTCTGCAGGCCTTTCGGCCGGGATCCGCATAGCGTCGAACCTACGAAGGGGCGTTGGTTCTGGGCGTTCTAATGCAGCGCGTTTTTGAATACGAAATAAGGAAAATAAGATGTTGAAAACCAGGATCAGCCTGGTCGCCCTGGCGATGATCGCCGCGACCCAGGCACAGGCCAACGACCAGGCCGACAGCAAGGGCTTCATCGAGGACAGCCACGCCAACGTCCTTCTGCGCAACGCCTACATCAACCGTGACAAGAAGCACGGCACTGACGACCAGATCGAATGGGGCCAGGGCGCCATCGCCAACTTCTCCTCCGGCTTCACCCAGGGCACCGTCGGTGTCGGTGTCGACGCCTTCGGCCTGTACGCCGTGCGCCTCGATGGCGGCAAAGGCCACAACGGTGGCGCCGGTGTCGACTTCTTCAAGCCGCACAACACCAAGAATGCCGACGGCAACGCCAGCGGTCCGCATGACCTGGCCCGTGCTGGCGCAGCCATCAAGTTCCGCATCTCCAACACCGTGCTGAAGTACGGTGACCAGATGCCGACCCTGCCTGTGCTGCAGTACGACGATGGTCGCCTGCTGCCAGAGAGCTTCACCGGCACCATGATCACCTCGAAGGAGATCAAGGGCCTGGAGCTGAACGCCGGTCGTTTCACCCAGGAAGCGCGCAAGAGCGCCGAGCGTCGTGATGGCGGTGGCCTGAAGTCGATCAACGTGTTCGGCGGCAGCTACAAGTTCACCGACAACTTCACCGCGTCGCTGTACACCGCTGACAACGAAGACGTACAGAAGAAGCACTACCTGGGCCTGAACTACGTCTTCCCGATCGCCAGCGACCAGTCCCTGACCCTGGACTTCAATGGCTACAAGTCGGACATCGACCACAAGTACGTCAACAAGGCCGAGCTGACTGGCGACTCCAACACCATCTGGAGCCTGGCGGCCACCTACGCCTACGGCCCTCACTCGTTCACCCTGGCGCACCAGCGCAGCACCGGCAGCACCGGCTACCAGTACGGCTGGTACCAGAACGCCGGCGGCACGGGTGACGGTGGTTCGACCATCTACCTGGCCAACAGCTACTGGTCCGACTTCAACGCCGAGGACGAGCGCTCCTGGCAGCTGGGCTACGGCCTGGACTTCGGCGCCTTCGGTATCCCAGGTCTGACCTACAAGCTGGCCTACGTGGTGGGTGACAACATCAACACCCGTACCGTCGGCAAGCCGGAAGGCTACGGTGAAGGTAAAGAGCGCGAGATCTTCAACCAGATCCGCTACGTCGTTCAGGAAGGCCCGGCCAAAGACCTGTCGATCAAGCTGCGTAGCTCCTTCCTGCGCACCAACAACGCCGTCCAGCAGAACGGCAACTACACCGACGACGGCAACGAAGTCCGTGTATTCGTCGAGTACCCGATCAGCATCTTCTGATCCTGATCCCGCGTCACCGACAACCCCGGCCTATGCCGGGGTTGTTGCTTTCCGGGGCTTGGCGATCACTGCCGGCGCCACCTCGATTTCTCCCGTCTCCGGCGCGAAGCTGTCACTGCGCGCCATTCGCCACATCCGTGCGTAGAACTCGCTGTCGATCGTGCCGCTGAGTAATTCTCCCGGCTTGAGGAAGGTGTGCAGCTGTGAAAACAGGCTGATCTCGCTGGCGCTGATGCGCCGCGCCAGGTGCTTGGGCTTGAGCTCGGAAGGGTGCGCAAGCCCGGCGGCGGCGAGCATTTCGGCCAGGGCGTGCAAGGTGTTGCGATGGAAGCTGGCCACCCGCTCGGCCTTTTCCGGCACCACCAGCGCCCGCTGGCGCAGCGGGTCCTGGGTGGCCACGCCGGTCGGGCACTTGTTGGTATGGCAGCTCTGCGACTGGATGCAGCCGATGGCGAACATGAAACCGCGCGCCGAGTTGACCCAGTCGGCGCCGATGGCCAGCACGCTGGCGATGTCGAAGGCGCTGACCAGCTTGCCCGCCGCGCCGATGCGGATACGTTCGCGCAGGTTCAGGCCCACCAGGGTGTTGTGCACGAACATCAACCCGTCGCGCAGCGGCACGCCCATGTTGTCGGAGAACTCCCGGGGCGCCGCGCCGGTGCCGCCCTCCTTGCCGTCGACGACGATGAAGTCCGGGGTGATGCCGGTGGCCAGCATGGCCTTGGCGATGCCCATGAACTCCCACGGGTGCCCCAGGCAGAACTTGAAGCCCACCGGCTTGCCGCCGGACAGCTCGCGCAGCCGGGCGACGAAACGCAGCAGCTCCACGGGGGTGCGGAAGGCGCTGTGGGCGGCCGGCGAAATGCAGTCCTCGCCCTCGCGCACGCCGCGGGTGGCGGCGATCTCGGCGCTGACCTTGTGCCCCGGCAGAATACCGCCATGGCCGGGCTTGGCGCCCTGGCTGAGCTTGATCTCGATCATCTTCACCTGGCCGTCGCGAGCCTGCACGGCGAAGCGCTCGGGGTCGAAGTGGCCATGCTCGGTGCGGCAGCCGAAATAGCCGCTGCCGATCTCCCAGATCAGGTCGCCGCCGTGCTCACGGTGATAGGGGCTGATGCTGCCCTCGCCGGTATCGTGGGCAAAGCGGCCCAGGCGCGCGCCTTTGTTCAGCGCGCCGATGGCGTTGGCGCTGAGGGCGCCGAAGCTCATGGCCGAGATGTTGAAGATCGACGCCGAATACGGCTGGGTGCACTGCGGCCCACCGATACGGACGCGGAACGAGGCGGGGTTGGCCATCGGTACTGGCAGCATCGAATGGCTGATGAACTCGAAACCGGGCTTGTAGGCGTCGTTGAGTGTGCCGAAGGCTTTCTCGGCGCTTTCGTTCTTGGCCCGGGCATAGACCAGCGAGCGCTGGGCGCGGGAGAACGGCAGCTTGTCATCGTCGCCTTCGATCAGGTACTGGCGGATTTCCGGGCGGATGGTCTCGATCAGGTAGCGAATGTTGCCCAGGATCGGGTAGTTGCGCCGCACCGCGTGGTGGCTTTGGCGCAGGTCGTTGAGGCCGACCAGGCTGAGCAGGGCGCTGACCAGGGTGAACGGCCATAACCAGGGGTGCGCAGGCAGGAAGGGGGCGCTGGCGGCGGTGAAGATGAGGCATGCGGCCAGGCAGGCGTAGCGGCTGGGGAGCGAGTCTTTCATGGGTCCATCGCAGGCGGGATGACCTGCGTAGGATAGGTAAAGCCATGGGCTGGAAAACCTGGGGAATCGGTAAAAGACTATTACGGGTTAGGCGGGAGAGGTGCAGTGCCTGGGAGACCGAGCGCCGCCTGTGCGGCGCATCGCGGATAAATCCGCTCCTACATTCGTTGCAACGTGACCATGAGGTTGTTCGTCGACGCGATTTTTCGGCTGCCTGTAGGAGCGGATTCATCCGCGATGCGCCGCGCGGCGGCGCCCGATTGCAAGCGCGCCACTACAAAATCTGCCTATATCACTATCACCCGCTTTTGCCCCAACGCCACAGAACCTTCGTATACCCTTCCTAGCATGGCCCCATCGCTTCGATGAGGACCTGCCATGAACAACGCCACCCCGGGCGCGCAGATGAAAGTGCGCGGCATCCACAAGCGCTTCGGTGCCTTCGCCGCGCTCAACGACGTGTCCCTGGACATCGCCGCTGGTGAGCTGGTGTGCCTGCTCGGCCCGTCGGGCTGTGGCAAGACCACCCTGCTGCGCTGCATCGCCGGCCTCGAGCGCCAGGACCGCGGCGCCCTGTACATCGGCGAGCGCGACATCTCCGAACTGCCGCCCCAGGCCCGTGACTACGGCATCCTGTTCCAGTCCTACGCGCTGTTTCCCAACCTCACTGTCGAAGCCAACATCGCCTACGGCCTGACCGGTAGCAGCCGCGGGGCGTCGCGCCAGCGGGTCGCCGAGATGCTCGAACTGGTGGGCCTGGCGGGCAGCGAGAAGAAATACCCCGGCCAACTCTCTGGCGGCCAGCAACAGCGCGTGGCCCTGGCCCGCGCCCTGGCGCCGTCGCCCTCGCTGCTGCTGCTGGACGAGCCGATGTCGGCGCTCGATGCCCGGGTCCGCGAGCACCTGTGCACCGAGCTGCGTCAGCTGCAACGCCAGCTGGGCATCACCACGCTGATGGTCACCCACAACCAGGACGAGGCCATGCTGATGGCCGACCGCATCGCCGTGATGAACAATGGCCAGGTCGAGCAGTACGCCACGCCCCAGGAAATCTACGACCGGCCGGCCACGCCGTTCGTCGCTGAGTTCGTCGGCCAGGGCAACTGGCTGCCGTTCCAGCGCCGTGGCGACAGCCTCGCCCAGGTCGGCGGCATGAACATGCGCCTTGCACCGAATGCCGGCAACGCCAGCAGTGGCCGACTGTTCTGCCGCCCCGAGGCGATCACCGTCAACCCGGTGGTGCATGAAGAGAACCTGTTCCCGGCCAAGGTCCGCGAGATCACCTTCCTCGGCAACCGCTGCCGCATGAGCTTCGAGTTCAAGGCGCTGCCGGGCCATGCACTGCTTGCGGAACTGGCGCCGGAAGCCATGCCGCGCCTGGGCTCGCAGGATATCTGGGTGGCCCTGCCGCCGCAGAGCCTGCAGGTGTTCGCCTGAGATGGCCGCGCCAATGACCCTGCCGCTCGCCCACGCCAAGGCCGCGCCGCAAGAGGGTGTCGCCCTGGGTGACCGGTTGTTCGTCGTCGGTGGCAAGAGCCTGCTGCTGATCCTGCTGATGCTGGCGGTGCTGATGCCGTTGCTGGCGATCTTCTGGCGTGGCCTTAGTGGCGATGCCGGGCAGGGCGGTGGCCTGGAGGCCGCTCGCGAGCTGTTCGCCAGCGCCAACTTCCACTGGCTGCTGGGCAACAGCCTGGCGGTGGCTTTCACCGTCGCCGCCATCGTGGTGCCGCTGGCCTACCTGTTCGCCTACGCCCTGCAGCGCACGCTGATTCCGGCCAAGGGCCTGTGGCGGGGGATCTCACTGCTGCCATTGCTGGCGCCATCGATGCTGCCGGCCATCGCGCTGGTGTACCTGTTCGGTAACCAGGGGCTGCTGCGCGGGCTGCTCAGCGACAATATCTACGGCTTCTGGGGCATCGTCCTCGGCGAGGCCATCTACACCTTCCCCCATGCGCTGATGATTCTGCTCTCGGCGTTGTCACTGGCCGACGCACGGCTGTTCGACGCGGCGTCGAGCATGGGCGCCGGCCCCGCCCGGGCGTTCTTCAGCATCACCTGGCCGGCCACGCGCCAGGCGGTATTCGCCGCGTTGTGCCTGGTATTCACCCTGACCATCACCGATTTCGGCGTGCCCGTGGTGGTCGGCGGTGATTACCAGGTACTGGCGCTGGAAGCCTACAAGGCGGTGGTGGGCCAGCAGCAGTTCGGCCGTGGCGCGTTGATCGGCATGGTGCTGCTGGTGCCGGCGCTACTGAGCTTCGCCGTCGACGCCTGGCTGCGCCGCCGCCAGGGCGAGGCCATGAGCGGCCGCGCCCAGGTGTTCGAGCCCAAGCCGTCGAAGCTGCGCGACGGCTGCTACCTGGCCCTCGTATTGCTGGTGTGCGCGGCGTTGCTGGGGGTGATCGGCATGGCGGTGTACTCGTCGCTGGTCAAATTCTGGCCCTACAACCTGTCGCTGTCGTTCAAGCACTACCTGTTCGACGACACCGCCGGTGGCGGCTGGCTGGCCTACCGCAACAGCGTGACCATGGCCATCGGCACCGCGCTGATCGGCAGCGTGGTGATCTTCAGCGGCGCCTACCTGATGGAGAAGACCCAGGGCCAGCGCCTGCTCAACCAGTTGCTGCGCCTGCTCAGCTTCATCCCCATGGCGGTCCCTGGCCTGGTACTGGGCCTGGGCTACGTGTTCTTCTTCAACCTCAACGGCAACCCGCTGCACGTGTTCTACGGCAGCATGACGCTGCTGGTGGTGTGCACCATCGCCCACTACCTGACCACCGCGCAGATGACCGCCACCACCGCCCTGCGCCAGCTCGACGGCGAGTTCGAGGCCGCCGCGCTGTCGCTCAAGGCGCCGCTGTACAAGCATTTCATGCGGGTCACCGTGCCGATCTGCCTGCCGGCGCTGCTGGACATCATCCGCTACCTGTTCGTCTCGGCGATGACCACCGTGTCGGCGGCGATCTTCCTCTACAGCCCCGACACCATCCTCGCCGCCGTCGCCGTGCTGAACATGGACGACGCCGGCAACGTCGGCGGCGCCGCTGCCATGTCCACCCTGATCCTGCTGACCAGTGCCGCCGCCTCGCTGCTGCTGGCCGGCGCTTCACGCGGCCTGCTGCGCCGCTCCCAGGCCTGGCGCCAACGCGCTCCCGGCCATTGACCGACTGCCCACACTGATAGGAACCGCATCATGTTCAAGCCCCTCGCACTTGCCGCTGCCGTATCCGCCGTCTTCAGCCTGCAGGCTTCGGCCGCTACCCAGCTGACCGTCTACACCGCCCTGGAGGCCGAGCAGCTCAAGAGCTACAAGCAGGCCTTCGAAAAGGCCAACCCCGACATCGAGATCAAGTGGGTGCGCGACTCCACCGGCATCATCACCGCCAAGCTGCTGGCCGAGAAAGAGCGCCCGCAGGCCGACGCGGTGTGGGGCCTGGCGGCCTCCAGCCTGGCCATCCTCGACCAGAACGGCATGCTTGAAGCCTATGCGCCGAAGGACCTGGGCAAGATTTCCAGCAACTACCGCGACACCGCCAACCCGCCGGCCTGGGTGGGCATGGACGTGTGGGCCGCGACCATCTGCTTCAACACCGTCGAAGCCGAAAAGCAGGGCCTGAGCAAACCGCTGAGTTGGCAGGACCTGACCAAGCCCGAGTACAAGGGCAAGATCGTCATGCCCAACCCGGCATCCTCCGGCACCGGCTTCCTCGACGTGAGCGCCTGGTTGCAGACCTTTGGTGAGCCCCAGGGCTGGGCCTACATGGACGCCCTGCACCAGAACATCGGGCAGTATGTCCATTCCGGTTCCAAACCCTGCAAGCTGGCGGCGGCCGGTGAGTTCCCGATCGGCATCTCGTTCGAATACCCGGCTGTGCAGCTCAAGCGCCAGGGCGCGCCGCTGGACATCGTGCTGCCGAAGGAAGGCCTGGGCTGGGAGATCGAGGCCACCGCCGTGATCAAGGGGTCGCCGAAAGCCGATGCGGCCAAGCGCCTGGCCGATTTCTCCGCCAGCCCCGTGGCCATGGAGCTGTACAAGGAGAACTTCGCCGTGCTCGCCGCGCCGGGGATCGCCAAGCCGCAGACCGAACTGCCGGCCGATTACGAGCAGCGCCTGATCAAGAACGACTTTGCCTGGGCCTCGAAAAACCGTGACGAGATCCTCAGCGAGTGGCGCAAACGCTATGACGGCAAGTCGGAGAAGGTTGCGCAGCAGTAAGACCTGCGGCCTCGATTCGCTGTAGGAGCGGCTTCAGCCGCGATGCGGTTGGCACCCATTTCGCGGGTGATCGCGGTTGAAGCCGCTCCTACAGGCGAACATTCCATGCACATCAGGAGCATGCCAGTGCCTACCCCCGAGCAGATCATCCGGGCCACCTTCGCCCTCTATGAACGCCACGGCAGCGCCGACTACATCGGCGAGGCCATCACCCAGCTCGAGCACATGTCCCAGGCCGCGCAGTTGGCCATGGCCGAGGGCTACGACGATGAAGTGGTCCTCGCCGCCTTCTTCCACGACATCGGCCACCTCTGCGAAGGCGAGGACATGGGCGGTTACGGCGTGGTCAGCCATGAGCGCATCGGTGCCGAATACCTGCGTCGCTGCGGTTTTGGCGAGCGCATGGCGCGGCTGGTGCAATACCACGTCGAGGCCAAGCGCTACCTCACCCTGCGCCAGCCGGGGTACTACGAGCGGTTGAGCGAGGCGAGCCGGCGTACGCTGGCGTACCAAGGCGGGGTGATGAGCGACGCCGAGGCCGATGCGTTCGAGAAGGATCCGTTGTTTGCCGTCAGCTTGCGCATGCGTGAATGGGACGAGATGGCCAAGGAGGTTGAGGTGCCGGTGATGGATCTCGCAGTGTTGAAAGACAAAGCTTTGGCCTTGCTTCAGACGTTCGATTGAAGGCATCGGTGAGGCTGAGGGTACTCCCAGCTTATGAGTACGCCGGAAGTACCAGCAGTGGTGGAATCAGAGTGATTTTTTCAACGCCTTTACCCGTGCGACAGATGAGTTGTTGGCGAACACCACATAGGTCAACTGGTGCTCGACCGCCGAGCGGATCTGTCCGATGGTTTCCTCGTCCAGCGAAGCGTTACGCATCAGTTTGGCGAGGAATTGCAAGTCCTCCACGAGGATGTCACAAGTCATTTGCAAGCGCCTGAGCGGCCAGTCCAACTCAGGCTTTTGCTCTTTTTTGAGTACTTCGTTCACATGGGTTTTCAGGCTGTCGATCAACACTTCAATCTCAGTATCGGCGGACTTACGAATCTGAATGCTTTCGACGGGGGTGATAACCCCATCTCCCTGGAATTGTTCGATGTAGGCATTGAAGAAGTGCTCACTCGACGTCAGTTTCAAGCTCATTGCTATATACCTCATGTGGCTAGCCGAAGAGAGCTTGATTCTAGGTCTGCCACTTTATTGAACCAGCTGGCAAAAATGTCAGGTGCAAGTTCATGCGCCAGGATGCAGAATTTCAAAGTTGTGCGCTGAGTACTTCCAACTGGTGTTGCCGCTGCGCCTGATTCATCTTGGCCTGAGGGTTGAGCGTCGACCATTGTGGATGTGCCCGTGCCTTGCTCAACGCCTCCGGCAGCTTGCCTTCCCGCCAGGCTTTCTCATCTGGTCCGGGCAGGCGAATGCTGTCCTGCGCCGCGTGCCCTCGGCTTTCCAGCGCCACCATCAACTGCTGCTGACGCAGCGCCAGCAGGCGCAGCACTGTGTCGTCCACCGTCAACTCGCGCTGCCCCTTGAGCTTGCCCATCAAGCGTGAGCCGTAGTTGCGCGCGGTCTGCAGCGCCCCCCCGGCGATGGCGCCCGCCAGGGCTGCGGCACCCAGGGTCAGGCCGCCGACCAGCAGGTCCACCCCGGCGCCGGCCGCTGCTCCGGCCGCCACCCCGCTGCCCAGGCGCACCCCCAGCAGTTTCAAGGTTTCGGGATTGAACAGATCATCGCCCCAGCGCCCATCCAGCAACGGCAGATCACCGGCCTGGGCGTCCTCGCGGCGGAAAGCGTAGAGCTTGAGCAGCGCCTCGACACAGCGCTGCTCGCGCTGGCGTACGTCTTGGCGCAGGGCTTCGATGGCCCGCGCCTCGGCGGCAGGCTCGGTCTCGACGCTGCGCCGGCAGGCGGCGCAGTCCAACAACAACTCGGCGATCAGGCGCTTGGCGCTGTGCTGGCGGGCCAGGCGCTGGGCCTGCTGGTC
Source organism: Pseudomonas entomophila (assembly GCF_018417595.1). NCBI lineage: Bacteria > Pseudomonadati > Pseudomonadota > Gammaproteobacteria > Pseudomonadales > Pseudomonadaceae > Pseudomonas > Pseudomonas entomophila. Next base: position 293,318 of record NZ_CP070982.1, read on the forward strand.
GTCGATCAGCCGTTGCAGGGCGGGGCGGGCGTCTTCCAGCAGCAGGGCGAGACTTTCGTACAGGCGACGCTCGCCGTCTTCGGGTGGGGCCACGCTGTCGAACCGCACCAACGCGTGAAGCCCAAGCCGGGCAAGGGCTTCGCGCCATTCCGGCTCGCGGTGCTGGCTGCTGGCGACGAAGTTGAGCACCGGCAGCAGTGGCTTGCCGCAGCCGGCCAGCACTTCCAGCTCGTCGCGGTACTTGGCCAGCACCGGTTCGCGCGCGTCGATCACATACAGGCCGGCATTGCTCGCCAGCAACTGGCGCAGCACCTTGGCTTCCTGCTCGAAGCGCTGGCGCGCCTCGCTGCCCAGGAGGAAGCGCTCCAGGCGGGCCGGGCCGTCCAGGCGTTCGCCCGGGCGTTCCAGACGCTCCAGATAGTCGAGCAGGGCAATGGCGTCTTCCAGGCCAGGGGTGTCGTACAGCTCCAGCAACGGCTCGCCATCGACCGAAAGCCGAGCACCCTCGACATGGCGTGTGGTGCTGGGGCGGTGGGAGACCTCGCCAAAGCCCACGTCGCGGGTCAGGGTGCGCAGCAGCGAAGTCTTGCCGACGTTGGTGTGGCCGACCACGGCCAGTTTCAGTGGCTCAGTCATGGCCATGCTCCAGCCAGGTCAGCGGCGAGGTGTCGGCGTGGGGCAGGCCCAGGCGGTCGAGTGCTTCGTGCCAGTCGCCCAGCCGTGCGGCGTCCAGCGCCTGGCCGGGTTGCGCCTGAAGCAGCCAGATGCGCGTGGCGCCGGCATTGCGCGCCAGCTCGGCGAGCAGCGCCAGGCTGCCACGGTCCGGCGAGCGGCGAGGGTCGCAGGCGATGGCCAGGCGGGCGGGCGGGAAGCGGCTGAGCTGTTCGAGCAGCTTGTTGCGTGATTCGCGGCTGTCGAGCACGCCGGCATCGGTCACGGCCTTGGGCAGGGCCGGCGGCCAGGGGCGCTGATCATCCAGCTCCAGGCCGACCAGCAAGGCGCCGCTGCTGCCGCTTTCCAGTTGGCCGGCCTCGAAGCGCGGCAACGCATCGGGGGCGGCATCCTGCACGCCGATGCGCTCGCTGCGGGGCATCAGGGCGTCGCGCAACTGGGCGTAGCCGGGCAGGTTGAGGTCGAGTGACAGGCGCTCGCGGCCCTGGCGCCAGCGCCACAGGCACAGCGCAGCCAATGCCAGGCGCGGCAGCAGGCCGTAGACCAGCACCACGCCAAGCAGCCAGCCGGCCCACGCTTGGCGAGCCAGGTCCAGGCTCGGCAGGGTGGCGCCGCTGGCGCGAATCATCGCCTCGTCCGGCACGCTGAAGCCCAGCAGCGAGGGCAGGGCGCCCAGGGCCTGGGTGAGGGCGATGAAGGGCTCGGCGGCGAGCAGCGTGGTTTCCCAGACGAAGCCGTAGCGCCGGGTCGCCAGCAGGGCCAGCAACATCCCCAGTGCCGCACCCATCGCCAGCAGCCACAGGCCATGCACCAGCACGCCAAGCAGCCAGCGGTTCAGGCGTTGGCGTTGCAGCAGCACCAGCAGTGCCGGGGCCAGTTGCGCGGCCTGGGCGTCGCGGGCCAAGCGTTCGCTGAGCCACAGCCAAAACCGCCCCAAGGCGGCACCTTGTTCGCCGCCGAAGAAGAAACCCAGGGCCCAGCCAAGCAGCAGCAAAAGGTTGAGCCCGAGCAGGCTGCCCAAGGCCCAGAACACGTTCACCGGACGTTGCCCATCGCCCAGGGCCGCCAGGCCCAGCCCGGCGCCGCTGAACATGGCCAGCAGCATCAACGCCAGCAGGGCCAGGCGCGCGCCCTGCTTCCAGTGGCGCAGCGCGGTGGCCATGCCGTCGCGTTCGGCCAGCCACAGGGCGCGGGTTTCGATGCGTACCGCCAGGTCGCCGCCCTGCTGGCGGGCGCGGCGGTTGGCTTCCTGGTCCTCCAGGGGGCCGGCGTGCTCTTCGCGCAGGCGCACCGCTTCGGTGAGCCAGCGTTTGTCGAGTGGAGTCGGTGCGGTCACGAGGTCTTCCATTGCACAGGTCAGGGCAGAAGCATAACCCACGTGCCCGGTGCTATCCTCGCCGGCATGAATACATCACTCCCCCTCAGCCTGATCGCGGCGCTCGCCGAGAACCGTGTGATCGGCATCGACAACTCCATGCCCTGGCACCTGCCGGGGGATTTCAAGTACTTCAAGGCCACCACCCTGGGCAAGCCGATCATCATGGGGCGCAAGACCTGGGACTCGCTGGGGCGGCCACTGCCGGGGCGGTTGAATATCGTCGTCAGCCGCCAGCCTGGCCTGGAGCTGGCCGGTGCCGAGGTGTTCGCTTCGCTGGAAGCGGCGCTGGTGCGCGCCGAACAGTGGGCGCGGGAACAGGGTGTCGATGAGCTGATGCTGATCGGTGGTGCGCAGTTGTATGGGCAGGCGCTGGAGAAGGGGCTGGTGAGCCGGATGTACCTGACCCGGGTCGAGTTGTCGCCAGAGGGGGATGCCTGGTTCCCCGAGTTCGACAAAGAACAGTGGCAATTGTCGTCCAGCGCGCCACAGGCTGAAGAGGGCAAGCCGGTCTATCACTTCGAGGTCTGGGACAGGGGCTGAGGTGTTGGGGCTGCTTTGCAGCCCTTTCACCGGCAAGGCCTCAGGAATGGTTCAACTCGGCATGCTCGTCCCCGCCCAGCACCTGCTGGTCGGTCTGCTTGAGCAACTGGCTGGTGACCACGCCCGCGGTCATCGAGCCGTTCACGTTCAACGCCGTGCGGCCCATGTCGATCAGCGGCTCCACCGAGATCAGCAAGGCCACCAGCTCGACCGGCAGGCCCATGGCCGGCAGCACGATCAACGCGGCGAAGGTCGCGCCGCCGCCCACCCCGGCCACACCGGCCGAGCTCAGGGTGACGATGGCTACCAGGGTGGCGATCCACAGCGGGTCGAAGGTATCGATGCCCACCGCCGGGGCGACCATCACCGCGAGCATCGCCGGGTACAGGCCGGCGCAGCCGTTCTGGCCGATGGTCGCGCCGAACGAGGCGCTGAAGCTGGCGATCGACTGCGGCACGCCCAGGCGCAGGGTCTGCGCCTCGATGTTCAGCGGGATGCTGGCGGCGCTGGAGCGGCTGGTGAAGGCGAAGGTCAGCACCGGCCACACCTTGCGGAAGAAGCGCAGCGGGCTGACGCCGGTCAGCGCCAGGATCACCCCGTGGACCACGAACATCAGGCCCAGGCCGATGTACGACACCACCACGAAGCTGCCCAGCTTGAGGATGTCCTCGAGGTTGGAGCTGGCGACCACCTTGGTCATCAATGCCAGCACGCCATAGGGGGTGAGCTTCATCACCAGGCGCACCAGGCGCATCACCCAGGCCTGCAGCACGTCGATGGCCGACAGTGCGCGCTGGCCCTTGTCCTTGTCGTCCTTGATCAGTTGCAAGGCCGCCAGGCCCAGGAACACGGCGAAGATCACCACGCTGATGATCGAGGTCGGCTTGGCCCGGGCCAGGTCGCCCACCGGGTTGGTCGGCACGAACGACAGCAGCAGCTGCGGGATGTTGAGGTCGGCGACCTTGCCCGCGTAGTCGCTGTTGATGGCTTGCAGGCGGGCGCTTTCCTGGGCGCCGGCCACCAGCCCCTCGGCGCTCAGGCCGAACAGGTTGGTCAGGGCGATACCGATCAGCGCGGCGATGGCGGTGGTCAGCAGCAAGGTGCCGATGCTCAGCACGCTGATGCGGCCCAGCGAGGAGGCGTTGTGCAGGCGGGCCACGGCGCTGAGGATCGAGGCGAAGATCAGCGGCATGACGATCATCTGCAGCAAGCCGACATAGCCGTTGCCGACCAGGTCGAGCCAGGCCAGGGTGGCTTTCAGTACTGGGTTGCCGGCACCGTAGACCGTGTGCAGGGCCAGGCCGAACACCACGCCCAGCACCAGGCCCAGCAGCACTTTCTTGGCCAGGCTCCAGTCGGTGCGGCGGGTTTGCGCCAGGCCCAGCAACAGGGCCAGGAACGCCAGCAGGTTGAGTGACAGCGGCAGGTTCATTGAAGCTCCAGGAAAAGGCGGAAGAGGCATCGCCTCTGTGAGCGATTACGAACGGAAATGCTAACAGCCTGAAAACAAACGAATTTATACCTAAAAGTAATTTGCATAGTCGTTTATGGAATAACGCTTTGTCGCAATTGGCAACGAACATGGCGTTTGCGGTTGCCTCGACGTCGGTCGCGAGCGCCTGCCTGTCACAAATCAGGCATAGGGTTGAGCGGCCACGTCTTTGGGAGAACCGCACATGATGTCTGCTCCGAGAATCCTTGCCGGCGGCCTGGCCCTGTTGCTGAGTGCCAGCAGCTGGGCGGCCACCGAGCTCAAGCACTGGCCGGCCGAGGCCGCCCAGAAGCTCGACGCGATGATTGCCGCCAACGCCAACAAGGGTAACTACGCGGTATTCGACATGGACAACACCAGCTACCGCTTCGACCTCGAGGAGGCGCTGCTGCCGTTCATGGAGAACAAGGGCCTGCTGACCCGCGACAAGCTCGACCCCTCGCTCAAGCTGATCCCGTTCAAGGATACCGCCGAGCACAAGGAGAGCCTGTTCAGCTACTACTACCGCCTGTGCGAAATCGACGACATGGTCTGCTACCCCTGGGTGGCCCAGGTGTTCTCGGGGTTCACGCTCAAGGAGCTGAAGCAGCAGGTCGACGAGTTGATGGCCTCGGGCAAGCCGATCCCCAGCACCTATTTCGAGGGTGACCAGGTCAAGACCATCGAGGTGCAGCCACCCAAGGTGTTCACCGGCCAGGCCGAGCTGTACAACAAGCTGATGGAGAACGGCATCGAGGTGTACGTGATTTCCGCGGCTTCGGAAGAGCTGGTGCGCATGGTCGCCGCCGATCCGAAGTACGGCTACAACGTCAAACCCGAGAACGTGATCGGTGTGAGCCTGTTGCTCAAGGACCGCGCCAATGGTCAACTGACCACCGCGCGCAAGCAGATTACCGCCGGGCACTACGATCCCAAGGCCAACGAAGGCCTGGAACTGACCCCTTACCTGTGGACACCTGCAACCTGGATGGCCGGCAAGCAAGCGGCGATCCTGACCTATATCGATGAGTGGAAGAAACCGGTACTGGTGGGTGGCGACACCCCGACCAGCGATGGCTACATGCAGTTCCACAGCGTCGATGTGGGCAAGGGCGGTATCCACCTGTGGATAAACCGCAAGGCCAAGTACATGGACCAGCTGAACGGGATGATCGCCAAGCATGCGGCGGCCCAGGCCAAGGAGGGGTTGCCGGTGACGGCGGACAAGAACTGGGTGATCGTGACGCCGGAGCAGATTCAATAAGGATCTTGAGTACGAATTCGGCTTGTGCCAACTGTTGCTTTGGATCCAATGTCAGTGGTGTCTTAATGGCATTATTAGGGTCGCATTAGTATGGCAATTCGTACTCAACGATTTCTCTATCACCTTACAAGTGTTGCAAACGTCTCCTCGATTTTTCAGCGCGGGCTGCTTCCACGGACTGTGTTGGATGAGGAGGAATTTGCCGATATTGCTGACGCAGAGATCATTCTGGGCCGCCGTCAACAAGGCCTTGAGCAGTATGTGCCCTTCCATTGGTTTGCCAAGAATCCTTTTGATGGAAGGGTCTATCAGGATCGGCCTGATGAAGAATTTGTACTGATCGCTGTGGAAAGAAGTCATGCCCAGACACATAACTGGAGCGTCATCGCTCGACATCCGCTGTCGGGCAGTCGATTCGAGCTGCTAGGGTATGACGAAGGTTTCGACGCTATCGATTGGGACCTTATGGACCGACGGGATTACCATGATCAGGAATGCAAGCACGTCTGTATGGCAGAATGTCTTGCTCCTGGGCCCGTCCCGGTTTCCCAGTTCGCAAAAATCTACACACCCTCTGATGAAGTTTTTGGGGACGTAAGGGCGCAAGCTGTGGCTGCCGGGTTCAGGAACCTCTGGATTGATGCCAATAGGAATATGTTCCCTGCCAGATGACGTATACCAGACTTAACCCAAGCAAAGCCCTGATCTGGCGAGTCGTCCACCGCGATAACCTCCCGTGGCTACTGGACAACGGCTTGTGTGCGGTTTCCAGAGTGAACCTCTCCAGTGGCTACGTCGGAATTGGTAATCCTGACCTGATCAGCAAGCGTTCCAGGCGAGCGGTGCCCATCCATCCCGGTGGGACGCTGGCAGACTACGTGCCGTTCTACTTCACACCGTTCTCCGTGATGATGAAAAACATCCATTCAGGACGGGGAGTACAGCAACGTCGGAATGAGGAGATCGTGATTCTTGTCTCCAGCCTGTACCATGTGCGGTCCCTGGGGCTGCCCTTTGTCTTTACCGATGCTCATGCGTATCCGGACTGGGCAGGCTACTACAGCGACCTGGAGCATCTGGACAAGATCGACTGGCAGATCTTGCAGTCCAGAGATTTCAAGCGTGACCCAGACGATCCACGAAAAATGGAACGCTATCAGGCTGAAGCCCTGATCCACGGGCACGTTCCAGTCGCTGGCCTTCTAGGGATTGTCTGCTACAACGAAGCTTTGCAACGTCGTGTTGATCAGGAGGTCCGGCAACGTCAGCTGGATCTTCCCGTGCATGCTCGACCTGGGTGGTATTTCTGATGATTCGCTTTACGCAAGGTAACCTGCTGGAGGCCAAGGCCGAAGCGC